>JBHHXL010000395.1:0-4424 GCA_046757065.1 Anaerolineae bacterium
AGCTAAACTCATGCGGCTCCGGGGGTGCGGGCGACAACCCGGCCCTGTGTTGAGTTGCCGCCACAGTATCAAGCCTTACACACTCAATACCAGGGTAACTGTCCGTAAACAACCGCTCATTTTCTTCCAAGAAACATCCTGCCAAACGATAAGTCTATTTCTGAACAACGACAAGGTGAAACCTAATGACCAAAACTCGTGGCCTGACATTTGATGAATTTGAGGTTGGGGCTAAATACGCCTCGCAGGGCCGGACCGTGACCGAGGCCGATGTGGTGGCCTTTGCCGGATTGTCCGGCGATTTTAACCCCCTGCACACCGACGCCGAGTTCGGCAAGCGCACTCCCTTCGGCGAGCGCATTGCCCACGGCATGCTCGTCGTCTCGATGGCGACCGGTATGGCCCAATGGACGGGCATCTTCGAGGGCACGACGCTGGCCCTGATGGAGCAGGTCATCCGCTACAAGGGCGCGGTCAGGTTCGGCGACACGGTCCATCTTGAGCTGGAGGTTGTGGACAAAAAGGAATCTTCCAAACCCGACCGGGGCGTGGTACGCTTCGCCGCCCGCATGCGCAACCAGCGCGACGAGGTCGTGGTCGATGGCGAGTGGACGTTGCTGATGCGGCGGAATGGAAACGGGTAGCGAAAGGTGCAAACAATGTTGCTAGAGGGAAAAGTAGCGCTGATCACCGGCGGGGGCAACGGCATCGGCCAGGCCACCGCCCTGCGTTTCGCCCAGGAGGGAGCGCAGGTGGTCATCTCCGACGTGGACCCGGCGGGCCTGGAAGCCACCGCCCAGAAGATCGCCGGAGCCGGCGGCCAGGCCGCCCAGGTTGTGGGCAGCGTGGCGGCCCGACCGGACGTGCAGCGGATGGTCGACACCGCCCTGGACCAGTTTGGCCGGCTGGACATCCTGATCAACAACGCCGGCATCACCCGCGACGGCCTGACAACCCGTATCAAAGACGACCAGGTCAAATTGCTGTCCGATGAAAAGTGGGACGCGGTCCTGGACGTCAACCTGAAGGGAACCTGGCTCTGTTCGCAACTGGCCGCCGTGCCGATGATCCGCCAGAAATCCGGGCGCATCATCAACACCACCTCCATCGGGGCCCTGGGTAACATCGGCCAGGCCAACTACGCCGCCTCCAAAGCGGGGGTGATCGGCCTGACCAAGACCCTGGCCCTGGAGTGGGCCCGCTACGGCATCGGCGTCAACGCCGTCGCCCCCGGCGCGGTCAACACGCAGATGACGGCGGCCATCCCCGAAAAGATCATGGCCGGCCTGTTGCAACAAATCCCCTTCCGCCGCCTGGCCGATCCGGAAGAGATCGCCGCCGTGCACGCCTTTTTGGCCAGCGATCAGGCCGCCTACATCACCGGCCAGGTCATCTTCGTCGATGGCGGTATCACTGTCGGCGTTTGACCGGCCGGGCCGGGCAGGGGGAAACAACCTATGCAAGTTGGCATCGGATTACCGAACACGACGCCGGGCGCGGACCGGGAGTTGCTGCTCGACTGGGCGCGCCGGGCCGATGAGGGGCCGTTCTCCAACCTGGGCCTCCTCGACCGGGTCGTTTACGACAGCCTGGAGCCATTGACCCTCCTGGCCGCCGCCGCCGCCGTCACCAGCCGGGTGCGCCTGGCCACAACCATCGTCATCGGCCCGCTACGCCGGACGGCCTTGCTGGCCAAGGCCGCAGCCACCCTCGACGTTTTATCGGGCGGGCGCTTGACGCTGGGTCTGGCGGTTGGCGCCCGCCAGGACGATTACCAGGCCGCCGGCGTCGATTTCCGCACGCGGGGCCGGATTCTGAGCGAGCAGCTCAGCCGCCTGCGGGAGTATTGGGAGGAGGGGTCGATTGGACCCCGCCCCGTCCAACCGGCCGGGCCGGAACTGCTGGTCGGCGGCGGCAGCGACGTCGTCTTCGCCCGCGCCGCCCGTTACGCCGACGGCTACATCCACGGCGGCGGGCCGCCCCGGCTCTTCGCCCGGGCCGCCGGCAAAGCCCGCGCGGCCTGGATCGACGCCGGGCGGCCCGGCCGGCCCCGGATTTGGGCTCAGGGCTACTTCGCCCTCGGCGGCGACGAGGTGACCGGGGCGGGAGCCGCCTACCTGCGCGACTACTACGCCTTCACCGGCCCCTTCGCCGAGCGCATCGCTGCCGGGCTGCTGACCACCCCCCAGGCGGTCGTCCAGTTCATCCGAGGCTACGAGGAGGCCGGCTGCGATGAGCTGGTCCTTTTGCCCACAGTCTCCGACTTGAGCCAGCTAGACCGCCTGGCCGACGTGATCGGATAGCCAGGAGGGACCAGCGATGAAAATCATCATCCTCGGCGGCGGGCCGGGCGGCCTGTACAGCGGCCTGCTGTTGAAAAAGGCGAACCCGGCCCACGACATCACCGTCCTCGAACGCAACCCCCGCAACGCCACCTACGGTTGGGGCGTCGTCTTTTCCGACCGGACCCTGGCCGCCTTCCGCGAGGCCGATTACAAAACCTACAAGGAAATCACAGACCATTTCGTCGTCTGGGACGCCATCGACATCAAGTACCGCGACGAAACGATCCGCTGCGGCGGGCACAGTTTCGCCGGCCTGTCGCGCAAGAAGCTGCTCAACATCTTGCAGGCCCGCTGCGAAGAGCTGGGCGTCGGGCTCACCTTTGAAATCGAGATCACTGACGTCACGGAGTACGCCGGCTACGACCTGGTCATCGGCGCTGACGGGGTCAACAGCCTGACCCGAAAAACGTATGAGGACGTCTTCCAGCCGGACCTCGAAGTGGGCCAGGCCAAGTTTGTCTGGTTTGGCACGGACAAGGTTTTCGACTCGTTCACCTTCATCTTTCGGGAGAACGAACACGGCCTCTTCCAGGCCCACGCCTACCCCTTCGACGGGCAGACCAGCACCTTCATCATCGAGTGCGACGAAGCCACCTGGCGGCGAACCGGCCTGGGCGAGACCGACGAAGAAAACACCATCGCCTATTGCCAGGAGCTGTTCGCCCCCGACCTGGGCCACCACCAACTGCTGTCGAACCGCTCCTGGTGGGTCAACTTCATCCGGGTCAAAAACAAGGTCTGGCGGCACCGCAACGTGGTCCTGCTCGGCGACGCGGTCCACACCGCCCACTTTTCGATTGGTTCCGGGACCAAGCTGGCGATGGAAGACGCCATCACCCTGAGCAACGCCTTCGAGCAGCACGGCGACGACCTGGAGCGCGCCCTCAACGACTACGAGCTGGAACGGCGGCCCCGGGTCGAGGCTTTGCAGGCTGCCGCCCGCGAGAGCCGCATCTATTTTGAAAACATCCGCCGCTACGCCCACCTCGAACCGATGCAATTCGCCTTCCACCTGCTGACCCGCAGCGGGCGCATCTCTTACGACAACCTCCGCCTGCGCGACCCGTACTTCAGCGAGACGGTGGATCGCTGGTACGCCGGCCGGAGCCGCCCCCCAGCCGGCGATGGCCGGCCATCCGTGGTGGCCGTACCGCCCTTGTTCAACCCCATCAACCTGCGCGGGCTGGCTTTGCCCACGCGGGTGGTCCTCTCGCCCGGCCCCGCCTACGATGCCGAGGAGGGGGCGCCCGGCGAAACGCAGGCCCGCAACCTGCGCGGCCAGGCCCTCGACGGCGTGGCCCTGGTCTTGACGGAGCCGGTGGCCGTCTCGCCGGAGGGGCGGATTACGCCGGGCTGCGCCGGGATGTACCGCCCCGAACACCTGGCCGCCTGGAAAGAGATCGTTGATGGCATTCACGCCGCTGCCCCGGCCCGCCTCGGTCTGCGCCTGAACCACGCCGGACGCCGGGGCTCGACCCGGCCCCGCCGCTACGGGCTGGACCGGCCCCTGCCGGAGGGCAACTGGCCGCTGCTGTCGGCCTCGGCCCTGCCCTACGCGCCGCAGAACCAGACCCCCAAGGCGATGGACCGGGCCGATATGGACCAGGTCCGGGACGCCTTCGTCCGGGCGGCAACGATGGCCGCTGAGGCCGGCTTCGATTTGCTGCAACTGCATTTCGCCCACGGCTACCTGCTGGCCAGCTTCATCTCCCCCCTGACCAACGTCAGGGACGACGACTATGGCGGGCCGCTGGAGAACCGCCTGCGCTTTCCACTGGAGGTCTTTGCAGCGGTGCGTGCGACCTGGCCGGAGGACAAACCGCTCTCGGTTGCCGTCTCCGCCACCGACTGGGCCCGGGGCGGGCAGGAGATCGATGAAGCGGTGGCCGTGGCCGGGGCGCTCAAGGCCGCCGGCTGCGACCTGGTCGAGGTCCTGGCCGGCCAGACCACGCCCGACGCCCGGCCCGTGTACGGCCCCGGCTTCCTGACCTCGTTCAGCGACCGCATCCGCAGCGAAGCGCGCCTGCCGACGATGGTCGGCGGCGGCCTGGTCACCACCGATCAGGTCAACACCATCCT
>JBHHXL010000396.1:0-4401 GCA_046757065.1 Anaerolineae bacterium
AAAAGTGTCAACCTATTTCAGCCCGTAATTGAACCATCCCATCTCGTTGAACCTTTAGTTTAGTAGCTGGTGTACTCACGTCCGTAATTTGACAGATGGTCCGGACGGCGGCGGCCACCACCGCCTTGTCTCCCTGGGGGATATGGGCCAGCAGGTTGCGCCTGAAGTGCACCCGGCAGCGTTGCCAGCTGCTGCCGGGCAAAACCTGCCTGATGGCCGTTTTGAGCCCTTCGTGGGCGTCGCTGATGGCCAGTTGCACCCCCTGCAGGCCCCGTCGGACCAGGCTGCACAGGAATTCTTGCCAGAAAGCGGCTTCTTCACTGGCTCCCAGGGCCAAACCCAGCACCTCTCGTTCACCCGTCTCCCGCACTCCGATGGCAATCACCAGGGCTTGACTGACGATGCGCCCGTTCTGACGCACCTTCAGGTACAGCGCGTCCAGCCAGACATAGGGATAGGCCCCGCTCAGGGGTCGCTCTCGGAAGGCCCTCACCGCCGGGTCCAACTCCCGACAGATGCGCGAGACCCTGCTCTTGTCGATGCCACTCAGCCCCAAGGCCTGGACCAGTTCATCCACCTTACGGGTGCTGACCCCGCTCACGTAGGCCTGTTGCACCACCGCCAGCAGCGCCTTCTCGGCCCGCCGGCGTGGCTCCAGCAGGCTTGGATAGTAACTACCCCAGCGCAGCTTCGGGATGCGCAACGGGACCTCACCCACTCGGGTCTCCCAGCTCCGCTCCCGATAGCCGTTGCGCTGATTGCGGCGGGCCGGGCTCCGTTCGTACTTGCCTGCTCCCGTCTGCTGGCTCACTTCCACCTCCATCAACAGCTGGGCCAGCAAGCTCACCCCTTCCCGCAGAAAGTCACCGTCTACTTCCAAGCCAAACTGGCGCAAATAGGCCATCAAGGCCATCGTTGGGTCGGTCATTGTGTCTCTCCTTTCGGGTTCTTGTTCTCCCACAAGGAAGCACTCGATGGCTCTTTTGTCAAATCGATTTTACACCACGTTATGAGACATTATCAAGCTCTGTTGTTTTGCACCTCGGCCGCGGCGCTGTCAAGAACTGGCCCAGGACCGGCGCTTTGTCGGCGGACAGATCGGGCTGGTGGGGCGAAACGTCGGGCCTGACTGTCTTTACCCCTCTTTCGGCGAAAGTCGATCCGTTTCAAGAAAAAAAGTGCGACGCGCCTGCAAGAGGCGCGTCGCACTTAATAATTGATCTTCCGCCGATCAAGCGAGAACAATCACGTCTTGCGCTTGAGGGCCTTTCGGCCCTTCGGTGGCCGTAAACTCTACTCGCTGGCCTTCTTCGAGTGAGCGGTAGCCCTGGCCACGAATGCCGCTATAATGAACAAAAATGTCTTGCCCCGCATCGCGCGCAATAAAGCCATAGCCTTTGGTGTTGTTGAACCACTTGACGGTCCCGGTTTCACGCTCCGCCACGCTTGCCGTGCCTCCTTTCTTTCAAAATCTCATGCGGGCAGAGCGATCTAAACTGTCTTCGAAATACGGCGCATTTCAAGTTAGAACGACTGCCAACAATTCCCAAATTTACCACAATTCTAAAGACTTGCCAAGTTGAAAGAACCGTCTGGTGTGCCCCGGAATCCCGGCGAATCTGGGGTGGGCAGTCCAGCGCGCCCGGCAGCCGTCGTTCGTTTGACAGAGCGAAGCGGTTGTTTATAATTAAGAAAAAGTCTCAGTTAGCAATGCAAGGGTCTGCCCGTGTCGAAAATTTTCGGCCTGGCCGAACAACTGAAAAAGGCCGGCTATAAACTGACGCCGGCCCGCCTGGCCGTGGTCGAGGTCCTGGAAACCAGCCCGGAGCATCTCAACCACAACCAGATTCTGGAAGAAGGCAAGAAAATCTACCCCAAACTCAGCCGGGCAACGGTTTACCGCACGATGGAGTTGCTGGTTAAGTTGAAGCTCATCCGGCCACTCTACCTGAACGATCCGGCCCAGCGTTTTGTGTCCGCGGCGGGGGGGCATCACCACCTGGTCTGCACCAATTGTCACACCATCGTGGAATTCGACCGGTGTACGGTTGAGCAGCTTGCCCAGGACCTGGCGGAGCACTATCGCTTTCGGATCCGCAGCCATCTGCTGGAGTTTCAGGGCCTGTGCGCAACCTGCCAGTAGCCTGTTGTTTTAGCCATAATCTCGCTAACGGACACACTGGCAAAGTGTCAGCAACTTAGCCAGACGAAGGACGAAGGACGATAGACGAACGTAGATAATAGCGCCGTTCCAGCTAATATTTCGTCATTCGTCGTTGGTCATTCGTCATTCGCCAGGAGCCATCTGTCAAATCAAAAGCGTGTCCGTTAGCCAGAGCCATAATTGAAATTGATCCCATCAATACGGGGGGATGATGCGCTTTCGAGCAAAACTGCCGGCAATTGCCATTTTGATCGTTCTGGCCTCGGGGGCGGCCCAGTGCCGGGCTGCGGCGGCCGGCGGCCAGAAGCTGCGCGTGGTAGCCACCACCGGCATCGTGGCCGACCTGGCCCGCAATGTGGGCGGTGACAAGATCGAGCTGGTCCAACTGGTGCCAACCGGTTCAGACCCGCACAGCTTCGAACCGGCTCCGGGGGACGTTGTTGCGCTGGCCGAGGCCCAGGTCATCCTGGCCAACGGCCTCGGTCTGGAAGAATTCCTGGCGGAGTTGCTCGAAAACGCCGGCGGCCGGGCCGCCACGGTGCCCGTCTCCACCGGCGTCGAAGTCCGCCAGTTCGGTCAAGCGGGGGAACCCGCAGGCGAGGGCCCCGATCCACACATCTGGACGACGCCGGCCAACGCCATCGTGATGGTTCACAATATCGAGCGGGCGCTGAGCGCCCTCGATCCGGCCAACGCCGGGACTTACGCGGCCAACGCCGGGGCTTACGCAGCCCGATTGGCGGAGCTGGATGCCTGGGTCCGCGCCCAGATCGAGGCGATCCCGCCTGAGCGCCGGAAGCTGGTGACCGATCACGACGCCTTCGGCTACTACGCCGATCGCTACGGTTTGGAGGTGATCGGTGCGGTCATCCCCGCCTATAGCGCCAGCGCCGAGCCATCGGCGCAGGAACTGGCCGCGTTGCAAGACGCCATCGGTCAATTTCAGGTAAAGGCTATTTTTGTGGGCGTTTCGGTCAACCCGGTGCTGGCCCAAAGGCTGGCGGAGGACAGCGGCATCCAACTGGTGCCGCTCTACACCGGCTCGCTGGGCCTGCCGGGCAGCGGGGCGGAGACGTACATTGGCTACATTCGCTACAACACCACAGCCATCGTCGAAGGGCTGACGGAGAGATAAGGATTAAACAATGGAAGTATTACAGCGCGTGAGCACGCTTGCTCCAAGAGAGGCAACCCACGACCCGCAGCGCCCCATCCTGGAACTGAAGGCGATTTCGGTCCGTTTCAACGGCACTCTGGCGTTGGACAATATCTCTTTTGACCTGCGCCGGGGGGAGCGCGTGGCCGTGATCGGTCCCAACGGGGCCGGCAAGAGCACGTTATTCAACCTTATCGCCGGCATCATCAACCCCACGCGGGGCCAGATCAACATCTACGGGAATGCGCCCGGCGCGCACATCTGTATCGCCTACGTGCCGCAGCGCAGCCAGGTTGATTGGACCTTTCCGGTTGACGTGGCCGACGTGGTGATGATGGGCCGGGTGGGTAAGCTGGGGCTGTTCCGCCGGCCAACACGCCGGGATTGGGAGCACGTGCGGCAGGCCCTGGACCTGGTGGATATGGCCTCCCTGGCGAAGCGCCAGATCGGCCAACTGTCAGGCGGGCAGCAGCAACGGGCCTTCATCGCTCGTGCCGTGGCCCAGGAAGCGGAGCTGGTGCTGATGGACGAACCCTTGACCGGGTTAGATGTAAAATCGCAGGAAGATATTTTCGGGATTTTGGACAGATTGCGCCAGAACGGAATCACAGTTATGGTCGCTACGCACGACCTGAACCTGGCCGCCGAGCGGTTTGACCGGCTGATGCTGCTCAACCAACAAATGATCGGGTTTGGCCGGGCCCAGGAGGTGTTCACGCCGGACCTCTTGAGCCAGGCCTACACCGGCCAGATCCGCTTGATTGAAACTTCCAATGGCACGATGATCATTACCGATACCTGCTGTAGCGGTGGGAAGCAAGTAGCAAGTAGCAAGTAGCTGTCATACATCAATACATCATTCCGAATAGAGGCAACTTAACAACCAAATAACCATCAGTAGATCGTTCCGGAGAGCAGGCGATGAGCCAAACGGACCGTGCTGGATAGAGAACGTTGCAGCAAGCGTCTGGGTATGGCTGGGAAAGTCTGGGCCAAGATGGAGGGCAATAATGGATTTGGTTCTGGTGGAAGCCGAGGTGCCAGATCCTGAAGTGGTCCCTCGGGCCAAACGCCGCCACTT
>JBHHXL010000397.1:0-4390 GCA_046757065.1 Anaerolineae bacterium
GTGAGCGAGTGAGCAAGTCATCTGCATACCCGCCTACTTGCAGACTTGCATACTCGCCCACTTGCCCACTCGCCCACCTCAAGGAGGGGCCAATGGAAGCACAAAATATTGTGGATGTTGGGGCCGATGCCCGGCAATCTGCTGCATCTGCCTGTTGCCCCGAGCCCGGTCGGGGAGGAGGACGCGCGCTGCCGGAAGCGGGCGATATTCCGCAGCGAGACGCTGCCGCCGGCGATAGCCCGCCGCCGTCGCGCTGGCGAGACATCATCGACAGCCTCGATGACGAATTGATTGTCGTGGACCGCGACCTGCGGATCAAGTGGGCCAACGCCGCTGCCCGGCGGCGGCTGGCCAAAACACCACCGGCCTCAAACGCGCTTCCCCTGGCCCAAAGCCCGTCGAAAGATGATTGGGTCGGGAAGCCCTGCTACCTGGCCGGTCATAAGAAACGACCCTGCCCCCTGGTGGCCCAAAACTGCCCGGCCGTGGCCGTGTTCGACAGGGGCGAACCAGTTCGCGCCATCTGCCAGCACCTGAGCGGCGACGGCTCCACCCGCGTGGTAGAGATCATCGCCTCCCCCCTACGAGATGAACAGGGCCAGGTCTGTGAAGTCGTCAAGCTATCGAGAGACATTACCGAACAACATTATCTGCAAACGTCTCTTCTAAAACGTAACCGGGAACTGTCCGCTCTGGCCGTCGTCAGCGCCGCCATCGGCCATTCCCTGAACCTGAAGAAGATCCTGGAGACGGCCTTGGACGAAGTGCTGCAACTGACCGGCTACGACGTCGGGGCCATTTTCGTCCTTCGCCAGCGAACCGAAGAGCCGGAACTGGTGGCTTACCGAGGGCTATCGCCCGAGGCGGCCCAGGCCATGTCTCGGCTGCGCCTCAGCCAGGGAGCTTGCGACGGCGTGGTCGAGGCCAGGCACCCCCTCGTCATTTCCGACCTGGCGCCTTATGGCGGTCGCATCTGGGGCAAGTTGAAGCAGGGGAATCTGCGCTCGATGGTCCACGTGCCGCTCATTGCCAAGCGGAGCATCCTGGGCAGCCTGTGTGTCGGCACCTGCAAACCTCACCGTTTTAAGGAAGAAGAGGTGTCGCTGCTCAGTGCTATTTGCAGCCAGATTGCGGTTGCCGTGGAAAACGCCCGTCTCTATCGCGAAGTGGAACGCAAAGAACAATTGCGCGGCAAGTTGTTGGAGCGGGTCATCACCGCCCAGGAGGACGAGCGCAAACGCATCGCCCGCGAGTTGCACGACGACACCAGCCAATCGCTGACCGGTCTGCTGTACACCCTCGAAGAGGCCGCCGAAACCATCGATCCCGACGAACTCCAGGACCTGCTGGTCCGGATGCAAGGCATCAGCTTACAGGCACTCGAGGGGGTGTTCAACATCATCTACGATCTGCGCCCCTCGCTGCTGGATCACCTGGGCCTGTGCGCGGCGTTGCGCTCCTACGCCGAGAAACGGCTGGCTCCCAGCGTCCGCGTCCACCTGGAACAAAGTGGAGATGTGCGCCGTTTACCCGGCCCGGTGGAGACGGCTCTCTTTCGGGTGGTGCAAGAGGCCATCAGCAACATCGCCGAGCATGCCGGAGCCGGTAAAGTTGACATTTCTCTCGATTTCCGAAAACGATTTGTGATCGTCATCGTCGAAGATAACGGCGTCGGCTTTGACCTGGATGAAGTGACCCGCTTGCCCGATGGACAACGTCGGGGCCTGGGATTGCTGGGCATGCAAGAACGTATCGAGTTGCTGGGTGGAGACATCCGCATCGCCAGCGAGCCTGACGTCGGCACCAGCCTCTTCATCTCCGTGCCGGTGGAAAGCGGGGAGGCGTCCAGTCAGGCGAGTTACAAAATGGATGGATAGACATTGTCAGCGTAGTACTCCATCAAGGTAATTATGATAAATCGTAGGTCACGTTTTCAACGTGATTTACTTCTTTCGAGCATAAGATGGGTAAGATTAAAGTTCTGATTGTAGATGATCACGCCATTGTGCGCGAGGGAATGCGCTCCTTACTTTCCACGCGCTCCGACATCGAAGTGGTGGGCGAGGCAGCCGACGGCTTTGAGGCCATTGAAAAATTGAAGACCCTTCAGCCCCACGTCATCCTGCTCGACATCTCCATGCCCGGTATGGATGGCCTGGAGACGATGCGCCGGATCAGGCAATTGGACCGCCGGGTGAAGGTTTTGATCCTGACCCAGTACGAAGATAAAGAATACATCCTGAGCCTGCTCGACGCCGGCGCGGTCGGCTACATGCTCAAACGCTCCGGGGGCGCAGAAGTGGCTGCGGCCATCCGCAGCGTGCACAATAAAGGGGCCTTTCTCGCCCCGGAGATCGCCCGCCAGGTCATCGCTCACCGCTTGCGCACCGATAAGGGCCAGGACGCCGGCCTCGGCCCGTCGCAGGACACGCACCGCAAGCCTCGCCTGACCAACCGTGAAACCGAGGTCTTGAAATTAATCGCCGAGGGATTGACCAATCGCCAGATCGCCGCCCGGCTCCACATTGCGGTCAAGACCGTTTCCGTTCACCGGGCCAGTATCATGGACAAACTGGACATTCACAAAAGCACGGAGTTGGTGAAATACGCTATTCGTGAGGGTATCGTTCGTCTGTAACATGCCAACGCATCCGCTCGCGAAGCGAGACCACTTCACCCACGATCAACGTGGCCGGTGGCCTTATCTCCTCGGCTTCGGCCCGTTGTGCGATGTTTGCCAGGGGGGCGACCACCGTCTTCTGCTGCGGCGTCGTGGCCCAGTGGACGAGCGCCGCCGGCGTGTCGGGCGGGCGGCCCTGGGCCAGCAACTGCTCGACGATGATCGGCAGGGTCGTGACCGGCATCAGCACCACCAGCGTGTCGGCCTTGGGCAGGGGCGGAATGGGGGATTGGCCGTCTTCCACGCCCGACCGGCGATGGCCGGTGACAACGGCGAACGAGGAAGCCAGGCCCCGGTGGGTGACAGGGATACCGGCGCAGGCCGGGGCGGCCACGGCCGAGGTGACGCCGGGCACCACTTCAAAGGGGATGCCCGCCTCCCTCAGGGCCATTGCCTCTTCTCCGCCGCGACCCAGGACGAACGGATCGCCCCCTTTCAGCCGGACGACGATCTTGCCCCGCCCGGCTTTTTCCAGCAACAGGGCGTTGATCGCTTCCTGCGCCAGCGAGTGATGCCCGGCTGATTTGCCGGCGTAGATCCGTTCGGCGGACGGGGTGGCGTAGTCCAGCAAGCGCGGGTCCACCAGGCGGTCGTAAATGATGACTTCGGCCCGGCGCAGACATTCGAGGCCGCGCAGCGTGATCAGGTCGGGGTCGCCTGGCCCGGCGCCGACCAGGTAGACGATAGGTCGGCTCCCCTCAGCGCTCATGGTTGATAAACTCAAGCACTAATTTCTCCGCCTTGCTTCGGGCTTGTTCGAGCGCCGCGTCTCCCTCACTCTCCGACCGGCGCAGCACCTCCAGTAGATCAGATTCGACCAGGCTTTGCCACAGGGCCGCTCGCTGCCCGGGATCGGGCAACTCGGCCATGACCCGCTTGCGCAACGAGCCTAACAGCTCGGCCAGTAGACCGTATTCCGGGCCGACGGCCCCTTCCAGGTAGCGGCGCAGGTGGGCGGCCAGAGCCGGGCTGTTGCCGCCGGTGGAAATAGCAATGGTCACCTGACCGCGCCGCACAATGGCGGGGGCGATAAAATCGCAGTGGGGCAGGTCGTCCACGGCGTTGACCAGCGCCCCGTGCGCTCGACTCGCTTCCCAGATGAGGGCGTTGCTGGCCGGGTCGTCGGTCGCGGCAATGACCAGGATGGCCCCGGCCACATCGTCCGCTTCGGCCAGCCGGGTCCGCCATTCAAGGCAACCGTCGTCCGCCCATTGACGCAGGTCGGCGGTCACCTGCGGGGCGATCACCACCACCCGCGCCCCGGCCGCCAGCAACTCCGCCACCTTGCGTTGCGCCACCGGGCCACCGCCCACCACCAGGCAACGCCGATTTTCAAGATTCAGCGTGATTGGATAGTATGTCATTGACTTTTCGTACCCCCCCCAGTATAAAATGATAGCGCCAGTGCGTCAAATAAATTCTGCTGCGGGGTGCACGAACGATCTGTTGGCAGATTCAATTGACCACGATTTCTCCCCCCCTCAATCCCCCCCGCTGGGGGGCTTTTAGGGGTAGGTATTTTCTGGGAAGGTGTTGAAGACAACCTTGGCTGAGCAGGGGGGCAGGAAAGCCCCCCTGCCCCCCACAGGGGGGTGCGTTGACCACTATTCCCCCCACTGGGGGGTCAGGGGGGCCGTTCCACCCCCGTCGAGATGCCCGGTATCGGTGACCGATACCTCATCTGTGAAAGGTTGAAGAAAAAAGACACAA
>JBHHXL010000398.1:0-4383 GCA_046757065.1 Anaerolineae bacterium
TCAAGTGTCAAGTGTCAAGTGCTACGCGACACGTGACACGTGATACTTGACACATAATACGTGACATACGCAACACGCACCACGCAGCACATTGATGGGAGATTCACCTTGCTAACCCTGATTGAGCGCATCATTTTCATCATTATGGCCCTGGTTTTGGGTGGACTGACCGCCGCCGGCTTTTACGGCATTTTTCGCATCATTCGCAGCGGGCGGGCAGCGCCGCCGCTTAAGGATGTGCCGCGCAGGTTGCTCGTCGCCTTCATTGAGGTTGGGCTGCAAAAACCCATCTTCCGGGCCCGTATCCTCCTGAGCGTTTTCCACGCCTTCATCTTTTTTGGCTTCAGCTACTATTTCCTGGTCAACGTGACCGATGTCCTGGAAGGATTTATCCCCGGCTTTGAGTTGATCTACGGCGGCCAGGCGCTGGCCCAACTCAACCCCGCCCTGGCCCCGGCGCGGGGGTTGATCAACCTCCTTAACCTGGTGGCCGACGTACTGAGCGTGCTGACCCTGGCCGGGATGGTCGCCTTTTTGCTGCGGCGCTTCATCCGCCACGACCCGAGGCTGGCCTTCAACGACCGGGTTTTGCTGCATCCCAAGGTGGCGAGCGGCTGGGTGCACCGCGATTCGGCCATCGTCGGCGGCTTCATCCTGATCCACGTCGGCTCGCGCTTCCTGGGGCAGGCCCTGCGCCTGGCCGGGCATAACCGGCCCGATCCCTTTATGCCTTTTGCCAGCCTCGTCGCCGGTCTTTTTGGCGGCCTGCCGGCGGGCGCGCTCAACGCCGGGGTTCACCTGACCTGGTGGCTGGCCATCGGGCTGATTCTCATCTTCTTCCCTTACTTTGTACGCAGCAAACACATTCACCTGATGGTCGCCCCCCTCAACATCGGCCTGGGCAAGCAAGCCCCGCGCGGCCAGCTCGATCCGGCCACGCCTGCCGGGGCTCCGGTCGAGGTCCTGCCCGGAGCCAAAACGTTGCAAGACCTGGCCTGGCCGCGCCTGGTGGACGCCTACGCCTGCATTATGTGCAATCGTTGCCAGGACGTATGCCCGGCCTATAATTCGGGGATGGCCCTATCGCCGGCGGCGCTGGAGGTCAACAAACGCTACCTGATCAACGAGGATTTTCTATCGCTGGCCCGGGGCGGCACATCCGGGCAGTCGCTGCTTGAGCAGGCCATCAGCCCGGAGGCGGTTTGGGCCTGCACCACCTGTTACGCCTGCGTGCGCGTTTGCCCGGTCGGCAATGAGCCGATGGCCGACATTGTTGACATTCGTCGCCGCCTGATCTACGATGGGGACGAAATCGACTCCGGCATCCAGGGCGCGCTGGAATCGTTGGGCAAGAACGGCAACTGGTTCAACAAAGGCTCTCGGGCCCGGGCCCGGTGGACTAAGGGGCTTGATTTCAAGATCAAAGACCTGACCAAAGAACCGGCCGAATACCTGTGGTTCGTGGGCGATACGGCTTCCTTTGACGCCAGAGTCATCCCGTTGACCCAGAAGGTGGCTGCCATCCTGCACCGGGCCGGCGTGGATTACGGCATCCTGTACAAAGCGGAGCGCAATTCAGGCAACGATGCCCGGCGGGTGGGAGAAGAGGGCCTGTTCGAGCAGTTGGTCGAGGACAACCTCAAAGCCTTTGGCCAGAGCCAGTTCAATCAGATTTTGACCACCGACCCCCACTCGCTGAACGCGCTGCGCAACGAGTACCCCCAATTCGGCGGGATGTGGCCGGTTCACCACTACACCCACATCCTGCTGCAACTGGTGGAATCGGGCCGGCTCGATCTCAAGCGCAACCTCTCGCATTATCGAGCCACCTACCACGACCCGTGCTACCTGGGCCGCTACAACGGCGGCTACGAAGCGCCGCGCCGTTTGCTGGAGCTGCTGGGTGTGCGCCTGGTGGAAATGCCGCGCAACCGGGAGAATTCGTACTGCTGCGGCGCGGGAGGCGGTCAAATCTGGCTGGGCGTCACCCCCGAGGGCGAGCGCCCGGCGGAGAACCGCATCCGCGAGGCGCTGGCGGCGCTGGCCCCCGCTGCCAACGGGCGCAATGGCGCTGGTCCGCTGCTGTTCGTCGTGGCCTGCCCGAAGGATGTGATTATGTACACCGACGCCGTCAAAACGACCGGCAACGAGGGCAAGATCGAGGTGCGCGACATTGTGCAACTGCTGGAAGAAGCGCTGGGCTGGGGCCAGCCGGTCGGCCAACCCGCCGGGGAAGGCGTGCCCGCTTGAGCGCCACTTCGCCGGCCGACGAGGCCCTGGCCGCCGTCGCCGCCGGGCTGGCGGGCCGGTTGCGCTCGCTGGTCCTGGCCCTGGACCGGCTGGACCGGCTGGAATCAGGCAGCGGCGGGTGGTTGTCGAGTCTGGACGATGCAGAACTGTCCGAAGCCGCCGCCGAACTGACCCTGCGCGCCCTGCGCACCGTGGCCGATCCGGGCAACTTTGCCGTTTTGAAGGCGCTGGCCCCCGCCGACTCGCAGTCGATGGGATGGTTGATCGAAACGACCGGGCTGGGGCGGCTGGCGCTGTCGGAGCGGTTGAACGACCTGGTGCAGGTCGGCCTGGTGACGCGGCTGATCGACACCGATCACGTCCAGATCACCGCCGCCGGGGCGGGCATGGTCCACCTCATCGAAGCGCTTGCCGCCGGGGTGATAGAGCAGTACTCACAGAGACGAAAGACCGGCGACGAATAGCGAATAGCGATAGCAGAGGAGTCGGACAGTCCCTGCGGGACGACAACGAGGGAAACAGAGGAGCCAACGCGCTTCGCAGCCGTATTAAGGGCTTTAGCCCTTTGAGCCTGGTAAAGGCTGAAGCCCTCAATACAATGCCCGGCTACCGACCACCAAATAGACAGCTATTTTCAGAGGGAGTTATGACTGGAGTGCAGAGCTTGCTCTGCGTTTACAATCTGGCAAAGCAAGCTTTGCACTCCAGACACCCCCTATTTTATATGAGGAGGGATCGCTATGGCCACCGCGAACAATTGTAACGTTCCCGAAGAGTTGATGTACTGGGTTAGAGAACACGTCTGGGTGCGGCCCGAAGACGACGGAACGGTCACCCTCGGTATGACCGACGCTGCCCAACACCTGGCGGGCAAAATTGTTACGGCCACGCCCAAAAAAGTGGGCCGGAAGGTCAGGAAGGGCAAAAGCTCCGGCACGGTCGAGAGCGGCAAGTGGGTTGGTCCCATCAAGTCGCCGGTCACCGGCGAGATCGTGGCTGCCAACGAGGCGGTTGTCAAAGACCCGACAATCTTGAACGAGGACCCTTACGGCGAGGGTTGGTTCGTGCGGGTTCGACCCGATGATTGGGAAACCGACAAGGCCGACTTGCTGACTGGGGCCGAAGCCGTCGCCAGCTACGAGGCGTTTCTGAAGGAGGAGGGGATCGATTGCGCCGAGCGGGCCGGTGGAGCCCAACCCGGAGCCTGATGAGTCAATGAAACAATGATAACCGATCGATGGCTATTTATTACGGTTGCGACATTCCCGAAGAGTTGCATTACCATCCCGAATACGATTCGTGGGTTCGATTCGAGAGCGACGATACGGCCACGCTGGGCATGACCGACGTCGCCCAAACGGCCGCAGGCAAGTTGTTGCACATCCGTTTCAAAGCGATTGGCAGGCAAGTTAGAGCGGGAAAAAGCGCGGCCACCATCGAGAGCGCCAAGTGGGTTGGCCCCTTCCGCGCCCCGTTCGACCTTGAAATCCTGGCGACCAACCTGGAGATGTTCGCTCAAGACGTGCTCATCGCCAACAAAGACCCGTATGGCCGGGGCTGGCTGGTCAAGGTGCGCGTTTTACAGCCACAAACTGCCCGCCAGAGCCTGATCACCGGGGCCGAGGCCGTCGCCCATTTTCAACAACGCATCCAGGACAACGACATCCGTTGCTTCCGCTGCGCTGACGACGCCGTGCCGATGAAGGCGGATTGATGTCCGGCCTGGAGGATTTTCAGGAACGGCGATTTGTCGGCGCGCTGCGGGCGCTGGTAGAATTGTTGCGCCATCACGATGTCGAAAAGTGGGCCGCCTGGTTCGAGGGGGATTTGGCGGATTATCTGGCCGCCCAGGGGCCGCCCCGGCAGATCGCCCGCCAGCGGGCCGTGGTGGAGCACGTCCTGGTCGCTTTCGGCGGCATGAGCACCTTCCGCCGCCTGGACCTGCCGCAGCCGGAGGCAAACAAGCGCCTGGAGTTCCTGAAGACGCAGTTGTGGGCCTCGGCCCGCAGCTTGCAAGGTTTCCTGGCCTCGGAAGGAACCGGTTGACTTGGCTGAGAGTAATTGTGCTGGAACGTGAGCAAAGGTGAAGACTATGGCGATAAAAACTCAACCGTCAGTCCGGGAGCAGGCGGA
>JBHHXL010000399.1:0-4369 GCA_046757065.1 Anaerolineae bacterium
AGAGTTAGACTCCTGGCCCCGCCTGTGATAGAATAGAGCCGCTTTTTGTAGACTGGGAGATTGGAGGTTGTAGATTTGTAGATTAGAGATTGGAGATTCGCCGGCCAATACCCAACAGGTACAACGCTCCCATTCTCCTAATTTCCTAATCTCCCAATCTCCAATCTCTTAAACGGGACAGACAATCTTGGTTGAACGCGACAATGCTCAGTGGCTATCGGACCTGAGCCAGCCTGGCCCAAACCACGACGATGCCCTGGCCGATTTGCGGGCCCTCTTGTTGCGCGGTCTGGGCTATACCCTGGCCAGCCACTCGAATGTGGACCGGTCGACGTTGGAGGACCTGGTTCAGGACGCCCTGTTGAAAATACTGGCCAAACTGGATACGTTTCGGGGCGAGAGCCGGTTTACCACCTGGGCGCAAAAGATCGCGGTCAACGTCGCCTTCAGCGAGTTACGTCGCCGTCGGTGGCGAGACGTGTCTCTCGATGAGATGACCGAAATTGCCAACGGTGATTTCGTGCCCGATACCCTGGTCGATGAGGGGGTAGGGCCGGAACAGCAAACCGTGCAACGGATGGTGTTGCGTGTCCTGCGGCGGGTCATTGACAACGAGCTGACCGAGAGACAGCGCCAGGCCCTGGTGGCGACGCGCATTCACGGCGTGCCCTTGGAAGAAGTGGCCCGGCGCATGGGCACTAACCGGAACGCGCTCTACAAACTTTTGCACGATGCCCGCCAGCGGCTCAAGAAAGCGTTGGTCGCCGAGGGGATGTCGGCCGAAGAAATCCTGGCCGCTTTTGAGAAGTAAGAGGGTGGTACCCGTCTGCGTCTAAGATGGTGGAGCGGTAGAAAGCATGAAAGCTGCTCGATCAGCGGTGTAAGCTCTGGAGTCGCCACGAGAAGGTAAGGTCAACAGAATGTCCAACCGGCTCACTTTACGAGGTTTGAGCCACAGCTTTTATGCCACTTTTCAATCATAACTGCCACGCACAATATCTTTAACCAATTACACACGTAAAGACAAATTATGAAAGCGAATTGGCTGCACAATCTTGGTAAAACGGTCAAGAAAATGCTTGGATATTCATATTCAGGGGACTTGCCAGTCAACGACGGGCAAAAAAGATTAGATATAGACACCTTCAGGGGGTGGCTCGAAGATATTGTGAGCACCCGGCCTGATGAGATCGCCTGTGACGAGTTATCTGAGTGTTTGGATGGCTTCGTTGAAATGGTGCTGGATGGTAAGAACGCTGCGGAAATGATGCCCCTGGTTCAGGACCACCTGAAACAATGCCACTGTTGTCATGAAGAATTTGAAATGCTGCTGGCGATGTTGAAGTCTGCAAGTTAATTATCTGGGTTCAGTTGCGCCAAGGTCGGCGCGCCGCAAAGGGTTAGCGTTTTTAAGTAGGGCGGCAGGTAACAGGATTTCAAATTGTCTTGTTGCCTGCTTTTTGTTTTCTGCCAGCTTTCCGCCTAAAATTGGTGCGCCCGGAAAAAACTTTCCGCCAGACTGGAGACGCACCTAACCTATGCCTGCCCCACCTCAAGCTCGATCCAGGCCAGACCTCGGCCTGGGGGTCGCTCTATTTTTGCCACTCCTGGCCATCTCTCCGCTGTTGAAATCGGGCCTGCCGGGCCTGGCCGATGCGCTTCTTCATCTGCTGCGCACCGTCGAACTTGATTTCCTGTGGCGCAACGGCGTTTTTCTGCCGCGCTGGGCGCCCAATATGGCCTTTGGCTACGGCTACCCCCTGTTCGATTTCGCCCCGCCGCTGCCCTATGTCATTGCCGAGGTCTTCCACCTCCTGCGCGCCGATTTTGAGACGGCGATCAAGTTACTGTCCATCCTCTGTTTCTATGTGGCCGGTTTGGGGATGTACCTCTTTGCCCGCGAGCTGTTGCGAACGGGGCCGGCGCTGCTGGCTGCGGCGGCGTATCTCTACACCCCGTTCGTGTTGCGCCAGCAGCTCATCTACGGCGGAAACTACCCTCAAATCCTGGCGATTGCCCTCTATCCCTGGGGCCTGCTGGCCTTTTACCGGCTGCATCGATGGGGCCGCTGGCGCTACGCCGCCCTGGCTGCCCTGTCGCTGGCGGCGGTCATTCTCAGCCACCTGTTCCACGTCATTGCCTTTGGCGGGTTAATTTTGGCCTACCTGCTGTTCTTGTTCCTGAGCCGAGGCCGCTGGGAACGTTGGACGCGGGTATTGGCTGCTCTGGCTCTGGGCCTGGGGTTGACCGCCTTTTTTCTGATCCCGGTGGCGGTTGACCGGGGATGGACCCGCGCCCAGGCAGATTACTATCTTCAGATCAGCGACTTTCGCCAGCGGTTCCTGAGCCTGGCCGATCTGCTGGCCTGGCCGGAGCCTCTGGACGCAGCGGCGGCCAATCCCCCGCTCCCCTTCAGCCTGAGCCCGCCCCTGCTGGCGCTGGCGATTGTGGGCCTGGGGGGGGCGCTCCTGGCCCGCCCCAGGCGCGCGCCGTGGCAGCGCCATAGGTTCTTCTTCGCGGCGCTGCTGGCCGCGACCGTGTTGATGATGACCCCACCCTCCGCGTTTCTGTGGGCGAATTTGCCCTTTCTGGCCGTGGCCGAGTTCCCCTGGCGTCTGATGGGCCTGGCCGTCCTGGCTGTGGCCTTTTTGGCCGGCGCCGGCTGGCAGGTTCTCGGAGAGGCGCTACACTTGCGCTATAGTTCGACCGCCGAAATGTTGTTTTTTTTGCCCGCCTTCCTGGGGATCATCCTGGTCGTTGCGCCCTATCTTTACCCCCCGGCTCCGTTTGTTGAGTACGATAACCCGACGCCGGCCGACGGCATTCGCTATGAGCTGACCGGCCTGGCCCTCGGCACCACCAATCTGGCCGAGTACCTGCCCGTCTGGGCCGAGGAGGTTCCGACCTCCTCGCCGCTGGTCGAGGCTTATCTCAACGGCCGGCCCCTCGATAAGCTCAATCGCGCTGCCCTGCCGCCCGAGGTCAGCGCCCGGCTCCTGGAGCATACCCCACTGGCCGACCGGTATCGTTTCGATGCGCCGCAGCCCTTCCGGGCGCAATTTCATACGCTCTACTATCCCGGCTGGCAGGCCAGCGTCGATGGCCAGACCGTCCCGGTTCAGGTGCTGGCCCCGTCCGGCCTGATCGCGCTCGACCTGCCCGCCGGTGAGTACGACGTGGCCCTGGAATTTGTGTCGCTGCCGCATCAAACGGCGGCGGCGATCATCTCACTGCTGAGTCTGGCTGCGTTATTGGCCCTGTTCGTTATCGACCGGCGGCGGGCAGAGGGGGACAATGAATCCGAGGCTCGGCCGGGCCAAAGTCCAACATTGAACCAAACGGTGATGCTGGCCGCGCCGCTGCTGGCGCTGTTTCTCTTCAAAATCCTGGTCGTTGACACGCAGACATCGTGGTTTCGGCGACAGTCACCGCCGGGGGAAGTTGCGGCTGCTCAGCACCCGGCCCGGGCCGATTTCGGCGACCGGGTGCGGTTGATCGGCTATGACCTGTCGGCTCAGACCCTTCAGCCGGGCGATACATTGCGCGTCCGGCTTTACTGGCAGGCTCTCAAGCCGATTGATGTCCATTACAGCACGTTCGTCCACCTGGATACCTTCCCCCCGGTTGAAACGCGGGCCGCCTCGGATAATTTTACGCCGGGCGATGCCCAGGCCCAGATCGATGTGGCCACCACCGCCTGGAACGCGGCCACCTACGTCCGCGATGAGCACCGCCTGCTTATGCCGCCCGACCTGCCGCCCATCGCCTACCAGTTGCGGGCCGGTCTGTACAACCCGGAGACGGGCCAACGCTTGCCCGGGCCCGAGGACGGCCTGGCCGTTCTGGGCGCGGTCCACATCCTCCCGGCCCGGCAGCCCCGCCCGGAATCGTTGCCGAACGCCGTTGCTTACCGCCTGGGGTCTGCCGTTCAGTTGCTTGGCTACGGGTTTGCGGGGTCGCCCGGGCCCGAGTTTGCCTGCGCCCTGAGCCGGGACGATTGCGATTTTGCGGTGGAGCTCTTCTGGCGCGCTGATGCGCCGCTGGCGGAAGATTACGTTGTCTTTGTTCAGCTTGTCGATGCGGATGGGGCTATTTGGGGCCAGGGCGACGGGCCGCCTTTGGGGGGAGCTTACCTGACCTCGCGCTGGCAGCCCGGCCAGATCATCGCCGACCGGCATCCACTGGTCCTCGATCCGGCCATTCCCCCCGGCGCGTACCGCCTGCTGGTTGGCCTGTACCGGCCTGACACCTTACAACGGCCCCCCGTCCTCGGCCCCGGCGGACCCGTGCCGGACGATGCGGTTCCCCTCGAGACGCTTTCGGTTGTGGTCGGCCCTTAGACAGCCTCAGTAGATCCAAAAATGGGCCT
>JBHHXL010000400.1:0-4368 GCA_046757065.1 Anaerolineae bacterium
GATCAACAGTTGCAGGGCGGCGATGCCCATCGGCACCACGGCGGCCAGGCACAACAGCCCCCAGATGGCAATCGCCCGGTCCGAGGGGGCTCCGGCGGCCACCAGCTGCTCACCGGTGGCGGGGGCGGGCGACAGCCGGCGGGCCACCTCCCGCCCGGCCACCAGCGCGCCCAGACCCAGGACCAGCAGTATCGCCAGGGTCGTGCCGCCCATCGAGACGCCCAGCACGTCCACTTCGGGCGGCAACTCGCCGAAGAACTCCGCCGCAGCCAGGGTCAGGACGATCAGCGAGCCGCCGTTCCACAGGGCGTGGACCAGGACCGCCAGGCCGTAGTTGCGGAACCAGGTCCCCCAGGCGTTGTCCTTGCCCTGCAAGACGTCGCGCCAGCCCACGGCCACCAGGCCCGACCCCAGGGGATGGATGGCCGCGCCAACGGCTCGCACGGCCAAAATGCCTCCCCAGAAGCCGAGGCCGAAGGCAGCATACAACAGGTTCTCCAGGGCGGCAAACCCGACGCCGGCCGCCGCGCCCAGCAAGAAGGCGTCGCGCCGGGACAGGTAGCGCAGCAGTGGCAGGGTGACCAGCGGCTTGGCCAGCTCCTCGGTCAGCGGGGCAATGAGGGCGATCTGGATGAAGAAAAAGATAAAGACCGGGCTGTCGATGGCCTCTCTCACCTGGCGGCCGGCCAGGGCGTCGAGCAGCGGGCGCAGGCCGTCGAGAACCGTCTCGGCCAGGCCGGCAACCAGAACCAGCACGATCCAGGGCAGCAGGATTCCCAAAATCAGGGCCAGCCCAGCGCCCAGCGTGGCCCCGCCGGCCATCGCTACCAGACCCCGCCGCCAGGTCAGCCCGCCCGGATGCTCACCGCTGAACCAGACCAGGGCCAGGATCGGGCCCAGGCCGGCGCTGGCCAGCAACAGCGGCGGAAAAAACAGGCCCAGGGCCACCTCGCCCTGCCAGACGGCCCAGCCCAAAGCCAGGGCCAGGACGAAGCCGCCGGCCAGGCCCCACAGCGGCAAGCGCAGGGGGCGCGAGGGCTGGCCCCGGATCGAGGCGTAGCCGTGCCAGAAGGCCAGCCCGCCGCAGCCGACGGTGACGGCCAGAAAGGTGGCCATCCCCAGGCCGACGTTCACGGCCTCCGGGTCGTTTTCAACCATCAGCGCCAGGACCGCGCAGAAGCCAAACAGCAGCAGGGGCAGGCCGGGCAGAGCCAGCAGCCCTCCGGCCAGGGTGATGATCCACTTCGTTTGACGATTCAAGGTGTTCGTCATCCCCAATCCCTAATCCCCAGTAACCTCCCCTATTCCCACATCTCCAGCCGCTCCCGCCAGTCGCGCGACCGCTCCAGGATGACCTCCAGCCGCCTTTCGAGGAGGATGGCCAGGGCTACCAACGTCAGACCGGCCACGCCGAAGACGATCCAGCGGTTAAATAATAGCAGCGATTGCACAAATTGTCCTATCACGGCCAGGACGATGCAAACCAGGCCGGCGTAGAAGATGCGCCGCAGGCGGCGGGCGCTGCCCCACCAGAAGAACCCGGCCCCTTCCAGGCTGAGCAGGGCGGCGTACAGCCAGGGCGTGGTCAGCGACTGCCAGAAGGCGGTGCCGGCCATCAACAGGATGGCGGCGTAATCGAGCCAGCGGGCCAGCGCGCCGCGCAGGCCGGCCTTCTGGCGTTGCCATTCCAGGTAGCTGATGCCCAGCAGGTAGAGGCCGACCGGAAGGGCGTACCACTGCACGTTCTCCAGGGCCTGCACGAAAAAGAGGTACAGGCTCCAGGCCGCCAGCAGCAGCCCGATGGCCAGGTAGCCCAGGTATAGTCGCTGCCGCGCAACCGAGACGAGCAGGTAAAACAGGCCCAGGATGGAGAAGACTCCGACGGCCATCAGGACCGTGGCCACCTCCACGACCTGGCGGAAGGGGAAGCCCAGCAGCGCCCGGACGGTCCAGCCGGCCAGGTCCAGGCCGAGCCCGGCGGCTGCCAGCAGGCTGAGCAAGGCCAGGCCGTGCGCGGCGCGCTGCAAGACCGGCTCCCACAGCGCGGCGGCCGGTTTTAGCTCGTAGCGTTCGTCCAGATCGGCCCGGAGCAGGGTCAGGCCGTATCCGCCCAGGCCCAAAAGCCCGGCCAGCAGCGCGAACGGCGTCGGGAAAGCCGTGGCGGGCAATCCTTCCAGGCTGCTCAGCCACTGGAACAGAGCCAGCGCGCCGAGGGCGGTCGCGGCGTAGGCCACGACGCGGTTGAGCCAGCGGGAGGCCAGCGTCGCCAGCAACAGGCCGTGCCCCAGGGTGACGAGTGTGGCGGCCAGCGACGGCCCAAACGAGGTAAAACGGATGAGATCGAGCGCGACCAGGGCGTAGAGCGGGCGCGACCAGCCCCACAGCAGGTCTTCAACCCGGAGGGGGGATCCCTCCCGGTAGCGATGTTCAAAGTAGAGGCCCAAAGCTGCCGTGGCCAGGGTGACCGGCAGGAAGGCCAGGGCCGCCCGGTCCGGTTGCGCCCACCAGCCCAGCCAGGCCAAAGTCGAGACGGCTGCCAGTTGCCCGGCCAGGGCGCTGAGGAACAGCCAGCCGCGCAGGCGAAAGCGATACGCGCCCCAGGCAAAGACCAGCACCAACCCGGCCAGGTTGGCCGCCTGCCAGTCCGCCCGGCCGTTGCTGAAGAGCGGGCCCGCGCTCGCCAGGCCAAACCCCAGGATGTAAACGGGCAAGGCCCACCAGGACATAAAGCGGTCTGCCACCGCCGCCGGCCAGGCCAGGGGCCGGTACCAGGGGAAGCCCCCCTGCGCCCCGGCCCGCTGGTCGAGCAGGAAGCCCGCCGCCAGCGCCGCCAGCGCGCCCGGCCACAGCAGCAGGCCGTAATGGTCCGGGGCCAGCCGGGAGGACTGGAGGGCGACGGCGTACGGCACCACGACCAGGGCCGCGGCCGGGGTCAGCAGCAGCGGCTGGCGCAGCCCGGCGGCGGCCAGGCCGTACAGGATCGAGGCGGCGCCGTAGGCCCAAAACGCGCCGGTGCGGTCCTGGCTTGAGAGGGGCAGGCCCAGGGCGATCAGGGCGAAACTGGCGGCCAACGGCGGCGTGGCGTAAGCGCCCAGCCTGAGGCGGCGCAGGACGGCGGCCAGGGCCAGGTAAATCGCCCCCAACCCGATCAGCCCCCAGCCGCGCCGCCCGGCCGGAACGCCCCCTTCGGCCAGGGCCAGCCACAGGGCAGCCGGGGCCAGGGCCGCCGCCGGATAGACCCACAGCGGCTGTCTGAAAAGCCAGGCCGAGGCCAGGGCGATCAGAGCGTCGTACAGCAGCGCGCCCGCCAGCAGCGACCGGTCGTGGGCGACCAGCATCGTGCCCACGGCGGCGCAGGCGTAGCCCGTCAGGTAGGCCGGCAGCCCGTCGGCGGGGTGCAGGCGTTTTAGCCGGATGCCGGCGATCAGGCCCAGGGGGGCAAAGAGGAGCAGCAGCAGGCCATAGTGCTCGTGCCGGGCGGCGGGAGCCAGCCAGGCCAGCAGGTAGATTGACCAGACCGGGATCAGGCCCAGGGCCGGATAGAGGAAGCGGGCGAGCAGTGGGCCCCGGAGGCTGCCTTTGAGGTTCCGGTGGTCGGCCAGGGCGGCCAGGCCGTAGAAGCCCACCCCCAGCCCCATCGTGATCCGGCCCGTGTCCACGTCGCCGACGGCCCACAGCAGCGAGAAGGGCAGCAATGCCTGCGCCGTCCAGAACAGGGGGCGGTCGTAGGCCAGCGTCGTTCGCCGGGCCAGCCACAGGCTCAGCGCCAGCAGCCCCCAGGCCAGCGCCGCCCAGCCCAGGGCGTAGCCGAAAACGGTGGGCCGATAGGCGGTGAACCAGCCCAATTTGGTCAGCAGCGTCCAGGGGGCGATCAGCAGCGGGGCGGCCAGCCACAAGAAATTCGGCTGCCGGAAGAGGCGGGCCGAGACCGCGTACAGGCCGGCGACCAGCAGCAGGGCCACAATGGCCCAAATTTCGCGGCTGCGCCCGCCCAGGATGAGCAGGTTGCGGACCAGGGCCAGGCCGATCGCCCCGGCGGACACGCTCCAGCCGGCCACCAGCAGCGGGCGGCGGTAGAGGCTCCAGGCCAGGCGCAACAGCGCCCGCCGGCGGCGGACCAGGCGGGATTGGGCCGGCAGCCAGTGCAGCAACCTCTCGGCAAAGACGTAGGCCGCGGCCAGCCCCGCCGCCTTGGCCGCCGACGAGCCCCGCCCGCTGCTGAAGACGACGGCGATCAGCCCGGCCCCCAGCACGCCCAGCCAGGCCGAGGCGTGCCCCCATCGCTCCTGCCGCCGGTCCCAGGCGACCAAACCGTAGACCGCGCCCAGCAACAACTGGCTCCCGGCGGCCCACAGTTTGGCCGCGTCG
>JBHHXL010000401.1:0-4359 GCA_046757065.1 Anaerolineae bacterium
GCCCCGGTCAGGCGGTAGAGCCCGTCGTAGGTGTAGCTGATGACCCGCGTGGGGGTGGTCGAGTAGGTCGTGCCGTAGACCTGGTTACCGGCGTCGTACAGCGCCTCGAAATGACAAATCGCAACTAATTTTCGAGCTCAGGTTAATAAGCGATCCCACGCTCTTCGAGGATCGCGGCCAGAACGGCCGGGAAGTCGGTGATCAGGCCATCGACGCCCAAATCAATCAGGGCCCCCATCCGGTCGGGGTCGTTGACGGTCCAGGGGATGACGGCCAAACCGGCCTCGTGCGCCGCCTCGATGCCCCTGGCGGTCAGGGTTTCGTGGTTGGGGGACCAGACCGCGGCCGTCGTCTGGCGGGCGATGCCGGCCGGGTCGGCCGGGCGCGAGGTCAGGGCCACGGTTTGGATGGCCGGGTCGAGCTGGGCGATGACGTTGATCGAGCGGTGGTCGAAGGATTGGATGGTCACGCGATCGACCAGATCAAACTGCTGGACGATCTCCACAATCCGCTCTTCAAACAGGCCGGGCGACTGGCCGTCAAAGTCATCGGCGATCAGCTCGGGCTGGCCGGGCTTGCGTTTGGTCTCGATATTAAAGCGAACGCCCGCTGCGTGCCGGCGCTGGGCCCCGGTCTTGAGGTCGCTGGCGGCGTAATCTGCCGCCAACTGGAACACTTCGGCCAGGGTGGGGAGGCGATAATTGTCTTGGGTCAGGGGCATGGTCGCCGCCGCCTGGTGCGGGAATCGGCTGGGGTTCGGGTTGCCGTCGCACTGGTACTGCCTGATCTGGGCCAGGGTCAGGCGGCTGATCAACAACTCCGCCTCGTCGACGTCCGCCGCCTGCGGGTCGGGCGCTGGCGGGGCGTTGGCCTGGGGGTCGAGGCGGCAGTGGCGGCCAATGGCCGCGTCGTGGATAACAACGACCTGGCCATCCAGGGTCAGGTGTAAATCTAGCTCGAGGGTGGTGACCCGCTGGTCGAGGGCGTACTCAAAGGCCGGCAGGGTGTTTTCCGGCCGGATGCCCCGCCCGCCCCGGTGAGCCTGCAGGTCGAATTCAGCCGGGGCCGGGCCGGGGGCTTCGGCGGCGGCGGGGAGGGCCGGCTCCGTGGCCGGCGCTTCGATGGCCGGGCCGGGACCGCCGCAAGCCACAGCCAGACCCAGCCCGGCCAGGATGAGTAGGAACAAGAAGATTATGCGGGGCATCTTCTCTGCGTGCCACGTGTTACGTGTTGCGCAGCACTTGACACTTGACACCTGACACGCAGCACGCAATAGGCAACACGCACACGAAGCGTGCATCACGAACCGCTCGACACCTCTATCGAAATCTGGCCGGCCGGCACATCCTCGAATTCCAGGCGCTGGCCGTCGGGCAGGGTGATCAGCAGGCGTTGAACGTGATCGGCCGCGCCCAGGCCCAGGTGGAAACGGGGGTCCTCCGAAGCCAGATAGCTGCTGCCGCAGCGCAGCTCCCGGACCAGGATTTTGCCGTCGGGGAGGGTGGCCTCCAGCTTGGCGCCGGGGGTGAAGCCGGACAGGGAGACGGTCAGCCAGTTACCGGCCGCGCCCTCCACCTGAAGCAGGGACAACGAGCCGGCGATGGTGGCCAGGGCCAGGTCCACGTCGCCGTCGTTATCGTAATCGGCGGCGGCCATACCCCGGGCCAGCCTCGGCCCGACCTCCCGCAAGCCCACGGCCCGGCTGGCATCGATAAAGGTTCCGTCCCCCTTATTCTGGTAATAACGGAGCTGCTCGCCGTCGGCGGCTATGTCGGTGATCGGCACTTTGCCCTGGGCCGTGATCAAGTCGAGATCGGTGTCCAGGTCCAGATCGAGCCAGGACACGCCCCAGCCGGTTTGATTCTGGCCGAAGCCCTGCAAACCCATGTGGAAGGTGGCGTACTCAAATTCTAGCGCGCCTTCGGCCAGGGCCTGGCTGTGATAGAGGGCGTTGTACTCCTTGTCGAAATTGGTGACGACGATGTCAAACCAGCCGTCGCCGCTGTAATCGCCGACGTTGACCCCCATGCCGCTGCCCCGGTCGCCGACGCTGGCCTGTTGGGTGACATCCTGGAAAACGCCCTGGCCCTGGTTGAGGTAAAGCCGGTTGGGGTGGCCGTCGTTGGCCACGTACAGGTCCAGGTCGCCATCGAGGTCCAGATCGCTGAAGACCGCCCCCAAACCGCGCTCCTCGTGGATCAGCCCGGATTGAAGGGCCACGTCTTCAAAGGTGCCGTCGCCCCGGTTGCGATAGAGGTGGTCGGGCAGGCCGTAGAAGTCCTGGGGGAAAAGCCCGACCGGTTCGGGCACTTTGTTTTCCAGATCGATGTAGCTGGCCACGAAAAGATCGACCAGGCCGTCGCCGTCCACGTCGCCCATGGCCGCCGCCGTGCTCCATTCCGGAGCGGCAATCCCGGCCGCTGCCGCCCCTTCCACGAACGTGCCGTCGCCCTGGTTGAGCAAGAGCGCGTTGGGGCCATCGGCGGTGACGTAAATGTCAGGATCGCCGTCCTGATCGATATCGCCGGCGATGCAGCCGTTACCGCGCAAGGCCAGATCGGCCCCGCTGCCGGCGCTGGCATCCGCAAAGGTGCCGTCACCCTGGTTGCGGAAAAGGGCGTTGCGGGGCAGGCCCCCGCGCTCCGCCCACAGCTCGACTTCGTGTAGCGCGTGGCTATTGACGGCGTACAGGTCCAGCCAGCCGTCGCCGTCAAAATCGAGCCAGCACAGCCCGCCGCCCATCATCGCCACCGGGTCCATCCCCAGCGATTCGACGAAAGCGCCGTGCTGGAAGTTCAGGCCGGCTTCGGCGGCCACGTCGCGCAAGATCAGGGGCTGGGCCGGTTCGGTGGCGACCGGCGCGGGCTGGGCCACCAGCGGCTGCGGCCGCTCCACGCCGACCGGCTGGCCGAAGGTGACTTGCAGCACGCGCCCCGGGAAAACCTCGCTCAGGTAAAGGCTGCCGTCCGGCATCGGCAGCACGGCCCCGGGGAAGTTGAGCTCGGTCAGAACCGGCTCCAACTGGCCGCCGGGCAGCAGGCGGCTGAGGCGGCCCGTGTTCGCCTGGTAGCCGCTGCCGCTGAAGCAGGAGGCGTCCGGGTCGAACCGGGCAAACTCCAGTACCCAGAGCGTGCCGTCCGGCCCCTGGGCCACGTCGATGGGCATATTCAGGCCATCGACCACCGTGCGTTGATTCCGGTTTTCGTCGATGGCCACCAGCAGGCCGCTCCCTTCGGGGTAGGGGCAGCCGCCGGTCAGGGTGACGTAGTACTCCTGGCCGACGCGGGCGATGCCGGTCGGTACCGCCTGGAGCGTGTCAGCCGGCGTGGCCGGATTGGGCAGCGGGTCGAAGCGGTGGATGAAGCGGGTGCTGCCGTCGGGGTTTTCCTTGGCCACGCCGTTGCCGCTGGCGTCGGTCACCACCGGCAGGCCGTCCGGATCGAAGGCCAGGTCGAAGGGGTTGGTCAGCTGCACGTCGTTGAGGGGCAGCATGGCCGGCGTCAGTTGCTCGATGGTCAGGGGCGTGTCCGGCACTGGCAGGCCTCCGGCCTGTTCCTCCGCCGAGAGGGGCAGCGTCCACAACTGGCCGTCGCCGAAGTGGCCGAGGTAAATCTTGTCCCCGGCCGGGGCCAGGGCCACCAGGGGCACGCCGCTCAGGTCGCCGGAGTCGCGCCCGCTGGACAGGCCGCTGATCAGGCGGCCCATCTCGCCGGTGGGCCGGATCAGGCTGACGCCGGCGCTGTCATCGTCTTCGCCGCTGCCCTCTTCGGCCACCAGCAGGCCCCCGTCGGGCAGGGCGGCCAGGCCGATGGGGCCAAGCAGGCCCTCGGCCACGACGTGGACTTGCGGCGGAGGCTGGGGAGTGGGCGTGGGGGGCGGTGGGCCCGGCGACGGGGTGCAGGCCACGGCCAGCCAACCCAGGAACCCGATTGCGATCAGGGAAAAACGTTGTAGGGTCATCATAACACCACCGTTTAGTGTGGACCAGTGATTGAACAAGAGTTCGACCGTCCCTGCGCCTTCGGCAGCAACGACGCGAAGCGTGAAAATCTCACGAAGCCCGGCCCCTGAGCCTGTCGAAGGGGCACCGGCTTCGACCAGACTTCGGCGAAGCTCAGTCAACGCTCAACCAGCTATTTTCAGAGAGACTATCAGCGGATAGGTAACGGATAAGCGGATAACTTCTGGCCGAACCCTCTATCCGCTAATCCACTAAGCTGCAGGCCATCCGTTGATTTCCGGCCGGGGTCAACTCTCTTATTTCCAAGGAATCTGCTAAAAACACGGGGGCTGGCCATCGACAATGGCCAGCCCCCCGATTATTGAGATTTAACGAGCCACCAGCTTATTCGAAGAAGG
>JBHHXL010000402.1:0-4358 GCA_046757065.1 Anaerolineae bacterium
CCTAAAATTTGGGACGCACCCGGTTAGCTGGTCAATGGGTTGAGAGGCAAGGTTTGTTATGACACGACTTCTTTTAGCCCAGCACCGCCCCAATAAAATCGGGCGCGCCATTGGCCAGGGCCAGAGGGGGCATCGGTCGCTTACCCGGCGTTTGAACCTGGAGCAATTGCAAAACGCCCTGCCCGGTAGCCACCCAAACCGCTTTTCGACCGGCTGGCACAAACACTTTCCCCGGCGGTTCCTGGCCCAACTCAACATTCTGGGCGGATGCCTTCAAGATTTTAAGCGATTCATCTCGCCAGGTGGTGAAAGTGCCGGGCCAGGGGTCGAAGGCCCGCACCTGCCGCTCGATGGCGAGGGCCGGTTCCGCCCAATCGATCCGGCCATCCTCCTTCTTCAAGCGAGGAGCCAGGGTGGCCAAAGCATCGTCCTGCGGCTGTGGGGTAAGCTCGCCCCTGAACAACCTGGGCAAGGTCTCCCGCAGCAAGTCAGCTCCGACCTGGGCCAGCTCCTGGGCCAGCGCCCCCTGCACGTGATCGGGCCGGATGGGAACGGCTCGCCGCACCAGGATGGGGCCGGTGTCCATCCCCTCGTCCGTTTGCATCAGCGTCACGCCGGTTTCCCTGTCGCCGGCCCGAATGGCTGCCGCCACGGGCGCAGCGCCCCGCCAGCGCGGCAGCAACGAGGCGTGGACATTGACCACGCCCCGGGGCGGCAGGTTGAGAACCTCGGCCCGCAAAATCTGGCCGAAGGCGGCGGTGATAATCAGGTCCGGTTCCAGGGCGGCCAGACGGGCCACCGCTTCGGGGTCACGCAACGTTTGCGGTTGCAAGACCGGGATGCCGTGCGCCACAGCGACGATCTTGGCCGGCGGCGGTCCCAGTTTCTTGCCTCGACCGCGAGGCCGGTCCGGCTGGGTCACCACCCCGACCAGGTTAAAGTTCTCGATCAGCATCTCCAGGGTGGGCACGGCAAACTGCGGCGTACCCATGAGCACGATGCGTTCCATCAACCTTATCTCCAATCTCCGGTGTTTCAAGCATCTGACGCGACTGGCCGAGTCTCACCAAAATTTTAGCACATTCCTGGCCCGGCGCACAATCGAAGTGCCTTCACCCCAAACATCCCAAAAAATACAGAGGCGATTGCACGCTCTTGCGATATATGTTAGAATAGAAGCCATCCAATCCGGCATTTTTCTAACGAAAACAAATGGAGGCACATTCAAATGACTGACATGACCAACGATGATATTAACAGCAACGACAAGCTTCTGGCGGCGCTTTCCTACCCCATTGGCCTGGTGGCAATCGTCATCTTGCTGGTTGAGGATATGAAGAATCGCCCCTTCCAGAAGTATCACGCGGTCCAGGCGCTGGCTGTCAACGTCGTGATCGTGATCCTCAGCATCGTCCTGGGCTGGACAGTAGTCCTGGCCTGCGTACCGCTACTTTTGTGGTTGGTCACGTTTTACTGGGCTTATCAGGCCTACCAAGGGCAATATTTCGATATTCCGGGCCTCACTCCCTTCCTAAAAAACCAGGGTTGGCTTTGACGCAAAACTGGCCTCGCCATCAGGAAGCCCTGCCGTTCGCGGCCAGGGCTTTTTATTTGATGCTCCCTGGAATGGGGCTATAATATTAGCCCAGCTTTCAAAGCCATTCGGAGGTTCTACTTGCGTCCCACCCTCAAGCGCTGGGAGGTTGCTCCCCGCGCCCCCGATAACCATTTCGACCGCTTTTCGCACCTGCGACCGCTGGTGGTTCAGGTGCTATACAATCGTGGCATCACCAGCCCCGCCGATGTTGAAGAATTCATCAATGGCACCTGGAGCCAGGACAATCCCTTTGACCTGAGCGGAATGAACCGGGCCGTTAGCCGTTTGCGGCAGGCGATCAAAGACGACCAACCCATCGCCGTCTACGGCGACTATGACGCGGACGGCGTAACCGCCACCGCCCTGATGGTGCAGGTGCTGACCGCGCTCGGCGCGAAGGTTTGCACCTACATCCCCAATCGCTTCGACGAAGGCTATGGCCTGAACAAGGAGGCTCTGGCCGAGTTGGCCGGCCAGGGCGTGAAGGTCGTCTTGACCGTCGATTGCGGCATCCGCTCCATCGAGGAGGTCGCCTACGGCGCTGGACTGGGGTTGGACATCATCATCACCGACCACCACCATCTGGCCCAGGATGAAGCTGGCGACGACTTGTTGCCGCCGGCCCTGGCTGCCCTGAACCCCAAGCAGCGTCGCTGCGCTTACCCCTTCAAGGAGCTGGCCGGGGTCGGCCTGGCTTACAAGTTGTCCCAGGCGTTACTGCGTACCACGACCTGGCTTGATCGCCGTAGCCCCCCACTACGCGAAGAAGATTTGCTGGACCTGGTTGCGCTGGGAACCGTGGCCGATTTGGCCCCCCTCGTCGGCGAAAACCGGATGCTGGTCCAACAGGGCCTGGCCCGCCTGAACCAGACGGAAAGACCGGGCTTGCGGGCTTTGATTGAGCAGACATTGACCAGGCCGGGCAAAATCCGCAGCGGCACCATTGGTTTCACCCTCGGCCCGCGCCTGAACGCCGCCGGCCGGCTCGATAGCGCCCTAACCGCCTACCGGCTGCTGGTGACGACCCAACCAGACGAAGCGCGACAACTGGCCGCCACGCTGGACGCGCAAAATCGGGAGCGACAGAACTTAACCCTGGCCTCGCAGGGAAAAGCCCGCCAGGTCATTCTGGCCGACGAGGCTCGCGCACCGCTCTATTTTATCAGCGACCCGGACTTCAACCCCGGCATCGTCGGTTTGGTCGCCTCCCGCCTGACGGACGAGTTCTATCGCCCCACGCTGGTGGCCGAACGAGGTCAGACCCACACCAGAGGGTCGGCCCGCAGCATCCCCGAATTTCACATCACCCACGCCCTGGACCAGTGCGCCGATTTGCTGGTGCGCTACGGCGGGCACGCCGCTGCCGCCGGTTTCACCCTCAAGAACGAAAACGTGCCCGAATTCGAGGACCGTCTGCTCAATATCGCCGGGGATGCGTTGAGCGGCCACGAACTGCTTCCCACCCTGACCATCGACGCCGAGGTCAACCTGCGCGGCGTTTCCTGGGAGCTGGTTCAGGCCCTGGCCGATCTCGAGCCGTTTGGCTATAGCAACCCCACCCCTTGTTTCTCCACCTGCGGTCTGGCGGTCAAATCTCAACGCAGGGTGGGCGCGGAAGGCAAGCACCTCAAGCTGGTCGTGCACGACGGCAAACGAGCCTGGAGTGCCATTGCCTTCGGGCAGGGCGAGTGGGCCGAACATCTCCCCCGCCGTGTCGATCTGGCCTACGCGCTGGAGATCAACGAATGGAACGGCCAGCAGCGGCTGCAATTGAACGTCAAAGACATCAGGCCGGCCACAGAAGAAGGATGAAGGACTGTGCATATGACCCTTGCCCTCATCGTTCACGGTGGCGCTGGAGACATTCCGGCAGACGAGCACCTGGCGCACCAGGCTGGCTGCCGCGCCGCCGTGCTGGCCGGCTTTGAGGTTCTGCGCCAGGGCGGTAGCGCCCTCGATGCCATTGAGACGGCCATCGTGCTGATGGAGGATGATCCCGCTTTTGACGCCGGGACCGGGTCGTTTCTCAATCAAGCGGGCGTGGTTCAATTGGATGCGGGGGTTATGGACGGAGCCACGCTGCAAATCGGCGCGGTGGCCGCGGTAGAGCGGGTGCAAAACCCGATCAAGGTCGTGCGGCGCTTGCTGACCGACCGGTACAACGTCCTGGTCGGGCGGGGGGCGGAGGCCTACGCCGCCCAACAGGGCTTCGCCCAAATCGAGCCGGACGCCCTCATTGTCGAGCGGGAGCGCCGTCGCTGGCGGGAGGCGATGGAGAAAGGCCCGCCCGCAACCGAGGAGGAGTTCAGTTCGGGCGAGGGTTCGGGCACGGTCGGCGCGGTCGCCATCGACCGGTCGGGGAACATCGTCGCCGGCACTTCGACGGGGGGCAGTCGTTTCAAGCCGGTGGGTCGAGTCGGCGACAGCCCGCTGCCTGGCTGCGGCTACTTCGCCGACAGCCGGCTGGGGGGCGCGTCGGCCACCGGCTTTGGAGAAAGCATTATGCGCGTCCAGCTCTCCCGCTCCGCCGCCGATTACTGCGCGCTGCTGCACGCCCCCGCCGCCGCCGAGACGGCCATCCGTATGCTGCGCGACCGGGTGCAGGGCCTGGGCGGCGTCATCCTCCTCGACTACGCCGGGCGGGTCGGCTTTGCCCACAACACGCCCTATATGGCCCACGCCTATCTGAACGACGAGATGAGCGCGCCCCACGTTGCGATCCAGGCGTAAGGAATGTTCAACTAACCCAAGTTTCTACCTT
>JBHHXL010000403.1:0-4354 GCA_046757065.1 Anaerolineae bacterium
CCAGGCTATCAGGCCGGACCGTCATTTCGGACATCGACTGTGAACACCTTTCTCCCCTGAAGATAACCCCCCGCTTGCGCGCAACCCTCCCCCGATATCGGCGCGCAAGCGGGGAGTCGCCGTAGGCGGCGGGTGGGGGTAGGCTAAATTTTCATTTACAAAATACTATAGGAACAATCTGTTTAATGCAAAGCAAAGGCCGGTCAATTGGGAACTGGCCCCTTTTAAGGGCTGAAGCCCTCACTACCAACTGAATTTGAACACACCAAATCTTTACGCTATCTTTACGGACAAAAGTATCTTTTTGCAGTATATTAGTACCAGATTTATGGTTCTGGTGTGGTCTGACACCCCTTTTAGAGATGGTTGCCTGCCCAACAGCAGCCACTTTTTAGAGCCTCTTCCCAACTCAATCGGCCCAAAATTAACGCTGGCAAACGCTTCCCCCAAACTTCTCAGGCCACAGCAGAATCCTCCTCAGGGTAAAAAGGCTCCCACCACAACCCTGAGTCCGAACCGCCCGCTCCCCCCCGCGGGCGGTTTCCTTTTACCACAAACCCACAGAGCCACCCCAACCGGTGATTCTGTTTGCGGTAAACGATAAACGCTGCTATAATCAATCCGTCCCTATTCTTAACCGTTTTATATCAGGAGTCATATTCGTTGACACAACGTTTAACCCACACACCCACCTTCTGGAAAAACCAATTCAAGGTTTCGGATAAAGACATCGATTTTCTTTACAATCTGATCCTGGAAACAAATCAGCCGCGCACCATCGACAGCCTGGGGCTGGCGTTGACCCAACAGCGCATTCAAGAAGAAGAAATCCAAATTCGCTCCGAATTGCAGCGCGGGGAACTATACCAGCCGAAGAACACCTACAAAATTGGAGACTATCTGGTTTTTCCCCGTCTCGATTACGCCATCGGCAAGGTCGTCTCGCAACGTGACGGTTATTCCCCCGAGTACGGTGATTTTACGGTCATCCAGGTAACCATCGAAAACGGCCAGGACGCTATCTACGAATTTGCCAGCGGGCTTGAAGCGCCGCACCCCCTGAACCTGAGCGAAGCCCAAAGCCTGGCCGAGGTTGAAGGGCTGGCCTCGCCCCAGCAGGTCTACGCGGAGAACCAGCAGCACATACGCGGTCGAATTGAAAAGGCGCTGCGAGCCAACGACGACTTTGTTGAATTTGAGGGTAACTGGTTCCTGCAAGGACTCGTCGCCGAAGTTCACGCCGGATTGCTGAATATCGTTGATGCTGCCATTGACATCAGTGGCAATCCTTTGCCGGTTGACAGCCTCATCGAGCAGATGGACCTCACCGATCAGGATGAAATTTCGGATGCGCTGCGGTTCAGCGTTAACCACCAGCTTAGCCAGGACGAGCGCTTTATCAATGTCGGGGCCGAAGATAGCATCTGCTGGTACCTGCGACGGTTGACCCCACCCCAGGCGCTGGATACGCCTCAATGGTTACGTCTCTCCGAAACCGAGGTCGACACCAGCGCCTTCGACAGCGAATTGATACGCCTGCTCGGCCAGATCGATGACGAGGGCACGGACCCCGAGCTTGTCTCGATGGAAACCGAGCCGGGGCTAAGGTCCGAGGCCACGGTCTGTCTGACCTATCCGCATCGCCGCGCCGGGACGTTGCCTCTCACCCCGAAAACGGCCTCCTTCTTTCCCAGAGCCAGGGATCGGGCCGTGTATGTGGAACTGGTGGATGGCCGGAGGGGTAACTCGATGCCCGGTTGGGTGGTGGGCGATAATAATTATGTTTATGGCCTGGAGGAGTGGTACGCCCGGAATGAATTGCCGGTGGGCGCTTTCATCCACATTCGCCGCACCGATGACCCGCTGAAGATCATCGTTGAATACCGGCCCCGCCGCAAGCAACGGGAGTGGGTTCGGGTTGCAATGAATACAAACAAGCAGCTATCTTTCCAGATTCTTAAAGCGCCGATCGGGTGCGAGTTTGATGAGCTAATGATTATCGGCGACCCCCCCGATCAAGCCAGCCTCGACGCCCTCTGGATCAATCCCGAGGAGCGCCAAAAGCCGGTTTCGATTATTTTACGGGAGATATTCCCCGAACTTTCTAAGCTCAACCCGCAGAGTACCGTTCACGCCAAAACGCTTTACAGCGCCGTGAACGTCGTGCGCCGTTGCACGCCCGCCTCGATTTTTCAGGAACTGGCCGGGCAGGATTATTTCTTACCTATGGGTCACGGCTACTGGATCTTTGACCCCTCATTTTCCTAAGGAAACAATGTTCTAAATGGCACGCTATGTAAAACCCACCTTAAACACAAAATTCCATATCGATTTTAGATGGTGGCAGGAGTCGGGGCGGGACCTCGGCGTTTATTTGCGACATCACTTGTGCCCGGAATGTCCGCCCGAATATGTGGAAAACGCTCGAGGGCGCCGCATTGACTGGATCAGCCAGGATACGGGCGAGGTCTTTAGCCTCGATGCCCTGTGGGACCTGATCCGCACCCACTGTAGCCAGCACCCGAACTACACCTCCGGCCAGACCTCGCTGGTTGCCTCGATTTTCAGGTTGTTCATCGCCAATGACAACCAGCCCCTGACGCCGCACGAAATTCACCAGCATCTTCATAAAAAATCTCCGGAAACGATCTTGCGTACCCTTGGTGGCCGTCAGGTTTATATGGGCATCCGGCCGGTGACATACCCGCAAATTCGTAAACAAAAGATGGCGGCCTGACAGGAAAGCCTATTATGGTGACCGGCACTTTTGGGTAAGTCCCCGGTTTGAGTGTTGTTGCGCGCGCGATTGGGGGGTGAGTTGAACCGCTAAGACGCGAAGTGCGCCAAGAAAAAGCAAAAATCAAGCAAATCTTGGCGTTTCCTGGCGTCTTGGCGGTGCATCTTTGCCTCGTTTGGAACCGACAACACTTGACAGGGGGACTATCCACCTTGGCGGGAACGTTTTTAGGTGCCGGTCGCCTGAAACCTGACTTTCCAGACCGTCTCTGAGGGAAGCGCCTGTGCAAAAGCTCTGCCTAGCCCTCGGCCTGACCATCATCCTCAGCCTATCCCTGGCCGGACCGGTAACCGCCCAAGCCGAAACCGTTTACGTCGTGCAACCCGGTGATACGTTGACTCGCATTGCCCTGCGCTTCAATCTAACCCCGGCTGCGCTGGCCACCGCCAACGGTCTCAGCAACCCCAACCTCATCTTCGTCGGCCAGCGGCTGGCGATCCCCCCCTCCGCCCCCCGGAATAGCCCGGCCGCGCCCGCTCCAACCGGCACGCCGGACCTTGGCAGGCCCGGTTTGATCCAGACCTACGTGGTGCAGGCCGGCGACACGCTCTATAGAATCGCCGCCCGCTACCGGGTCACCGTGGAGATACTGGCCGCGGCCAACAACCTGGCCGATGTCAATCTCATCCACGTCGGCCAGGAGCTGACCATCCCCCTCGATGCGGCCATCCTGTCCACGCCGGGCCCCGAACCGTTTGTGTCGATTGAATTCTCCGCTTCCCCGGTGCAACAAGGGCGCACCCTGGTGGTCTATGTCAGCCTCAGCCGGCCGGCCAGTTTAACCGGCGATTTCGAGGGCCGCCCTCTCTTTTTTTACGGCGACGGGCAGCAGTTCTGGACCCTGGTCGGCGTTCACGCCCTGGCCGATCCCGGCCTTTACTCCCTGGCCTTGCGGGCAACGGCCGGGGATGGTTCTGAGATCACCACCGCCCGGACGGTCATCGTTTCCAGGGGCGACTACGGCCTGGAAAACATCGCCGTCCAACCCGGCCGCGAGGGCCTGCTGGACGATGACGTTGTCCAGGCCGAGTTCGATAAGGTCTCTGCCGTCTGGAGCCAGGTCACGCCCCAGCCGATGTGGGAGGGGGTCTTTCGCCACCCGGTTGACAGCAACCGCCTGACCTCCGCTTTTGGCACGCGCCGCAGCTATAACCACGGACCGGTGACCGGCTTCCACACCGGCACCGATTTCGGCGCGGGCACGGGCACACCCGTTTTCGCCCCGGCGGCGGGGGTCGTCGCTCTGGCCGAGCCGCTGACCGTGCGCGGCCTGGCCGTTCTCATCGATCACGGCCTGGGGCTGTTCAGCGGCTACTGGCACCTGAGCCAGATCGCCGTTGGCCAGGGCCAGGCGGTCCAGCCGGGCGACCTGATCGGCTATGTGGGCGACACCGGCCTGGTCACTGGGGCGCACCTGCATTGGGAGCTGCGGCTGAACGGCATCGCCGTCGAGCCGCTGCAATGGACGCGGGAAGCAATCCCCTAATATCCAGTTGACTGGTTATCAGCGGATGGCTGCGCCAAGCGGATTAGCGGATCGTCTCCACGCGAGAGGGC
>JBHHXL010000404.1:0-4342 GCA_046757065.1 Anaerolineae bacterium
GTGGTGGTGGGGGACGTGGTCCTGGTCCGGCCTGGCGAGAAGGTGCCGGTCGACGGCCTGATCATCGACGGCCACTCGACCCTGGATGAGAGTATGGTCACCGGCGAGAGCATCCCGGTCGATAAAAAAGTCGGCGACGAGGTCATCGGGGCCACGATCAACAAGACGGGGGCCTTCAAGTTCGAGGCCACGCGGGTGGGCCAAGAGACGGCCCTGGCCCAGATCATCAAGCTGGTCGAGGAGGCGCAAGGCTCCAAAGCGCCCATCCAGCGCCTGGCCGACAAGGTGACCGGCGTGTTTGTGCCCATCGTCATCGGCATCGCCATCTTGACGGCGGTAGTCTGGTTCTTCTTGGGGCCGGCCCCGGCCTTGACCTTCGCCCTGGTCAACTTCGTGGCGGTCCTGATCATCGCCTGCCCCTGCGCGTTAGGCCTGGCCACCCCGACCAGCATCATGGTCGGCACGGGCAAGGGGGCGGAGAACGGGGTCCTGATCAAGAGCGGCGAAGCCCTGGAGACGGCCCACAAGATCACGGCCATCATCTTCGACAAGACCGGCACGTTGACCCAAGGCCAGCCGGCCGTGACCGACGTGGTGACGAAGGACCAGGGACGAAGGACCGAAGATACCACCGACGGCGAGCCCTCGTCTTTGGTCCTTAGTCCTTCATCGCTGTTGCGGCTGGCCGCCTCGGCCGAGCGGGGCAGCGAACATCCATTGGGGGCGGCCATCGTCGACCGGGCCCGGGCGTTGGACCTGGCCCTGGTCGAGCCGCAGGATTTCGAAGCCGTGCCGGGCCACGGCATCCGGGCCGTGGTGGATGACCGGCGGCTGCTGGTCGGCAACGCCCGGCTGATGCAGCAAGAAACGGTCACCCTCGACGGGTTGGGCGAGAAGGCCAGCGCCCTGTCGGACGCGGGCAAAACGCCGATGTACGTCGCCGTCGACGGGCGAGCGGCCGGGGTCATCGCCGTGGCCGACACCCTCAAAGAGAACTCGCTGGCGGCCATCGGGCAACTGCACCGCCTGGGGTTAGAAGTGGTCATGATCACCGGCGACAACCGGCGCACCGCCGAGGCCATCGCCCGCGAGGTCGGCATCGACCGCGTCCTGGCCGAAGTCTTGCCCGGCGACAAGGCGGCCGAAGTGAAGAAGTTGCAGGCGGAAGGCAAAGTCGTAGCTATGGTCGGCGACGGCACGCTCCGCGCGACGCCCCGGCCCTGGCCCAGGCCGACGTGGGCATCGCCATCGGCACCGGCACCGATGTGGCCATGGAGGCCGCCGACATCACCCTCATCTCCGGCGACCTGCGGGGGGTGGTGCTGGCCATCGCCCTGAGCAAGGCCACGTTGCGCAACATCAAGCAGAACCTGTTCTGGGCCTTCTTCTACAACACCGTCCTGATCCCGGTCGCAGCCGGCGTGTTGTATCCCTTCTTCGGTTTCTTGCTCAACCCGATTATCGCCGCCGCCGCAATGGCCTTCAGTTCGGTCTCGGTTACCGGCAACGCCCTGCGGCTCAAACGCTGGCGGGCGCTGGTAGCGTGAGGTGGTCTATGCCCAAGTTCCAGTGGGATCTGCCCGTTATCCTGGCCGTCTTCGTCTGGCTATGCACCCTGCCTCTCGTCGCCTTGTTGGTAGTCCCGTTCTTCGGCTGGGGTGTGGGCCTGACCGTCGCCGCCGTGCTGCTGGTCATCATCCTGAGCCTGTGCTGGCTGCTGTGCTTCGGCACTTTCTGGCGGGTGAAGAAACCGTAAGGCCAGCCATACAAGATATTTGGAATTCTAAAAGACGATTTGTAATAAGGAGATGCCCGATGCGCGTGAATGAGCACATTGACCAGCAGGATATCCCGCGCCGCCGCTTCCTGTTTTGGGCCTGGGGCACGGCGGTGCTGGCCCTGATGGGCCAGTCTGTGGGGGCCCTGTTCCGGTTCTTGAAACCGACCCTTGAGCCAGGCAGTTTCGGGGGCCAGGTCAAGGCTGGTTTGATCCAGGAATTCCCCATCGGGAGCATCAGCCACGTTCGAAAGGGACGCTTTTACATCTCCAGGCTGGATGAAGGGGTGCTGGCCCTGTATCACCGCTGTACCCATCTGGGCTGCGTCGTCCCCTGGCGGGCGGATGAGGACCGTTTCAATTGCCCCTGTCACAGCGGCATCTACAACAAGAAAGGGGAGGTCCTGGCCGGGCCACCACCCCGTCCACTGGATCTCTTCCCGGCCCAAATCGTAGACGGCGAAATCATCGTGGACACCAGCCGGGTCATCGAGCGCGATCGCTTCGACCCGTCCCAGGTAACCCTGGTTTAGACGGCAAGCCATCTGATTCGAGCCTGGCTTTCCCCATCGGATTGAAGGAATCTATTGTGAACGAACATGAGAACTGTCACGTGGAGCCGCTAGAAAAACCTCTGGACCGTGCGGCGTTGTCCAAAGCTGTGGCCGCCTACCTGGGCGTGTCGGGTATGGGTTGTCCTCGCTGCGCCACACGGGTGCGCAATGGGCTCTTGCGCCCGGACGGTGTCCTGCTGGCCGATGTCTACCTGGAACGGGGCCTTGCCCTGGCCTTCTACGATCCGGAACAGATTACCATTTCTGAACTACTACTGGCGGTAACGGCGGCCGGCGACGATGGCCGCCATCGTTATCGAGCGGAGTTAATCAGCCAGATGCCGGTGGCAGATGCAATCCGGTGGCGAATGCAGCGCCTGCCGCTGTCGCAGGTTTGGCGTGATGTGCCTATCGTCCGATTAAGGAGGTAAATTCGATGAAAGGGTTAAGTATCAAGACAGTTGGGCTCTCCCTGGGAACGCTGTTTGCCCTCAGCTATGTGCTCTGTGTACTCTTCGACCTGGTTTTCCCCGGTTGGGCTATGTACCAGGTCTGGCAAGGGTTGCTGCCCGGCTTCAACTGGAGCGCCCTGGGCTTCATCATTGGCCTGGTTGAGACGGCGTTGTACGGTTTCTACATCGCCGTGATTTTCGTGCCCGTTTACAACTACCTTCACCGCCGTGAAGAGGCGACCGAGGCAAACCAGGAGCAACAGCCTACACCCGTGCCCCATCATTGAACAAACCTCGGTCTGTCTCTAATGGAGGAGAAACACCTGCCCCGCCGGGTGCGGGCCTGGTACGGTCTGCCCGGCGAAATCGTCATCGAGAGCGACTATTGGCACCTGGTGAAGGTGGGACCGTTTCCTCTGCCTCACCCCCCGCTGATCAACCTGTTCACCCGGCGGGGGCTGCCCGTCCGGCCCGGCGACGCTTGAGTTTCCGGCACGAACTGGGGCATCTGCAGACGCTGCCATTAGCGCTGGCGCACGCGGCTTGGCTGTGGCGCGCCCGGCCACCGTTGCGACGAGTGCCCTTGCTGCGACGGCTGGCTTGGCTGATCGGGGCGCTCATCGCTCACGAAGCGGCCTGGGAACTGGCTGCCGAGAGTTACGTACTGGCCAGGACCGGCCGGGAGTACCGGCGGCTGTACCGCCAATATCCTAACCCCTGGCTGGCTCTCTTTTGGGCTGGCACGGCGGGGCTGGCCGTGCTGGGCGCTATCCTCTTGTCAAACTTTCCTCGTCAAACGACTTAGCCATATCTACGTGCAATGGCCTTTAGGCCGCAGCTTGCCCCAAATGTGAGAGGGAAGTATGATCATTGCGCTGTCAAATATCGTCTCTTCAAGGAGGTGCGTGATGAGACCCATGCAGATGTTGGTAGGCTTAACCCTGCTGGCTCTGACGGTGACCGCTTGCGCCCCGGCGGGGTTTACCATAGACCAGGGTCGCTTTGCCTCGAACGGCGAGCGCATTTACTTCACCGGCGCCGGGGCCACGGGGCGCATCGGCTACAGCGGTGGAGAATTCGGCGGCGGCATGATGGGGAGTGGCCGGCTGGCCTGCGTGGATTGTCACGGGCCCGATGCCCGCGGCGGCCAACACGTGATGCATATGACTGTGATGGACGCGCCTGACATCCGCTGGGCCACCCTCAGCCAGGCCGAACACGGCGACCACGGCGATGAGGGCGAGATGGACCATCCACCCTACGACGAGGCCGCTTTCAAGCAGGCCGTAACCCAGGGGCTGAACCCCGGCGGCAGGCCATTGGGCCCGGCTATGCCGCGCTGGCGGATGTCGGAGCAGGACTTGGATGAGTTGATCGCCTTTCTTAAGACGGTGGACTGACCTGCCGAACGACATTTTCCACGCACTGCCCAGGATAAAGACAATCTGTCACGAGCGATGTCTCACTGCGGGACATCGCTCATTTCTTTACACAATCTTCACATTCCCTTTGTCAAAGCTTCAAACAACCCGGCTATACTGTGACCAATATCACGAACA
>JBHHXL010000405.1:0-4321 GCA_046757065.1 Anaerolineae bacterium
AGCCTCATTGGGTTCCGTCATGGCCTTCGACAAAAAACCTACCCTTGTGAGCCCCCGCTGGGGGGGAAATTTCGGTATCCCGGCTCAAAGCGGGCCGGCAGACGCGCCCGCACCTTATCCAGGGGCAGCGCCCGCCAGATTAAATCCATATCGGGTTGGCGGAAGCCGCCCACCAACGCTAGCGCGCCGAAATAGATGGCCGCCGCCAGCGGCACCAGCACCCAGGCGCTGCTGTCTCGCCACAGCCACAGGGCAGCCGCCATTGCCGTGGCCGCCAGCGCCGGACGCCAGACCACATCGAGCCAGGGCACAGCCCCCAGGTTTTTGCGGACGGCGTAGTAAAACGGAATCAGCAAGGCCCATTCGCTGAGGACGGTGGTTACGGCCGCGGCCCGGTAGCCGTACAACGGGATGAAAATCAAATTGGTCACCAGGTTGAAAACGACGCCGATGATAAAGGCCCGCGTCAGGAAGCGCTGCTGGTCGATGGCGATCAGAACATACTGCGTCACCTGGTTGATGAAGCTGAAGGGCAGGAACCCGATCAGCAGCTGCAAGACGATGGCCGAGTCGGGCAGGAACTGCGGACCGCCCAGGATCAGGATCAACTCGCGGGCGATGAAGGGCGTACCCACCGCCACCGGGAGGGCCAGCATTTGCAGCAGGCGCAGGCTGAGCACGTAGGCCCGCAGCAGCGACTCGCGGGAGTCCCTGGCGTAGCGGCTCATCAAGGGGAAGATGGCCAGGGTGAAATATTGGGGGATGATGTTGATGCCATCCACGTATTTGTAGGCGGCGTTGTAAAAGCCGACCGCCTCATCGCCCCGGGCCGGTTTGAGGATGAAGACGTCGATGCGGAAGAAGACCGTGGCCAGCAGATGGTTGATCATCAGCGGCAGGCTCTCGTGGAGCATCGTGCGTTGCAGGCCGAAGTCTACCTCCCGCTGCGGGCGGAAGATTTTTCGCAGCAGAATCAGGCCGAGGGCGGTCACGGTCAGCAGGTTGCCCACCACCGACACCCCGGCCAGGCCGATGATGCCCCCGCCCAGCAGCAAGACCAGCCCGCCCAGGGCCATCCGGGTCAGGGTGGTGACGGTCGAGATGAAGGCCGGGTATTCGGCCTTTTCGTAGGCGTAGAAGAGCGAGCTGAGGGCGTCGGCGGCGTTGCTCAGGAGCAGACCGACGGAAAAGATGGCGATGGTGATGACCACGTCGAAGGTCAGGTCGCCGAACAGGACGTACAGGCCGGCGATGGCGGCCATCGCCGGCAGGGCCAGCAGCCACAACAGCCCCCGCAGCAAGACCACGTTGGACAGGTAGCGGTTGCCGCCGGCGTGATCGCGGGCCACCTCGCGGGTCAGGAGCGTGCCCAGCCCGAAGCGGCTGACGATCTCAAAGAAAGTGATGAAAGAGACGGCGAAGGCGTAGCGGCCCACCCCCTCCGGGGCCAGCACCCGCAGCATCAGCAGGGCGAACACGAAATCTATCACGCGGTTCAGCAGGGCCAGGGCCATCGGGGCCAGGCTGTTTTTGGCGATGCGCTTGATGGGGGAATCGCCGGGGTCCTCGCGGTACAGGCGGCCCCAGGTCCAGTAGGCGGTCAGCAGGAACAGGGCCGTTCCGGCCAGAAAGCTGGTGTACAGGCCCAGTTGGAAGCTGCGGGGCGCGTACTTGAAGCGGATGCGCCACTGGCCCGGCGGCACAAACACCGCCCGGAAATTGCCGTCGGCCCGGTGGATGGTGATCTCCGTCTCCTGGTCCCAATCGCTGCGCTGGGCGAAAGCCCGCCAGCCGGGGAAGTAGGTGTCGGCCAGCACCAGCCAGCCGGCCTGCTGCTGCCGGACGAGGACCGTGACCTCGTTCGGGGTGTAACCGGTGATGGCCACCGGCGGCCCGGAGGCGTAGACCGTCGCTGCCCCGGCCTCGGCGCCCGTTAAATCGCGCCCCCGCCCCGAGGTTTCGCCGTCGAGGATGACCGTCCGGCGCGGGTCGAGGCTGCGCAGTTCAAGATCAAAATCGTCCAACCCCACCTGGGCCTGGTTCACAACGAAAGCGCGGGGCAGGGCGTCCAGGTTTTCGTAGACTTTGATCTCCCGGTCGTAGGCCAGCTCGTAGCCGGGGTTGTCGATCGTCTCCGTGGTCAGCACGTAGCGCACGCCCAGCAGGTCCAGCAGGGCCGAGTCGAGCGCCTCGTAGCCCGGCGCGTACAGCGGCCCGACCCGGTTGAAAAGCCAGTCGTTGTTGGGCTGGATTAGCTGCATAAAGCGCAGGTATTGGGCGGGGATGATGCTGTCGTAACCGCGCACGTCGTAGAGGCCGAGGGGCATCCCGGCGTTGGCCAGAAAGACCTTGTTGCCGCGCCCCGCCGGAGCATCGAAGCTGGTCAGGCGGAAGAGCGGATCGTCTGTCTGTTGCGCCTGGAGCCAGCGGGCCACGGGCGGGGTGAAATCGAGCAGCCGGCGCTCGACGGCCGGATTGAAGCCCGCGCCGGCCAGTATCAAATCGAGGGCAACGACCAGGACGGCCAGCGGTTGCCAGACCGGCAGCCCGCCCAAACGCCGGGGCAGGTAGATCGGGCACCAGGCCAGGCGCAGCACCGCCCCGCCGCCCAGCACAAACAGGAAGAACTTGAGGAAGACCGGCCACTGGTAGCTGAAAAACTGGCGGCCATCGGCGAAGGCGTTCTGGGCCAGGCCCGACCGGTCCAGGACCATCTGCCCCAGGCGGATGAAGGGCTCCGGCACAAGCAGGGCGAGGGCCAGGACCAGCAGGCCGAGCAGGCCGCCGCCGATCAGCAACCACGAGCCGGGCCGCAACAGGCGAGGGAGCCAGCCCGGCCGGGGGGCTTCCGGTTCCGGGTTGCCGGTTCCCGTCAGCCGCTCCAGGGCCGTCGCGCCCAGGCCGGCCAGGACGGCCAGGCTCAGGGTGAAGGGGTAAATCCAGCGAAACGGGGTGTGCAACTGGTTCCAGCCCGGCAGGCCGTAGAACAGGACCGCGTAGAGCGGGGTACCGAAGGCGAACAGCAGGGATAGAACGGCCAGGGCCGCAAAAATCCAGACGGGGGTCCGCCGGCTCAAGATTTTTGCCGGCGTGGGCGCTCGCTTGCCCAAAGGGAACACCGCCGCCAAAACGGCCAGGCCGGCCAGCAGCCAGGGCAGCAGGCCGGGGTAGGCGCCCGCCTCGACGCTGGTCTTGGTGTCCCAGCCGGTGCACCCCGCGCACAAGGGGTTGGTCTGGCCGTGCGCGTTCAACCCCAGCGGCTGCCACTGCCGTGTGACCACATCCCACACGCCGTGGTGGCTGGGGTTGCCAAAAAAATCGGGGAGGAGGAAGGTGATGATCCGGCGGTAGGGCAAGGCCCAACTGCGTACCTCGGCCAGGGTGACCGAACCGGCCCGGAAGTTGTGGGTCACGGCCTCGACCAGCGGCAGCCACTGCACCGCGCCCAGCCCCAGGCCGATGATCACCATCGCCAGCAGCCAGCCGGCCAGGCGCAGGGCCGGGCGGGCTTCTCCCTGCCCCCGCCAGAGGACGATCAGGCGAACGAGGGCGTAGTAGCCGCTGACCAGCAGGACGTAGTAGGTGATCTCGGGGTGCCCGGCCAGAACCTGCATCCCCAGGGCGGCCGCGCCGGCCACGATGTAGGGGATGGGCGAATAGGCGGCCCGGCCCTTTTCGGCCTGCTTGCGGATGACGATTTCGATCATGGCCAGGATCAGGGGCAGCCACACGGCGGCGGCCAGGATCATGGTAAAGACGACGCGGGCGATGAAGAATCCGCTCAGGGCGTAGGTGATGCCGGCCAGCAGCGCTCCCAGCCGGCGGGCGCCCAGCACGCGCAGGAAAATGTAGGTGAAGGCTCCGGCCAGCCACAGTTGGAGGACGGTAAACCAGCCGTAGGCTTTGCTCAGCGGCAGGAGGTAAAACAGCAGGCTGAAGGGGTAAAGGGCCGAGTGCTGGCCGTTGGCCAGAAACGGCTGCCCGGCGAAAATGTGGGGGTTCCAGAGCGGAATCTGGCCTTGCCCGATAGATTCGAGGATGAACGTTTTCCAGACGTAGTTTTCCAGGATCAAATCGGACAGGAGTTGGTTCTGGGGGATGCCCACGCCCAATTCCTGGGCGAAGGAGCGCCAGGGCTCAAAGGCGAAGAGGTTATCGACCGGCAGCAGGGTTTTCGGCCCCACGGTTACCGGCCAGAACAGTAGGAGCGGCAAGATCAGCAGCAGTAAAGCCGCCAGCAAATCTCGCCGGTGGATGGTTCTGAACAACACCTATCTCCAAGGGGAGCCGGGATGGAGGCGTGTCAGGTGTCAGGTGTCAG
>JBHHXL010000406.1:0-4316 GCA_046757065.1 Anaerolineae bacterium
CCAAATCATAATCCCATTTTCCTGGCGACTTCTGCTACCTCGGCCTCGCTTAAGACTTCCTGGGCTGAGGGGAACAGAATTTGATTTTCTTTGTTGATGTGATCGCGTAACATATAGATGATGTTGTAGGCCGATTGGGCGATAGCTTGGGCGTTGTCCGCCGCAGCGGGTGAGTTGAGCAATTCCTCAAGCCGGTCCTCCTCGGCCCACAACTCCTGGTGATCGCCCAGCAGCGAAGCCAGCAACGTTTGCAGGTCCTCCTCCCTGGTCCACAACTCCCGGTGCTCTTCGACGATGACATCGATGATGCTGGGCGAGGGCATATGCGGGCTGAGGACCGGGAAGAGGGCATCCTCCTCCTTCTGATTGTGGGCCTTGACCTCGGTCTTGATGAACTCGTTGGCCTCTCTGATCAGGTTCAGCGCTTCGGCAGAGTATCCGCTCTGGCGCAAACTCTCCGCCCCTCGTTCCATTTTCTCCAGGGCGGCCAACCCGTGATTGTGTTCCTCGACAAAGACATCAAAGGGATTTGAGGGCATTATCCTCACTCCTGCAACTTGAACAACCCCTATCTTCTCTTTTTACGAGTGTAAATTGTCTTGAACTGGAGCAAGATCAACAACTGGCAATCGTCGCAATCCTCGCCCATCTCCTCGGCCTGGACCGGCTCCGCCCGCACTTCGTAGCCCAATTCGGCGTACAACTCCATCGCTTCCTTGACCTGGCGGGCATCGCCGATGAAGCGGCGCTCCCAACCTTCGGCCACCAGGGCCGGGTCCGGTTCAAGCTGAGCCTCCGACAAGACCCGCCTGGCCTCCTGCTCGACGACCAGGCTCAAAGGCTTGATGCTGTCCTGGTGATTTTCGGTGCTGGCAGCAGCGTCTTGATCATAGTCAGGCATAATGCTTTACTCCTGGCCCGGCCGGTCCGGACGCATTGGAAACAGGGTTGAATTTGCGAATAAATGCCCTGGCCATCAGGCCGGGGCGCGTTCGGGGGTGGCGCTGGTCTGGCTCAGAATTTGCAGCCGGCGATGCCCCAGGATGGCCGCCCCCAGGGCCGGAATGTATTGGACCATATTCCCTTCGGGAACATTGACTTCTGCTTTCAGTTCATCTTGCACGACGTCAATCATCGTTCGGAAGCGCAAAATCCCCCCGATCAGGGTGAATTCCGGCTCCATCCGCACCCGCTTCATCAACTGCACCGAGCGGCCGACCAGGGAGACAATCGCGCCGTACATAATGTCGGCCGGGGCCATTCCTTCCGACAGGTGGTTGATCACCTCCGACTCGGCGAAGACGGCGCAAACGCCGGAGATAGGAACCTCCTCTTTGGAGGTAGCCACCAGCGGGCCAATCTCCTCCGTATCAAAGCCCATGTAACGGGCCGTTTTCTCCAGAAAGGCGCCGGTGCCGGCGGCGCATTTGTCGTTCAGCCGGAAGGACTTGACTTTAGCGCCTTCACCGAGGCGACTGGCCTTCATCGTTTGCCCGCCCACGTCCAGGATGGTCAGCGTATTGGGGAAGAAGAAGGTGGCCCCCCGGGCGCTGGCGGTCAGGTCGGTGACCGCCACGTCGCTGATTCTGGCCTGGTGGCGGCCAAAACCGGTGGAGACGATGTAATCCACGTCGTTCTCCGACAGGCCAGACTCCGCCACGGCTTTCTTGAAAACCTGCTCAGCCACCTCGGCCAGCTTGAAACCGGTCGGCGACATCGCCTGGCCCACAACCTGATTATCCTTACTGAGAATCAGGGCCTTGGTGTAAGTCGAACCCACGTCAATGCCTGCGGTATAAATCATCGTGCTTCCTCCGTTGCCTGGGCCGCTTGCTTTGAACCCGTGCTCGCGGGAACCCGGCTGGCTAAAATGTGATCGAGAGCAAACAGGGCTGCCCCCAAAGCGCCCATATAATGCGACTCTTCGCTGACGTTGACCTTCAGCCCCATCCCGGCGTTCAGGGTCTCTATCATCGCCACGTTGCGGGCCACGCCGCCGGTGAAGGTCACCTCTTCCTCGATCCCCACCCGGCGCAGCAGGCCGATGGAGCGGGCCGCAATCGATTGGTGGACGCCAAACAGAATATCTTCGATCTTCTTGCCTTTGCCCAACCAGGACAGGACTTCCGATTCGGCGAAGACGGTGCAGGTGGTGCTGATTTTGACCGGCCTTTCACCCAGTAACGCGGTCGGGCCCAGTTCGCCCAGCGGGATGTCCAGCGCCGTCGAGGCTGCGCCCAGAAAACGCCCGGTGCCGGCGGCGCACTTGTCGTTCATACAGAAATCGACGATCTCGCCGTTGGGGGCGACCCGGATAGCTTTGGTGTCCTGGCCGCCCATATCGACCACGGTCCGGGTGTTGGGGAACATGTGAACCGCGCCCCGGGCGTGGCAACTGATCTCCGTCACCTGGGTGTTACCGAAGGTGACCTTGTAACGGCCATAGCCGGTGCCGACGACATATTCCACTTCTTCTTCACGTAAATCGCCGTTTTGCAAGGCTGTCTGGTAAGCGTTTTCGGCGGCGAGGACGACGTTGGCCCCGGTGTCGATCAGAGACCTGCTAACAATCTCCTTTGCCTCGTTGATAATTACCGCTTTCGTTTGTGTGGACCCGACGTCCACGCCGGCTGCAAATGCCATGTTTGTAACCCCCGTATGGATTTTGGATTTTGGATTTTGGATTTTGGATCTCGGGCCGATGCCGACAATCCAGACCTGAAACCTAGGCTTGAACGATGGCGGCCTGCTGCTTGCGCGCGGCCAGCCCCTCAAAGAAGGCGTCGATGCGGTTCTTGAGCTGCGCTTCGGAGACGACCCGCCGGTCCATCATATCCGACTCGATGAACAGGCTGGGGATGTCTCTGGAAGCCATCAGCGCCCGCCGGTTGTCGGCCAGGCCAGATGAGACGGTGCGGCAGCTCTTGATGGGATGGTAAACAACGCCGTCGGCCTCGTATTCATCAGCCATATCGGCCAGGATTTGGTCCTGGTAGAACATACTGTCCATCGCATCGCGCACGTTGATCAGGATGCCCTCGGCCAGGCTATCCAAAGGATTGTCCAGATCGTACTCGAAGCCCATATTCGTTCCCCCGGAAGCAAACCAGAGGTAGGTTGAGTTGATGAAGGTGCCGCCCCACTCGGTGAAGAGTTCATTAAAGCGGCGGAAAATGGGATAGCAGGGCACGCCGACAAACAGCAGCCGGTATTGTTCATCGGTCAGCGTGCCGATGCCGTTGGCGGCCTTATATTCCATCTCTTCCACCAGGTCCTCAAAATACTTGCCCCCGGCATCCGTTCCGCGAAAACCGTTGGACACGCCCAGGTAAATCGTACCGTCGGTCAGGGCGTTGAAGAGCGAGGGACGACTGCGGTTTAGCTCCAGGACCCGCTTCCAGCCCCGGCTCATGCGGTTGGCGTGACCCAGTATCTCGCGCAACTTATCGACATCAAACTTAACACCGGTCACTTCTTCACACAGGGCGATCAGTTCCTTGACTTGGGCCGCAACGTAACGGCGGTCGTTCTCAAAATCCGGATTGCCCGACCAGGTTTGAGTGCCCGCCGCCCGCGTACCCGGCACATCGAGGGTGAAGATGGGAATGTGATACATACGCTCCCAGATTTCGGCCCACTTGATATAGGTGTTGCAGGCATTGGTGTAGACGGCCAGGGCCGGCTTGGGAATGCGCCCCATCGGATGTTCGCCCTTACGCAGTTGGATAGCCACGTCAGCCTTGACGTAGCCGCAGATGTCGGGCGAATAGCCGTAGTCCTCGGCCTCGTTCAGATATTCGTGGGCCACCCGGCGCACGGCGGTTTGGAGCGAGTTGATCTCCGGAAAAACCATAGGTAGATCAAATACTCGTAAAATTTCAGCCATGCTGCCCATCACGAAGACGTAGGCGGCCCCCCGGTCCTGCTCGGCGGCCTCGTTGAGTCCGCCGAACCACTGCCGGAACAACGCAGCGCCGTCCTTGTTACCCCGCCCGACAAGTTGGCCGTTGATTTGCTTTTCAGTCATCGCTATTACCACCTTTCTTTATCAGTTCCGTTCGTCTTGCTAACAGACACCTCAGATTTGACGGAAGGTCTCCTATAACCCAGGAGATTTTAGACCGGGGAGTAGCAGGTAGCAGGTAGCAATGTGTAAGTAGAAAACCTGCTACTTGCTACGGGCTACCTGTCACTCCGCTGCAAAATGTCTGTCAAATCCAGCGGGTATCCATTAGCAAGTCCGTCCGTTTAATTGAAGAGCAGGTTCTCGACGAATGTCTCCAATTGGATTTCGAGATGGTCGGAACTGGTCATAT
>JBHHXL010000407.1:0-4310 GCA_046757065.1 Anaerolineae bacterium
TACTAGCCAGTCGGTTGAGAAACGACGCCCAGGTTGAAATCTGCCACGTTCAGAATACCGAAAATAAGCAGATCGAAAGGCGTCTGTCCTCCGGAGGGCACAACCGCATACGGCCAGGAGGCTTCGCTGCCCTCCACGTCGATAACCCGGCCCTGGCTGTCGGTGACGGTGCCGGTCAGGCCCAGAATTTTCTGCGAGGAGCCGGTGTTATTGACGATATTGCCGGATATCACTACGCCCCTCCTTTGAAAGGTTATGAACTGAACATCGGTAAACGACCAGCCTTCCGTTGGTTCCGCCGGGGCAGTCGTGGGGGTGGCCGTCCGACCTCCGGTTGATGCCGGTCGTGTCGTTGGAATGACTTTTGAGGGAGGCGTCGGGGTCGCAGTGCTGACCAGCATCGAGTTGAGTTCCCTGAATTTGACAAAGAACCACTCGGCCCGGTCGGGATCGGTGGCGATGGGCACATCCTCCGAGAGGCGCGCGCCCCACTCGTCCTCCAGGTGAAGGAACCAGGTACCCTGCGAAATACCGCCCGGCGGCTCAAACTTAACACTGCTGGTTTTTAGCACATCGCCCGGGGCAGAATGTCCTTCGAAGAACCATTTCGAGAGCGGGCTCTCGTGATAATAGCCGCCCGGTTCAAAGACGCCCACGACCTTCAGCCCACCGAGGGGTATTCCTTGCGCGCTCACAATGGCCACGTATCCGGTCAAGAAGGGATTGGTGGTGTCGTCTTTGTAGATTTCCGACACCTGGAATTTGTAAGCGGACGTGGGTGTTGCCGTGGGCCGGACGGGGGTGAAGGTGCTGGTCGGCCAGGGGGTGTCGGTTGGTCGGGGCGTGCTCGTGGCGGTAGCCGGGGGGAGGGGGGTGTTGGTTGCGGTCGCTTCAGCAGTAGGCGCCGCCGGAGTAGGCGAAGGCGTAAACTGTATGGCAGACGATTGTGAGTTGGGGCTGGGGGTGAATGTCGGCCGTGGTGTGCGCGTGGCTGTGGCCAAAGCCGGGGTGTGGGTGAATGTGGGCCGGGGCGTGTTGGTGGTCGTGGCCGGGCCGGTCTTATCCTGAGGGCCAGCCGCCAGGACCTGGGGGGGTACCATTTGTCTGGCCAGTGAACAGCCAAGCGAACTGATGAGAAGAATGAGAACGACCGGGATCACCGGGCGGCGAAGCGCTGCCAGGTCCGCCCGGTCATTGCCGGAGGAATTGCGGCTCGCCATACTGGATGCCTCGCAGATAGACCAGCAATGCAGCGATCGGCATATCTTTCAGAAGGTAGCCCCTGGCCCCGCTGCGAACCGTCCGAAATAAATGTTCGTCCGCATCATCATCGGCCAGAAAAACGATTTTCGTTCGCGGGTCATCGGCCAGCATCGCGCTCGTTGCCTCCAGGCCGGTGCCGTCCGGCAAACGGAAATCCATCAGCACCAGGTCGGGGTGTAGCTGGCGGGCCAACGCGATCGCTTCCTTTATTGAACCGGCGTGGCCCACGACCCTGATGTCCGGCTGGCGGTGGAGGAGACGCTCCAGCACCTCTCTGAAAAGCACGTCGTCGTCAACAAGCAGTATTCTCATTATTCGCACTCCCTTGAAAATAGGAGTGCAAACCTTGGTTTCTGCACTCCATTTTCATTGTCGGTGTCGTCCTAAAGGGACTGTCGGACTCCCTTGAAAATAGGCGATCCTTGGGCAACAACCCCGGCTCGCCCGGAGGCGAACCGGGGTTACTTGCCGGTTGTTTTACGGTTTTGGGACGGTAATGGTAGTGCCGTCGCTGTCACCGTCGGGGTCGGTGTTGGTGGTCGCATCATAGGCGATGTACGGTTCTTCACGGGTCACGTCGTCCACAGTAAAGGAGATAGCACTTATGGCCTCATCCTCGATCTCTTCGCTGATCAGGCTACACTGCCCGTTGCTATCGGTTTCGCACGCCACTGACTCACCATAGCTCCAGAGCCCGAAGACTTTAGCAGTCGCAACCGGATCCTGGTTGCCATCGAGCACGGTGATGGTGACCGTGGCGAACCACTTCGTTTCCTTTGGAGTGCTCACGCCATCCAGATCAGCCACGTGCATAACCGGTGGCGATTCATTGACGATATAATTCATTATTATCGGTAAGAAAATTTGCTGTGTTTCGGGGTTTTCAGCCAGAACAGTCACATTAGTAGTAGCTGTCATTGCACTGCTGCTATTGGTGGCCGTGACCAGGGCTGTGTAATCACCTGCATATTGATAGGTATGAGTTGGGTTCGCGCCTGTACCCGTGGTCCCATCCCCAAAGCCCCAAGCATAGGTGACGTTGTCACCGGTAGTAACTGAGGCCGTCAAGCGGGTAGTCTGGCCCAGTATCGTGGGGCCGTCGTTGCTCGCCATCAGGCCGGTGATGGCCCCATCGGTGACAGTGATGTAGTTTGGCTTGGTCTCGACATCGCTCCCGCCTGGCCCATTCACGGTCAGGGTCACAGTGTAAACCCCCGTCTGCGAATAAGTGTGAGTCGGATTCTGCAAAGTGCTGCCCAAGGTACCGTCGCCAAAATCCCATTGCCAGATGTTGATAGGGCCGGTCGAAGTATCGGTGAAAACAACCGTCAATGGTGGTTGACCTGTCAGCGGCGAGGCGGTGAAGTCAGCCACCGTAGAGGAGAACGACCCTGACGCTTCATAGGCGCCAATGTCACAGATTGCCGGGCCGTCGTTGTTTCCGTCCATCGGGCGCGGCTGGCCGCGCTGGTCAGTCACGGCACAAGCATTGCCCCCGCTGCCGGGAGTGGCCGGATTGCCGGCGTCAATGGCCGGGCTACCTGCCGGCAGGGCATGAGTGAAGGTATTCCCTCCATTGTCCTGCAGGGGGCCAAGTAGGGGATCGATGCCTGCCTGGTCGCCGGTTGTAGAGGTGAATGTGCAGCCGGTGTTATTGCCAAGCACGTTGTAGCCTTGAGAGGTCAAGGCTCCTGAACAGTCAGGGGCTTCTCCACCGACGACATCGCTATTCCCGGCGACGATGGTGTTCCTGAGATTGACTATCCCAAAGAAGTTGTTGATCCCTCCCCCGTCGCCGGTTTGAGTGGCGTTGTTGGCGATGGTAACGTTGTTTAGCGTCAGCGTGCCCCCGTAGTTATGGATGCCGCCGCCGCCGACGGCGTCGACGGTGTTGCCGCTGACGGTGCTGTTAGTGAGCGCCAGCGTGCCCATGAGGCTAAGGATGCCGCCGCCGCCACGATTTTTTTCGGTGTCGCCGCCGGCCGTGTTGCCGTTGACGGTGCTGTTGGTGAGCGCCAGCGTACCATCGTAGTTATAGATGCCGCCGCCCTTCCCCCCGGCGGTGTTGCCGCTGACGGCGCTGTTGTTGAGCGTCAGCACGGCCGAGGCGTAGACGCTATGGATGCCGCCGCCGTAGTCGGCCGTATTGCTGCTGACGGCGCTGTTGTTGAGGGTCAGCGTGCCCGAGTTGTTAAGAATACCGCCGCCGGCGCCCGAACCCCCGGCGGTGTTGCCGCTGACGATGCTGTTGTTAAGCGTCAATGTGCCCCCACTGTTATAGATGCCGCCGCCCCAGATGCCGGTACTGCCGTTGGTGATGGTGACGCCGTTGATTTCGACGACGACGCCGCTGAAGATGTGCAACACCCGGTCTATCCTGCCGCCGTTGATGATGGTGCTGGCGGCCCCCGCGCCGTTGAGGGTCAGGTGGCCCATAATGTCCAGGTCGCCGGTGGCGTTGCCGTCTTCGTTCGCTCCGGACAGCGCCAGAGTATAGGTTCCGGCGGGCAGGGTGATGGCGTCGGCTCCGGCATCCGTGTTAGCCGCGCAAATAGCCTCACGCAAGCTGGTCTTCCCATCGGGGCCGGGTAGACTGGCCATCGTCAGTCCGGCACAAACACCGCCATTGGCATCTATCGTATCGTTGAGGGTGTCTACGGCAATAGTGGCGGCGTGGGCCGGACGCAGGTGGGGGGCCGTGAGGGCCAGGATAAGAACCAACAGGGTACACAACAGGGCACGCAAGGCGGGCAGGGTTTTTAGTTTTTGAGGATAAGATAGCCTTGTCACCATAATTTTTTCGTCCTGAGCCACTTTGTTTAGCTCCAACCCCCAAGAGGACGAAAGACCAATGACGAAGGACGAAGCATCTTCTGCCAGTTGTTTTCGTCCTTTGTCCTTCATCTTTCGTCAGTTTCAATGCTTGTAAGCCGCCTTTTCGTCGCCCTATGGCAAACATTTGGCCTTTAGGCGCACCCCGCAATTATATGTTCGGTTTGAACACCGCTGATTAAATTGTCAAGGTTCATTGGTTGTAAGGATGAAGG
>JBHHXL010000408.1:0-4277 GCA_046757065.1 Anaerolineae bacterium
TTGAACGTTTTTAAGTGCCGGTCACCTGAAACCCGACTTTTCAGACCGTCTCTAAGCCCGGCGGTGAAGGCCGCGGCCTGCCTCGGGTGGCGCAGCTCGATGACCCGGAGATGGGCGTGTTCCGCCCGCCGGAACAGAGGGGGATATTCCCGGCGGCGGCGGTGGTAGGTGGTCATGACCCACCAGATGATCGAGTCCCGGCTCATAAACGCCTGGCGAAAGGTTTCCCGGTTACCGGCGAAGAGCCTTTCCCGCCAGAACACCCGCCGGACCGTGCGCCGCAGGGCGCGCCAGAGGACGACGCGGAAGGGGTAGTTCAGCCAGACCAGGGCCGTGGCCCGGGCCCAAACGATGTCCCGCACCGGGCTGTAGTTCCCGTCGAGCACCCACCGCTCGGCCTGGACCGCGGCCCGGGTTAACCGCCGAAACTCGTCCAGGGGCGTGGGCCGCCAAGCCGGGTTCCAGTGGATGGCGTCCAGCTCGATGTGGGGCGCGTCCAAAATGCCGGCCATCGTTTGGGCCAGCGTGGTTTTGCCGGAGCAACTGCTGCCGATCACGGCCACCCGTTGCAGTTGTTCGGTCATTGCTATCCGGATACAGGAAATGTGTACCGCCGGGCCAGGGCCACCCCGGCCAGGGCCAGCAGGCCGCCCCACCACTGTTGGGCGGTCAGCGTCTCCCCCAGCCAGAGCCAGGCCGTCAGCAGAGCCACGGCCGGAACCAGGTTGGAATACAGCGAGGTGCGGGTGCTGCCCAGGCGCGAGACGCCGTTGTTCCAGAAAAAATAGGCCAGGGCGATGCCGAAGATGCCCGATAGGACCAGGGCCGCCCAGGCGTTGGCCGGCACCCCGTTCCAGTCGAGCCTGAGCATAAACGGGGCGCTCAACAACATCAGGGGGATGGCCCCCATCAGCGTCGAGAAGCTGGTCACGGCCACCGGCGAGTAGCGGCGCATCATCGGGCGGGTGGCCAGGGTGTAGGTGGACCAGCAGAGCGTGGCCAGCAGCACCAGGCCGTCGCCCAGGAGGGTGGCCCCGCCGAAATGGAGTTGCAGCCCGCGGTCGCTGCCCAGGATGATGAGGATGATCCCCGCCAGCGACAGCCCCACCCCCAGCCAGCCCCGGCCTGTCACGCGCTCCACCCCGGCCAGCGTGCCGAAGAGGGCCACCCAGACTGGAACCGTGGCCAGGATCAAAGAGGAGTTGTCGGCGGTGGTGTTGGCAATGCCAAAGACGAAGAACAACTGGTACGAGGTGTTGCCCAAAATGCCCAGGCCGATCAGGTAGGGCAGGTGGCGGCGCTCAAATCTAAAAGCGTGCCTGGTGGCTCGGGCCAGGATCAGCATCGTGCCGGCGGCCACGCTGAAGCGGATGCCGTTGAAGACAATCGGAGGAATCTCGGCCAGGGCAAACTTGACCACCGAGAAGTTGACGCCCCAAAACAGGACGGTGAACAGCAGCAGACCGTCCGCTTGGCTCAGCCTTCCCTGCGCGTCCGCTGCTGCCCGGTTTTGAAACAGGTTTTTGATGCGGATCATAGGCTTATCGCTTCACCTCGGCAGGCTCCTCTGAAAAAAAGCGGCCGCCTCTGCTATTTTCACGCTTCGCGTCGTTGTCGTCCCGCAGGGACTGTCCGACTTCGATGCTGCTTCTCCTTTATCCGGAAGTGCGGTTCGCTTTTGGCGGCGAGAGCCTCAGTAGATCCAATTTTCGAGGAGTGAGGCACGCCTACGTGCCGAGCGGAGCCGCATCTGGGGATGCTAGCTCCTCAAATTTGGATCCACTGAGCCTGGGTGAAAGGGCCGCGTTTATTCCAGGTGGGCTGTCAGCCGTTTGGCCTCTGCCCACAGAGCTTCGTAGGTCGCCACATCCAGCGCTTCGAGGCTCAGCTGGCGCTGGGCTGCCAGCGCTTCCATCTGTTTGAAACGGCGTTGGAAGCGGGCGTTCATCCGGCGCAGGGCGCTCTCCGGATCGACTTTCAGCCAGCGGGCCAGATTGACCACTACAAACAGCAGGTCGCCGATTTCCGCTTCAAGCTCCCGTTGATCGCCGGCCCTGGCGATCTCCTGGGCCTCCTCGACCAGGCTGGCCAGCAGGCTGTCCACATCCGGCCACTCGAAGCCGGCCCGCACCGCTCGCTGCGACAGGGCCAGGGCCTGGGCCAGGGCCGGCAGGGCCTCCGGCACCCCGTCCAGGACCGAGGCGGTCTCGAAGTCCTGGCCGTTCTTGACCTTCTCTTGCTTTTTTATCGCTTCCCAATTATGGATGACGTCGCTGACGCCGTTTACGGTAATATCGCCAAAGACGTGCGGGTGGCGGCGGTGGATCTTTTGATCGATGTGGCGGATGACATCGCCCATCAAAAACGCGCCTTCCTCCGAGGCGATCTGGGCGTGCAGGACGATTTGCAGCAGCAAATCCCCCAATTCCTCGGCCAGTTGGGCCGGATCGTCCGCGTCGAGCGCGGCCAGCACCTCGTAGGTTTCCTCCAGCAGGTAGGGCCGCAGCGATTGGTGGGTTTGCTCTCTGTCCCAGGGGCAGCCATCGGGCGCGCGCAGGTGGGCAATCGTCTCTTGAAAGGCCGGCAGGCCGCTCGTGGCCGGCGCGGGCGGCAGGTAGAGCGTGGTCAGATGATCGATCGGCGCTTGCCGGTCCAATTCAGCCAGGGCGCACCGGACCTGAGCCTCCAGCGGCGTACCCGCCGCCCGGATCAGTGTGATCGGGTAATCGGGCGGATAGGCGGCTAGCAGGGTCAACTTTACGTCGCCGGCCAGACGCCGGCCGTAAAGCTGGGCCACCAGCGCCGGGCGGTCCGGGTCGAGCGGGGGATAGTGCAGCGTCGCCAGGCGGGTGGCGTCGGCCAGTTGCAGGCCGTCCAGGGCGTCGATGCCCAGGGCGGCCAGGGCCGGCTCGATGAAGCTGAGGCCGGGCACGATGCTCAGCGGGATGCCCTTCGCCCCGGCCTGCTGCCGGATCAGGGCTACGCTGGCCTCGCCGACGGCCGGATGGCCCGGCACGGCGTAAACAACGCCCGCTGCCTCCGCGCCAAGCCGGCAGATTTCGGCGGCAATCGTATCGTAGACCTGGTCGAAGGTATCGGCCTGCTCGTACAGGTCGTCAAAAGAGCGGACCTCGCCCGGTATATCTTCAACACCGGGATGCCGGATCGTTCTGACGTAGACAAGCGAGCTTTCCGTGAGCACAGTGAAAGCCGATTGCGTCCACAATTCGCTGCCGCCGGGCCCCAATCCAACAATCGTAATACCACCCGACATCGATAGCCTCCTCTCGCGGGGGCTGTGCGCCCACCGCTGCCGGTCGGGTATTATACGTGCTATAATTACCATTGCCAAGCGGTCATTCCCTTGATATAATGAAACCGGCTATTCTTAAGGAACGAGGTCACTTATGGCACGCATATTGGCGGTAGATGACGAAAGTTCTATCCGCGACGTCATTGTGCACGGTCTGCTAGGGCACGAGGTCATCACCGCCGACAACGGCGACGACGCGCTGCGCATGGCCCAGGAGTATCGCCCGGAGTTAATCCTGCTGGATGTAACGATGCCGGGCCTCAGCGGTTTTGAAGTGTGCCGCCAGTTACGTAAGGATGCCCAATTGCGCAGCATCCCCGTGATCTTTCTAACGGCCAAGGCGCGCTTGCAAGATAAATTGGAAGGATTCGACGCCGGCGCCGATGATTATCTGGTTAAGCCTTTTGACCTGATTGAGCTCCAGGTTCGGGTGCGGGCCGTCCTGCGGCGAGCTGCCCCCCAGCTTACCGAGCGCCAGCTGGCTGTCGACGCGCTGTCGCTGGACCTGCTCAGCCGGACCGTCGATACCGGCCAGAAATCGGCGGTCCTGACCCCAACCGAATGTTCCCTTCTGGAATACATGTTGCGTCGCCCCAACCAGGTGCTGGCCACAGCGCGCCTGTTGGAGGATGTCTGGAACTACCCGCCCGGCGTCGGCGATCCGGCTCTGGTGCGGATGCATATCAAGAATTTGCGCGAGAAGCTGGAGGAAGATCCCAGCCAGCCGGTATGGATCCAGACGATAGGCCGGCAGGGATATATGATCAAGGGCACCCAGCAGAATATTCCCTGACCCTGACAATGTCGTAGCGAAGCCGGGGAAAGGTTCAGAATAGGCTCCCCCCCGATTTTTACACAAAATTGGGGGGGAGCAATCCGTGAGCAAAGGTGCGCCGGTATTGGTTGGAGCCATCTCACGGCTGGCCGCGCCGGCGAGATTGTAACAACGCCAGCAACGCGCCCG
>JBHHXL010000409.1:0-4272 GCA_046757065.1 Anaerolineae bacterium
CTGGGCCGCTTTACGGGCCACATCGCGGGTTACATCGGCCAGATATAGATTGGGGAAGTTCGTTAACATAATCTCATATTCGCGAGCGACATCGGGACGGTTCATCCGCCAGGGGTGGACCGTCAATTCCATCAGGGTGATGTTCGACGTCACCGCTCGCCACCGGTTCGCTTGGACGCCCGTCAGCACGGCCCGGGTCAGCGCCAGATAGCGCGGATGGGCCTCAAGGTGGTAAATGAAGATCGACGTATCCAGGCCGATGACCGCGTGCTGGGCTAGTCGCTCGCCGATTTGGGCCATGCTTCACGTTCTTCCCGGAGATAGACCGCTGTATCCACGCCTCGCCATATATCCCGATGCAATCCCGCCAGATGATCTACGTAATCTTGCGGTTGCGGCAACAAAATTATCATGTTATCCTGGACGTCAACCAGCAAACGATCGCCCGCCTGAATATTCAGCCGCTTTCGAGCCAGACTGGGCAGCGCGATTTGAAAGCGGTTGCTCACTTTGACCGTGGTTGAACTCGACATCACCGCCTCCTACAAAGCAAAAGCTAGATTTGCTTTGTATTATAACCGTAGTTAAGGATGCAGACAATTGAGTCCGATCGCTCAACGACTTGATAACATTGAACGCGGAGCGCCCATCACCATTACCGTCAACGGCCAGCCGGTCGAGGCCTACCCGGGCGAGAGCATCGCCGCCGCGCTGATGGCTGCCGGCCGGCGCGCCTTGCGGCACACCCCCGTCTACGGCTCGCCCCGGGGCTTCTTTTGCGGTATGGGCATCTGCTTCGATTGCCTGGTGACCGTCGACGGCCAGCCAAACGTGCGCAGTTGCCTGGCCGAAGTGCGGCCCGGCTGCGTGATCGAGGTGCCGGAGCGATGACCGACATCGTGGTGGTGGGCGCGGGACCGGCGGGCGTGGCCGCGGCGGTGACCGCCGCCAGAGCCGGGGCGCAGGTAACGCTCGTCGACGAGTATAGCCGGCCGGGCGGGCAGTATTTCAAGCAGCCCGCCGCCTTGCGCGACCCCAACGAGTTCCCCCCCTCACTTGCCGGTAATATTCAACAGGGACGGGAGCTGCTGGCCGGACTGGACCATCCCAACCTCGATCTGCGCTGCAACACCCTGGTCTGGAACGTGACCGCCGGGCGCAGGCTCAGCCTTTTTGGGCCAGATGGCCCGGACGAGTTGGAGGCCGAACGTCTGATCATCGCCAGCGGCGCTTACGAGCGGGTGATGCCCTTCCCCGGCTGGACGCTGCCCGGCGTGATGACCGTCGGCGGGGCGCAGTTGCTGCTGAAGGGACAGAGTCTACGGGCCGGGCGGCGGGTGCTGCTGGCCGGAACGGGGCCGTTGCTGCAACTGGCCGGGGTGCAGCTCCTGGAAGCCGGGGCCGAGGTCGCGGCCATCGTCGAACTCCAATCCCGCAAGACCTTTCTGACCCAGGCTCCGAAGTTCTGGGGGCAGTGGGACAAGGTCGGCCAGGGGCTGGCCCACCAGCGCCAACTGAAAAAGGCCGGCGTGCCGCTGAAGTTCGGGCAGGCCGTGGTGCGGGCGCTGGGCGCTCACGAGGTTGAAGGCGCGGTCATCGCCAAAGTGGACGCCGGCGGGCGACCCAAGGCCGGGAGCCAGGAGCGGCTGGAGGTAGACACCGTCTGCCTCAACTTTGGCTTTGTGCCCGCCACCGAGTTGGCCCGGCTGGCGGGCTGCGAGCAACGGTTCGAGCCCCACTTCGGCGGCCTGGCGACCGTCACCGATGAAAACCTGGAAACGAGCCAGCCCGGTATTTTCGCCGCCGGCGAGGTGCGCGGCATCGGCGGGGTGGACGTGGCTCTGCTGGAGGGGCGCATCGCCGGGGCGGCGGCGGCCCGGCAGCTCGGTTACGAGCCGGAGGAGGGGGACCAGGACGAGCCAGCGTTGCGGGCGCAGTGGCAGCAGGCGCGGGCCGTGGTCGAGTCGTTGGGGGCGATGTTCCCGGTCAAGCCGGGCCTGTGCGAACTGGCGACCGACGATGTGGTTGTTTGCCGCTGCGAGGAGGTGACCGCCGGCGAGATTCGGGCGGCGGTGCAGGCCGGGGTGACCCGTCTCAACGCGCTCAAACCCTGGACGCGGGTCGGGATGGGACGCTGCCAGGGGCGAGTCTGCGGCCCCATCCTGGCCCAGATTGTGGCCTACGAAACCGGGCTGGAGGTCGAGGCGGCGGGGGTCTTCACCGCCCGCCCGCCGGTCAAGCCGCTGCCGATGAGCGTCGTCGCCGGCTCGGCCAGACCGGTTGAGCAGCTTGAATGGGAAGATCACGTCACGCAATATGGGTACGTGAGAAGATAGCAATTGTGAATTGTGAATGGTGAATGATGAATTGTGAACTGGTTTTTTTGGAGATGAAGGAACGTGGTCAAGGGAGATGATATTGAAGAGAATAATTCACAATTCGCTATTCACAATTCGCTATTCACAATTCGAGAACTGACTATGACCGATCACCAAACTGCAACTAACGGGGCAGATGTTGTCATCGTCGGTGGGGGGATCGTGGGCTGCGCGACGGCGTATTACCTGGCCCAGCGCGGCGTCGATGTCCTGCTGATCGAGCGGCGGGGGATCGGCAGCGGCGCGTCGGGTCGCTCCGGCGGCGGCGTGCGCCAGTCGGCCCGCGTTACGGAAGAGATTCCGCTGGCGATGGAGAGCGTGGCCCTCTTCCCCGCCCTGTCTGACGAGTTGGGGATGGACCTGGAATACACCTGCGAAGGTAATTTGCGCCTGGTCGAAATCCCCGACCACATCCGGCCGATGCAGGTAGACATCGACCGCCAGCAGAAACTGGGCCTGGATGTGCGCTGGCTGGACCCGGACGAGGTGCGGGAGATCGTTCCGGCGCTGAAGGGCACGACCCTCTTCGGGGCGAGCTACTGCCCCACCGACGGCCACGTCAACCCCTTCCGGCTGGTGACAGGCTTTTACCAGGCCGCCCAACGGGCCGGCGCCCGGGCGCTGATCGGCCAGGAAGTGCGCTCGGTGCGGCAGACCGATTCGGGCCAGGCTTTGGTCGAGGTCGGCGACCAGCTCGTCCGAGCCTCGACGGTCGTCATCGCCGCCGGGCCCGGCTCGCAGGCGCTGTGCCTGAAGCTCGGCTTCGACCTGCCCCTGGCCACGATGTGCTACGAATCGATGATCACCGAGGCCCTGCCCCCCGTCTTCCCCCAGATGTTCGGCGTAGCCACCGGCGACCTATTCTTCCGCCAGACGCGGCACGGCGGCGTCCACTTCGGCGGCGGCACGATTCAGGAGATCGCGGTCGAGCAAACCAGCGGCAAGAACCTGCACCTGGCCATCGAGCACCTGACTCGCCTCGTGCCGCAATTGCGGGAGGTCAGCCTGCTGCGCACCTGGGGCGGCCTGGACCCCAGCACGCCGGACGGGCGGCCCATCATCGACCGCCTGAACGAGAACGCGCTCCTGGCGACCGGCTTCTGCGGCCACGGCCTGGCCGTCGGCCCCATCGTCGGGCGCTACCTGGCCGAGTGGATCGCCGGGGGCGAAAAGCCCGAAATTCTGGCCCCCTTCGGGCGCGACCGCTTCCGGGGTTTCGTGCAAACCCGCTGGACGCCGTCCGGCTCCTTCGAGGCGGCCATCATCACCGACGTGTCCCTGGGCCGCGAAGACGGGGGCGAACCGGAGCCGGCGCTGTCGCCGGGCATCCAGGAGGTGGATATCGACGAAGACGCCGGGCCAAGGCTGCTGGCCATCGAGCCCGGCGCCTGCACCGGCTGCCGCATGTGCGAGATAGCCTGCGCCATCCAGCACGAGCAGATGGCCCGCCAGACACAATTGCACATCCAGGTCGTCTCGACCAGCGACGACTTTTTCCTGCCGATTATGTGCATCCACTGCGAAGAAGCCTACTGCCTGGAAAACTGCTTCTTCGACGCCCTGGAATACGACGAGCGGAATATCATCCAGGTCATCGACGACAACTGCACCGGCTGCCTGCTGTGCGTGGAGGCCTGTCCCTATGGCGGCATCACCTACATTTACGACCGGGAAACGGTGATCAAGTGCGATCTGTGTGGCGGCCGCCCGGCCTGCGCTATGTACTGCCCCACCGGTGCAATCACCTTCGCCCCGCTCGACGAGCCGACCTGGGACCGGATGAAAGCGGTCATCGTTGACAATCTGTGGGCGCGGGTGGAGAGGTAAAGCAGGTAGCAGGTAGCAGGTGTCAGGTGTCAAGTGTCACGTACTTGCATACCTGGCACTTGACACC
>JBHHXL010000410.1:0-4266 GCA_046757065.1 Anaerolineae bacterium
AATAGGACACGGGCGGAACGGTGCACAGGCCCTTGTTCCAGACGCTGTTGGGGCCATCGCTGTTGTCAAAGGGGATGGGACTGAACGTACCGGTGTTGGGGTATTCGCTGCCGCTCCCGCCCCCGGGCGTCCAGCAGTTGTAACAGATGGTGTCGAATTCCATCGAGCCGGAGCGGTCGAAGACCACGGCCACGTCCAGATTAGTCACGTTCTGGGCGATGGCATTGTCGGTGACGTAGGAGAAGGTGAAGTTGAAGAACTGCATGAAGTTCATGCGCACGGGGACCGTGCCGGTGATCGACAGCTTGTTGGCCACGCCGTAAATGGTCTGGCTGCTGTTGCAGGGCACCGGATCATCCCCTTGAAAAGATCGGGTGTCCAGGATAAGCCGCGTCCGTGGGGGAGGTTCAGGTAGAGGATAGGGCGCGCCCGGGGTGAAGGGGTATGGAGTATCGGCCGGCGGATTGAAGGTATTGTTCTGCCCGTCGAATCCGGGCCAGCAGCCGGTAAAATACACGTCAATCTCGTCGATGGCGTAGCCGTTGGCGTCGATGAACTCCATCGCCCGCTCGAAGGCCTGGCTTTCGTTGGGCAGTTCGGTCACACCGGCCAGGGTAGCCGCGTCGACCGCGCGGCGCAGCCGCACCCGCTCAATGTAAACCAGACCCAGGTCCAAAGCCAGGCCCATAAATGCCAATAGAGCCATAAAGGCAAAGGCCAGGATGATGATGCTTTGCCCTCTCTGCGACTTTCTTGAATCAGCCTCAAGGGGCGGCCGTTCGCTAACGCCTTGGTTAAGATTGCGGATCATAGTCTACCTCACGTCCTAACTCGATAAGGTAAGTGAGAGTATTCGGTAATTAAATTTACACCGTGAATGCTATCCCTTGTGACGAAAGACGAAGGACAAATGACGAAATCAAGCCCTTGGATAGGATATTGGTCACGCTTCGCGGTCCGCCGTCCTTTGTCTGGTTGAAATGACTTGATCAAGTCATTACCGAACGCTCTCTAAGTAAAAAATAGTGCCAGCCTTACTGCGTGCCCGATGAGCGCGTGTCTGCGGTGATGCGCATCACCGTTGAGGCGTAGAGCGGCACCGGATTCGGGAACAGTTGCGAAATGATCGGAGCGCCCAGAAGCTGCCGTTGCTCGTACCAGGTTTCAACGATGATGATGCTATTTATGGAGGGTACCGCGTTCGGGTCTTTGGTCAGCAGATTGCAATTAAAGATGTCGTTCTCGATTCTGAATCTATCCCGGGTGCTGGTTGCATCAAAGTGGGTTGAGACGCCCAGAGGATTGCTGATCGGGAATATCGCCGTATAAGTTGGCGTGTTGCCCGGATGCAGCAAGGTGTCGTCGTTCGGATAGGTGCTGCCCCCGGAACAATTACAGGCGGGCAGCCCGGCCGGATCGCAAGGGTATCCGGTGTCGATAAAATAGTGCGAGATGATGATCGTGGCGTTGGGCCCGGCGGGGTTGCTCGCGTACTGGCTACAGCCGGACGTCGGTCCGGTGTCAAGCCGGAAATCGATCTCGCAGGCCAGACTGGTCAAAGTATGGGTGACCACGTTTTCATAGCCAATGCTAACGCCGTCCGGCGGGTTAAAGTCGACGAAGCGCCCCCGGGAAGCAAACCGGGCCGCTTCGCGATTGGCATTGACCAGCACCAGGTAGCCCCGCAGGGCGTAGCCAACCTCAAATACCCCAAGCAGCATTAGCAGCAACAGCGGCGCGATCAGCGCCATCTCAACCAGACTCTGGCCGTGCTGTTTTTGCTTTATCGCCAAATTTTTTAGCATTTCTAAAACCTCAGTTACGGGTCAGTTGGCTATTGGTTAATCGGCTAACCAATCTACCAGTTACCAATCTACCAGTCCACCGGTTAACCAGCACCCAATCCACCCGCCAGATACTTATTGCACCAGCGCCCCGCTTTGAGCATCGACCGTGACCACGACCGGGATCTGGTGATCTTGGGTCAAGCCGTTCACCTCCCACAGGGGCGTGCCAACCGCATCCTGGTAGCGGAGAATGGCCGACACCTCCATACCGGGGTTCTCGCCCAGAAACCGGCCCCCACCGGCGTTGAGCCAGACGGAGATGGCCTGGTTGCTATCCACCGTCCAGCGCGGGACCGGCACCAGCGGCGGGCTGTCCGGTTCCGGCAAAAAATGCTGGCGGGCGTTGATCCGGCCATCCGGCAAAGCGATCACAAAATAGGTCCGTTCCGCCGATGGGGAGTAAAAGCGGAAGGTCCAGGGCGTTGGATTGCCCACTTTGTCGATGGCCGTGGTGTTCCACGTCGCCTCGACGCTGACCAGTTGGACGTCGGTTTGCCACTGCCGGGCGGCCGCTTCGGCCAGGGGATAAAGGTTGAGGGCCGTATGCTCGTTGTAATTGACCTGGTAATCGGCGGGCAGCGTGGGGACGGCCAGCGCCTCGACCGGCGCGGGGCCTTCCTGCGTTCGCTGCGTTTGGGCCAGGTAGAGGAAAATGGCGATCAACACCAGCAAACCGGCGGTGGACCAGACCAGGATCAATATGAAAATGTCACGTCGTTTCATCGTTACAGAATCCCTTCCTAACCCTCGCCAAGCGTCTAATTTTTCGTAACGAGGGGCAGGTAAATCGTGGCCGGTGGGATGTCATCGCCCAGGTAATAGACTTCCCAGCGCACGTTCACACCTACGGGGGTCTGCTCCATATAGGCAAATTGCTTTTCCGAATTCTGGCCGACGACCATAGTCGGCGCGACCGAGGCCAGGGTAGAGCCCTTGGTATCTTTGGTCACGTTGGCCACCGCATTCCAGCCGGAGCCGGTCAGGAAGGTGTACATCACGTCGAAGTTCTTGCCCGCCTCGCCGCCGAGATCGACCTTCTCGTGCCAGACGATATGCGGAACGGTGATGGGCAGGGTGGTGGTGATCTCCATAAACAGCCTGGGCCGCAGGCGGTCATCGAAGGCATCCGTGCCGTCGCCGGGGGTCCCGCCGAAGCCCGACTCCCGTATCTCCCCCGTCTGGCAGCCGGTGGCGGCGGAGGCGTTGCTGGTCAGGCACTTGGGGCCGTCCCAATTGCCGCTCGACCCGCTGGTCGAAGAATGGTCGTACAGCAAGACGTACTCCTGGGGCTGGCCGGAAGTTGGCTTGGCGTCCCAGGCGACGTAGACCTCGCTGCCCACGGCGGCCACGTCGGGCAAGCCGGGCTCGGTGTAAATGCCGGCGGTGAAGAGCGACTGCGTCGGTTCCCAATTACCCCAACTGCCCCCAGTTTTGACCAGGCGCGTGTAACGCAGGATGTTGTTGGTCTGGTCGGCCCAGACCAGGTGCAGATATTCCGTACTCCCCACCTGGCTGTAAGCAATGGCCGGCTGCAGGTTCTCCTCGCCGCCCGCGTCGATGGTCTGGATGGCGCTTTCCCAACTGCCGTTGGCCAGCCGGTGCCGGTACCGGATTTGGGTGTTGGACCCGCTCAGCCGTTTGACCCAGACCAGATGCGGCTCGCCGCTGGCATCAACGGCCACGTCGGGCGACTCCAGGTTGACGGAGCTGTTGGCCTCGGGGGCGTTGCTGTCGCTGGCCTGCTCGCAAGTCGTTGTCGTGCCGCTGGCGTCAAGGGTGCAACTGGCGTAGTAGATGTCCTCGAAGAGGAGCTGCGAGGAGGCGTGCGCCCAAACCAGATGGACCTTGTTGGCCGTGACCGGATCGGGGGCCAGGGCCACGTCCTGAGACTTGTTGGTGGGCGAGCTGCTGGCGGTAGCCACCTGTTGCTCGCGCCAGATGCCGCTCGTCTCCGTCGTGTATTTGAGCCAGACCGGACCTTGATGGCCGGAGTCGGCGCTCACGCCGTCAGTCCAGGCCACGGCCACCCACTCGCCGAAGGGTTGGCCGGAATCGGTCGGGTTGACGACGATGGCCGGAAAGCCCGATGTGACCGTCGCGTTAGCTGACATATTGGTGCGGATGTGAAGCAGTTCGGCAACGGCCGGGAGGAAGAATAACCCAGAGAGGATGATCGCCAGCAGGGAAGCGCTGGCGATCATTTTCATCTTTGTTGCCGGCGGGCGATTGCCCTTTCTACTCGCCTTATTCAGCATACAGGAGTTTCTCCCTTGAAAATAGAATTCGCGAGGAGTGAGGCACGCCCACGTGCCGGCTGCGAAGCGCGTCGCCGCACGTAGGCGTGCTGGCTCCTCTATTTTCATTGTCGTTGTCGTCCCGTAGGGACTATCAGACTCCTGTGTAAATAGGAGTGCAGACC
>JBHHXL010000411.1:0-4260 GCA_046757065.1 Anaerolineae bacterium
TCTGGCCTTATTGATCATCGCTGCGCTGGCCGCCTGCCAGCCGTTCATCCCGCCCCAAACCGCAGCCACCCCCACGCCCAGCGCCCCGGAGTTGCTGGCCGAGGCCCGCGCTCTGCAAGCCGAGCGCCACTACGGGGCGGCGCTTCAGCGCCTCGAGCAGGCGGCGGCGCTGGAGGCCGGCCGGGATGACCCCACGCCGCTGCTTGAAGCCGGTCAAATCTATCTGGCCCAACACCGCTGGCCGCTGGCCGAAGATGCCTTCAACCGGGCCCTGGCCCGCGCCCCGCACAACGTTGAGGCCGCGATCGGGCTGGCCCGGGCCGTTTCGGGCCAGGACGACCTGTTCCGAGCGCGCCGCTTCTGGCGCGAGGCAGTAGACTTAGACCCGACGCGGGCCGAAAGCTGGGCGGGTCTGGGCAAAACGCTCCTCGACCGGGGGGATTTCGATCAGGCCCTGGCGGCCTTCGAGGAGGGCGTCCGCCGGGGACCTGATCCGGCGGCGCAGTGGTATCTGGCCGTCCTGACCGCGCCGGAAGCGGGGCTGGCCGCCGTCGACCAACTGGCCGCCATCCCCGACGACGCCTCGCCCGACCTCATCGCCCGCCGCGACCACCTGCTGGCGACTCTGGCCGCGCTGCCCCCGAACGCGGCCCACGCCGGCGTGGGCCGCGCCACCGGCCTGGCCCTGGTGCAATGGCAGGAGTGGGCGGCAGCCACACGGGCGCTCACCCTGTCCACGCAAGCCAACCCCGACGACGCGGATGCCTGGGCCTTTCTGGGCCACGCGCTGGGCCGTTGGGGTCGCCCGGCCCTGGCCGCCTTTGCACGCGCCGAAGCGCTGGCCCCTGACTCCGCGCTGCCCCTCTATTTCAAAGGTATCTATCTTCGGGAGAAGGACCAAGCCGGGCTGGCCCTCGAGGCCTTTTTGCGGGCCGCTGAGCTCGATCCGGAAAATGCAGCCATAACCGTCGAGGCGGCGCGCACCCTGGCCGGCCAGGGGGATTACGTCTCCGCCGAAGCCTGGTACATCGCCGCCACGCTCATCGCCCCGGACGATGTTGAATTTCAATTACTGCTGGCCCGGTTTTACATCGAGCGCGGGGTCCGGCTGGAGAGCGCCGGCCTGGAAGCGGCCCGGAAGGCGGTGGCCCTGGACCCGGCCAACCCCGTCGCGCTCGACCTGCTGGGCTGGGCGCAGGCGCTGGCCGGTTCGCCCGCCGACGGCGAACGCACGCTGCGGTCGGCCCTGGAAAAGGACCCGAATCTGGTCAGCGCCCGCTACCATCTGGCCAAAGCCCTCGAAGCTCAAGGCCGGGTCGAGGAGGCCGCCCAGGAATACACCCGGGTCATTGATTGGGACATCGACGGCTTTTACCGGAAGCGGGCGCTGGTGGAGAGACGATGAAGAAACAGGCTCTAGCCCAGGTCCGGCAGGTCGAGCAAGTTGGCCCGCAGGGCGGCCAGGACCGCCTGGGTGCGATTGGGCTGTTGCAGCTTGCTCAAGATATTCTTGGCGTGGCTGCGGACCGTGGCCTCGGTGATGAAAAGCTCCTCGGCGATTTCGCGATAGGTGGCCGGAGTAGCCATCCAGCGCAAAATCTCTTGCTCGCGGGCTGTCAAATGGACCTGGGGAAGGGGCGGCGAGGCCCGCCGGGCCATAACCCGCTTCAACACCCGTTGAGCCAGGGCAGGATGCAGATAGGCTTCTCCCCGGTCTACGGTGCGGATCGCCTGGGCCAGTTCATCGGGCTTGATGTTTTTCAAGACATAGCCGTCCACGCCCGCCGCCAGCATATCGAGGGCCTGGTCATCCAATTTGGCTCCGCTCAAGACCAAAATCTTAACGTCGGGCGCGGCGGCGCGCAAAGCCAGCACCGTTTCCTCGCCCTTCATTCCGGGCATCACCATATCGAGCAGGACCAGATGGGGCTGTAGCTGCTGCGCCAGTTGGACGGCCTCCCGGCCATTGTCCGCCTCAGCCACCACCTCAAAATCAGGTTCCAGCGTGAGGACCATAACCAGTCCCTTGCGCACTACGGCGTGGTCATCCGCTATCAGAATACGTATCGGGCCCTCGGCCATTGCTACTCCTTCCGGCGAGCCGGACCCGCACCAGAATCTGGGTTCCGTGGCCGGGTTGGCTGAGAATATCGCAAGTTCCACCTAACGCTTGAATTCGTTCGCATATGCCCCGCAACCCGAACCGGTCGCGGCTGCGCTCGCGGCTCAGGACCGGTTTGGGGTCGAACCCCCGCCCTTTATCGCGAATGCTGAGATAGACCTCTTCCGCTTCGACCCCCAGGTAAATCCGCGCCGAGTCGACCCCGGCGTGCCGGGCGGCGTTAGCCAGGCCCTCCTGGCAAACCCGGTAAAGCGTGCGCCGCACGGAAGCCGGCAGGCCATCGAAGTCACCATCAATCGTGAAATCAACCCGAAAAACGTGCGAGGGCGAGTGATAAGCCACATACTTCCGCAGGTCAGTTTTGAATTTGTCCTGAGTCAATTCAGACGGCCAGATGTCGAGAATGGACTGGCGGACCTGGTTGTGAACCCGGTCGGCCAGCGTTTGCAGGTCGGCCAGTTCCCGCTTGACCAGCCCGGCCTGTTCAGGCAGCAGTTTGATACACGCCTCCAGGGTGAACACAATGCCAAACAGGGATTGAGCCAGGGTATCGTGCAGGTCGCGGGCAATGCGGTTGCGCTCTTGCTCCACAGCCAGGCGTTGGGCGTGCTCGATGGTGTCAAGAGAGGCGGCGGCCTGGCTGGCCAGCGAGGTCAGCACAGGCCAGCGGTCGTCGCTGAGGCTGACGGGCGCGGTCGTGTCCACCGGCAGCAGCAGCACGCCGTTCGCCTGATCGCCCCAGACCAGGGGCAGGATGAGCCACTTGGCTTCAACCAGCCAGGTGTTCAACGTGCCATCCGTGGTCAATGGTTCCTGGTCGTTGTACCAGAAAGGCTGCCGCTTAAGAACGGCACAGGCGATCAGGCCGTTTTCCGGTTCAAGCGGCATTGGCGCTGCCGGGGCCAGACGTTTGCCGGACGGGGGATAAACCTGCCAGTCTTCCAGCCGGTGCAACCCCGAATTGACCAGCCCGACGATAGCCCGGCCAAAGCCCATCTCCTCGGTGACGGCCCTCAGCAACCGGCGCTGCACCATTTTCCGATCCGGCCCTCCCCGCAGGGAGAGGGTTAACTCGTGGGTTACGGATAACTGGTGGTGTTGGGCCGTCAGGGTGTTGTGCCGGTGGGCCAGGTCCTCATACTCGGACGTCAGGGCGCGCTGCTCTCGCCGAAGGGTCCTGTACAACGACAGCGGATAGCCGAACAAAAATGTCCCCAGCCAGAGGAGGGTCAACTGGGCCACGACCCGGCCCGGCTCGACCGTCAGGGCAAAGGCATTTCGGGCGACGGCCAGGCTCACAAAGTACAGCGCCGTCAATAAGCCGGGGCCTGCCAACGCTCGCAGCCGGGAGGAGGAGACGGCCCCCGCCAGCAGCGGGCTGAGGGCGTGCAGGGTGTAGGGGCTGCTTCCAGCGCCCGTCGCGGCCAGCAAGAAAGCCATCAGCGAAATATCAACCGCCAGCCAGGCAGGCGACTCCAGGGTGGAATAACTGCGCGCGCCCTGAAGGAGCGAGAGCAAAAGCGTGAGGCCAAGGGCCGCAGCCAGCGCCGGCATTGAGGAAACCGGAAGGGAAACCTGATCCGGACCGGAGATAAAAACCCACACCGCCGGAATGAGGCTTAGCCAGCGATAGGCCAACACAAACCCCATGAGACGGCGTTGCGGAGCCATCAGGTTCGATTTAACCCTGCGCAGAAATTTAGCGCCCATATCCAACTCAGTCCGGCCACACCCTGTTCCGGCTTATCAAAATCGAGGAGTCAAACAGTCCCTAACGGGACGACAACGAGAATGAAAATGTCATTGCGAGGAGGAACGACGAAGCAATCTCCACCATTGCAAGCTCAGAGACTGCTTCGCCCCCTTCGGGGGCTCGCAGTGACATAACACTCCTATTTACACAGGAGTAAGCGGGTCCATAATAATCAACTTCTCATATTTTGCAAGAATTTTTTCGCCTCCCCCCTGCGGGGGAGATCGTCTCCCCCCTACAGAGGAGAAAAAATCCCCTGAAAAGGGGAAGGGTTTTTCATTCCCTGAGGCGATGACAATGCGCTCGCTCCTTGCTAGAATGTTGTTTAATGCCCCCCATACATAGAGCCCAAAAAGGTTTTGCAGACCGTATATCCTGCAAAAAA
>JBHHXL010000412.1:0-4234 GCA_046757065.1 Anaerolineae bacterium
GCTTGAGTGGCCGCCATTTGAAAATACCTACCCTTATCAGCCCCGCTGGGGGGAGAGTGAGAAGGCTTTCCCCCCAGCGGAGGGGACTGACGCGAAGCGGGGAGAAATCCTGGACGATTTTCCTATCTGGTTCTAATCACCGTCACCATTTCCCGGCGGGGGATGACCACCATCTCGGTCCAGGGGAACTCGTCGTACATCTTGTAGGCGTAGACCCTGGCCCCCTCGGGATCGACGGCCATCACGTTGCCGCAGTGGCGCAGCGGCTCATCCGCTTTGACCCTGGCGAAAACCTCGTAAATCTCGATCTCGTCCAGCAGCTTTGTCATCAGACCGTCACCCCGTACAGTTGCATGATTTCTCTGCCGCGCTCGGTCAGGCGATGCTTGCTCCAGACCGGGGACCAGACAACCTCGACTTCGACCCGATCCACATCCGGCTCTTGCAACAGCCGGGCCCGCGTGTCCTCGATGATCATATCCATACAGGGGCAGCCCATCGCGGTAAAGGTCATTTTCACCTGAGCGGTGCGGCCCGTTTTTTGCAGGTCAACCACCAGCCCCATATCGACGATGCTCATCGGGAATTCAGGGTCCTCGACGTCGTGCAGGGCGGCCCACAGGTGGTCCACGGCCTCAACGCCCCCCCCGTCCGGGCGAGCCTGACCGGCCATCACGCGGCCTCCATCATCGTTTGCAATTCTTTGTGGCCGCGTTGGATTTTGTCAATAAACTCTTGGTTTTTGGGGCCGCGCCGCTTCCAGCGTTTTAAGACCTGGCCCCATTCGATTTCGCCCTCTTCCATCAACCAGCGCTTCTCTTCCTCGTCAAACTCGCAGGGGAAGGGGTAGTCCAGTTCATACCGTCCCACCCCCCCCTCTCCTTCCCCTTCAAGGGGGGGGCTGGGGGGGGTCCAGTGAACCGGCAGCGTCAGGCCGATGCTCTGGCAGAAGGGGACGCCGGTGCTCATCCAGACCTGACGCAGCGTGTCGTTGGAGCTGCCCTTGATGCCGTAGCTAAGTTGCTCGGTGTGCCGCTTCTTGTCGTCGGGCAGGCCGAACCACTCCATGACCATCGGGAACATCCAATCGACCGCCTGCTGCACCTCCGCGCGCCCGGACTCGCTTTCGCAGATTTTGCGCATCCAGGTTTCGCCGTGGCGCAGGTGGAAGTTCTCTTCGCGGTCCACTTTGACCAGGCCCCGCTTCCAGGGGGCGAAGGTGGTGTGTTTGTAGACGTCGCCCAGCAGGACGTAACCGGCCCGGTCGTAGAGGGCGTTGGCGCAGACCAGCTCCACCCACGAGTCGAGCGGCACGTCGAAGGCGTAGGGGTACTTGAACTCGTGGGGCTGGCGCTCGTAGATCAACGCCTCCTTGTCAAAGCCCAGGTCTTCCAGCAGGCGGTAGGCGATGTTGGCGTGGCCCAACTCATCCTGGATGATGGCCATCGCCGAGACGAAGGCGTTGATCGTCGGCGCGTGGCCGGCGGCGTAGTAATAGGCCGGGGCGCTCAGCAGCTCCGTATCCGCCGAAACGGTCAGGATGCGCTTGAGGCCCTGAATGTAGTCTTCCGACATCTGGTCAGGCGTTTCCAGCAACGCGCCGGAGTCAAGGCGGGCCTTGAGTTCCTCTTCGGTTGCAGACTGCATTTTGATGCCCATTGCACTCTCCTTAACAATGGAAGGATGAAGGGTGAAGGATGAAGCTGACTTCAGCTGAACCGTCCATCCCAAAATCAATTGGGGACGCTCAAAAGAGTTGGTAGTGGGCACTTTAGTGCCTTTTTTGAGGGCTAAAGCCCTCACTACGAACTGAATTTGAACCCACCCAAATCAATTTCATCCTTCATCCTTCATCCTTTTGCCTCACTTTTGCCTTACCTTTGCCTTCACCCCTCGCTCACCGCCCCTTAAATTCCGCCTTCCGCTTCTCGACGAAAGCGGTCAGGCCCTCGCGGGCGTCTTCGCTGGCGAAAAGCTCGCCGATCAGTTCCCGCTCCAGGGCCAGGCCCTCGGCCAGCGGTTTATCGATCCCCTCGTGGACGCAGCGCTTGATGTAAGCCAGGGCCCTGGTCGGGCCGTGGGCCAGCTTCAGGGCGTAGGCCCTGGCCTCCTCGAGAACGGCGTCGCCGGCGAAGAGCTTGTTGGCGATGCCCAAATCCAGCGCCTGCTGCGGGGTGACGGTACCGCCGGCCAGCATCAGTTCCAGGGCCGGCCCGGCGCCGATCAGACGCGGCAGGCGTTGCGTGCCGCCGTTGCCCGGCAGCAGGCCCAGCGTCGATTCGGGCAGGGCCAGCAGAAACCTGCCATCACCGGCAAAGCGCAGGTCGCAGGCCAGGGCGATCTCCAGGCCGCCGCCCATGGCGTGCCCGTTGATGACGGCGATGAAGATTTGCGGCAGGCGGGCGATCTTGCCCAGCGTTTCGTGGGCCAGGTTGACCATTTCCATATTGGCCTGCGGCGTGTTGGCCAGGAAGGCTTTGATGTCGGCCCCGCCGCAGAAGAATTTCTCCGAGGCGCTGACGACCAATACGGCCTTGATGTCGCGGTCGCCGGCCACCCCGTCGATGGCCGCCGTCAGGTCTTGCATAAACTTGAGGTCGTAGCTGTTGGCCGGCGGGCGGTCAAGGGTGACAACCCCCAGCGGCGCTTCTTTGGTCAGGGTAACGTAGGTATCGGTCATTGGTTTTGCTCCAGGTTTTAGGGTAAAGAAAAGGATGGCTTATGTGGATTTGGGATAAACTATTCGCCGCAGTTGCACTTGTTCTGAACATAAGCCAAACACTTTAACTTTTCCGGCTTCCTTTTGTCTTGAGTGACCATTTCAAGAGGTCGAAAAATAGCTATCGTGCGCAGAGGCGGGATTTGGCCGCAGTGGGTGTCAGGCATTGCCTTCCTGGTCTAAGATTCTTTTCAGTTGCGAAGCTACTTTGGGTAACTCGGCCACCACGATCTGCCACACAATGTCGAGGTTGACACCAAAATAATGGTGTATCAGCCGGTCTCGGACTCCAGCCATGCTCTTCCAGGGAACATCGGGATACCTTTCTCGTAAATCCCTGGCCAGGTTTTTAGTTGCTTCACCGATGATCTCCAGATTACGAATGACAGCATCCTGTGTTTTCACATCCTCCAGGAAGGCTTGATAGCTCATTCCTGCCGTATATTCCGCTATTCGGCGAATCGCTTCTTGAATGTCGTTCAGAAAGTCTCTGTCCGTCCGTTCAGACATACACAATACTCTCTGTAATATCCTCAGCAACACGGGCCACTCTGATCCCTTGAAGGCCGGCAGGGGTTAGCACATCCACCTTCTTGCCTAGCAGGTGCTCAAGATACTCTACGAGTTCAATGAATTTAAACCCGATAGGTTGCTCAAATTCTACAATAATATCCACGTCGCTTGTCTCGTCGGGCAGCCCTTTGGCATAGGAGCCAAAAATCCCCACCTTCTTGACGCCATACTCGGCGGCAAGATAAGGATACTTCTCCCGAAGCAATTTCACAACCTGTTCTTTCGTTGGCATAACAAACCTCTGGCAAGTTCCATCTGGCGCTGCCTGACAAATCAGGCTCTTCGATGATAGCTAGGCAAACAACTCCCGCGCCGCCAGCGTCCAGCCCGGCACAACGTCTCCGCCGGAGAACGAGTCGTTTTCGGTCAGGACGACGATGTCAGACAGCGAACGGTAGACGGTGACGGTGCGCTGTCGGGGGTTGACCACAACGGCCATCTGCGTTCCGGCCTCAAGCCAGTCGAAGACTTTCTCTTCAACATCGGTGTAACTGTCGCCGGGTGAAATGACTTCAACGGCCAGGTCGGGCGCGCCGGGAAAGTAGCCCTCGACATCTCCAGCGGCTTCAACCCGCTCCGCACGAACAAAAGCAACGTCCGGCGCGCGCACGGTGTCCGGATCGGACGAAAGCAAAAAACCCGTTTCAGCGGCGTAGACGACGCCCAGGTTGTTGGTTTCCACATATTGGGCCAGTCGCCAGGTGAGTCTGGCGGTGATCTGTCCATGTTCGTGCCCGGCCGGTGTCATTTTCCTCAACTCTCCCCGCACTAACTCATAGCGAAAGCCGTCGTCAGGCATCCGCAATAGATCTTCGGCCTGGATTGTCTTAAGCTGTACGGCCATTCTAGAGCCTCCCATAAATACGGGTATCGTTCACCAACTTAATCTAGTCTAGCCCACCAAAAACCACGCTTTTGGGCTCAAGATAATGGTCGAGCGCC
>JBHHXL010000413.1:0-4213 GCA_046757065.1 Anaerolineae bacterium
AAATAACTTTTCACTTTTTCCCAAGAAGCACCCTGCAAAAAAGCCAAGCTATTTCTGAAAAACGACTAAAGGGGACTCCAATGAGCAAGATTGCGGGTGAACTCCGTACCCAGATGAACGCGATGGCAAATGACGAGGAGATACCGGTCATCGTCATGCATAAAACCGGCTTCTTCAGCGCCCAGAGCGCGTTGGACTTTGAGCCGGAGGTCAGGCACAAGTACGACCTGGTTCCCGCCCAGGCCTTTCAGGTCCGGGCGGCTGACATCGAGAAGCTGGAGCAGAGCGATAGCGTGGAACGAATCTGGCCCGACCTGCCCGTTCACACCTGCCTGGATGTTTCTGTGCCCAAAATCGAGGTACCGGCGGTCCGAGCCGTAGGGCTTGACGGCCAGGGCATCAAACTGGCTGTGGTGGACACGGGCCTCGATCCCAACCATCCCGATTTCGCCGGGCGGATCGTGGAGACGGCCAGCTTCGTCGGGGGGGAGGCGGTCGATGACAATGGGCACGGCACCCACGTGGCCGGCATCGCCGCCGGCAGTGGGGCAGCCTCCAACGGCAAATACACCGGCGTCGCGCCGGGCGCCAGCCTGTACATTGCCAAGGTGCTGGACGCCAGAGGCTCCGGCTCGATGAGCGGGGTGATGGCCGGCATCGAGTGGGCGGTCAATCAGAACGTGCACGTCATCAACCTGTCGCTGGGCGGGGATGGCCCCTGCGACGGCAGCGACGCCCTATCCACCCTGTGTGACGCCGCCGTGCAGCAGCGCGGGGTGGTGCTGTGCGTCGCCGCCGGCAACGCCGGCCCGGCCTCCTCGACGGTCGGTTCGCCCGGCTGCGCCCGGCAGGTCATCACCATCGGGGCCACCGATGACAACGACCGGGTAACCCGCTTCTCCTCGCGCGGGCCAACCAGCGACGGCCGCAACAAGCCCGATTTGGTTTTCCCCGGCAACGAAATTGTGGCCCCGCAGGCGGCGGGCACGCAACTGGGGCCGGTCGTTGCGCCGGGCTACATTTCGATCAGCGGCACCAGTATGGCCACGCCCCACGCCAGCGGCGTTGTGGCCCTGCTGTTGCAGGCCAAAGGCGACCTGACGCCGGAGGATATGAAGCTGGTTCTGACCGGCACCACCCTTGACCTGGGCGATCCGGCCAACGTGCAGGGCACCGGTCGCGGCAACGCCTTCGCCGCTTACCAGCGGGTCGTCTCGCCGGGGCCGGAGCCGACACCGGAGCCGACACCCCCACCGACGCCAGAGCCAACCCCCGAACCGACCCCGACGCCGGAACCGGGCGGCTGCCGGGCCGCATTGGCTCGCCTGCTTGGGAGAGGATAGGCTGTTTCAGATGGGGAAAACTATCGCTGAATCGGGATGATGCCCTGGTCCGGCCCCAGTTGGTCGAACTGGGCCTTGAGCATATCTCGCTCCGCCGTTTTGCGGGCGATTTTGCCCTCCAGGTCGGCGGCGATTTCGGCCAGCATATCCCGGCCCCGGTGGCGGGCCAGCTTGACCTCCAGGCTTAACTGGACGCTGGGGCGCGCGTCAAAATTGCGCAATTCGCTCTCCACCTGGCCCAGGCGCCGCCGGCAGCGAGCCAGTTCGGCCTCCAGGGCTTGCACCAACTGCGGGCCGGTTTGCCCTTCGGCGTCGATCAGGGTCTCCGGCTCCTGGGCCAGACTCTCCAGCTCGGCCAGGCTTTGGGCGGCGTAGGCATCGTTGACCGCGGCCATCTTTTCGGTGCGGCGGGCACGGTCGGCCTCGTCTTGGGCCAGGTCCGGGTGGAAGCGGCGGGCCAGAAGGCGGTAGAGCTCCTTCAGGCGGGCTTCGCTGGCCGCATCGGGGGGTTGGGACGGCGTCTCCGGAGGGGAGGACGGCGGTGACCGCCAGGTGCGCCGGTACTGCTCGTCGGCGGGGAGGTAACCATAGCCGAAGATGTCCCTGTTGCGCATCATCTGGATGCGGCCGTTGTAGGCTTTGATCTCCGCTTCCAGCCCCTCCAGCGTATCCAGCAGATGCCCCACCCTGGCCTCAAACTCAAACTCAAAGGCGTTGGTTTCCGCCACCCGATCGGCCAATTCGGCCTCGGCCGCTTTCAGTTGAGCCTGGGCCTCCTGGACGGCGCGCCGCAGGCTAAGGATTTGCCGGTCTGTACTCATCGGAAATTATTCTATCATCATTGACAATCATCATCAGTAGATTCAATTTTTGGGTAGCAGAGGCACGCTTCGCGCCACGCGCCAGCGCGCGGCGGGCGGGCATAGCGCAGAGCGTGCCGCCCTACGGCAAATTTGGATCTACTGATCACCAACTATTCGCCGGAGTCCCCCAATTGCTCCTGAAGGTAGCGGGCCCGGGCCGCGATTTCGTCGAGGAGGGCGCGGATGTCCTCCCGTACTCCCTCTTCAATATCGGCCAGGCGGTCCGGGCGGATTTTCTCGAACCGCTTCAAGGCGGCCCGCAGGTTGGGCCGGGGGTCGTAGGCGCCTGGGCCAGGAGGCGGCGGGGGCGGCGGGGCGGCAGGCGGAGCCTCAGCGAGGCCGGCCCCGGCGGCAGGCTCCTGCCGGGCCAGGCGAACCGCCTGCCGGACCGCCTCCCGGTCCAACTCGCCCCGGGCTGTCCGCTCCAGCAAGGCCCGCCGCGTTGCGGCGTCCTCCACCCTGGCGATCTCGTGCGCCTCGCGCAGACCGATCCGCTCCTGGCGAACCGTCTCGGCCACATCCTCCTTTTTAAGCAGGGACAGCAGCAGGCTGATGTGCCCCGGGCTTTTGCCCACCCGGGCGCTGATCTGGCGCAGGCTGTAACCCAAATCGGCCAGGAGTTGGTAAGCCTCGGCCTCCTCGATGGGGTTGAGGTCCTTGCGCAACACGTTCTCGGTGACGGCCAGCTCCATCATCTGCTCGTCGCTCAAGTCGCGCACGGCCAGGGGCAGCCGGGTTAGCCCCGCCTGCAGGGCGGCGCGCAGCCGCCGCTCTCCGTAAGCGAGTTGGTAGCGCTGGCCGGTCTGCCGGGCCACCAGGTGCCCGTAGAAGCCGTGGGCCATCATCGAAGTGGCCAGCTCTTGCAGGCCGGCCTCATCGAACTCCCGCCGGGTTTGGTAGGGGTTGGGATCGATCCGCGCCAGGGCCACCTCGATGATGGGTACCTCGGCCAACCCTTCGGCTTGCAGGATACGATCCAGGAGGTCGGTCCCCAGGGCGCGTTGGGCACTCTCGGGGCTGACGGTCGCTCGCTTTCTAGCCATTCCCGGTCACCTCCCCGGCCAGGGCCCGGTAAGCCCTGGCGCCAACGGAATCCCCAGCGTAGGTCAAGATGCTCTGGCCGGTGATGGGCGCCTCTTTCAAGGGCACGCTCATCCGGATCATCGTCTCGAAGACCGGCACGTGCCCTTCGAAGGCCTGGCGGGCGGTGGCGATGACTTCCTGGGCGTGGCGGGTGCGCAGGTCGACCATCGTCAGCAGCACCCCGGCGATCCGCAACTGCCGGTTGGCCCGGCGCTGGATTTTGGTGATGGTCCTGAGCAGCAAGTTGACCCCTTTCAGGGCCAGGTAGTCGGCCTGCAAGGGGACGATGACCCGGTCGGCGGCGGCCAGGCCGTTGGTGGTCAGGATGCTCAGGCTGGGGGGGCAATCGACCAGGATGTAGTCGTAAGCGCCGGCCAGTGGGCGCAACACATCGCGCAGGGCGTAGACGCCCAGCGGTTCGCGCACCAGGTCCAGGTCGGCCTGGGACAGTTCGATATTAGCCGGGATCAGGTTCAGGCCCTCACCGGTGGTGATCAGGTTCACCTCCTGGGCGTCAATTTCCCCATCCTCGATCACGCGCTTGAGGGCGGTATAGACCGTGGATTCCAGTTCGTCCGGGTTGAGGCCGAGGGCCAGGCTGAGGCTGGCCTGGGGGTCCAGGTCGATCAGCAGCACCCGGTGTTCCAGTTCTCGCAGAGCGGCTCCCAGGTTGAGGGCGGTCGTCGTTTTGCCCACCCCCCCTTTTTGGTTGGCCAGAGCGATGATTTGGGCCATCGTCGTCTCCCCTGACGAGTATAACAGGGAGCGGCGGGGTTGTCAAAAATGATTTGACATAATTCCGCAAACGGCCCCTTGTTGCCGCTTGCGATCGGAAAATCGCCGGACGAAATCCCCGTTTCGCGTTTCGCTAGGGTGCGTCCCAAATTTTAGGAAACATGTCACTCTGAGCGACCAACGGGAGCG
>JBHHXL010000414.1:0-4204 GCA_046757065.1 Anaerolineae bacterium
GCGAGGGCGGACGCACCGTCGGCGCCGGCGTCATCACCGAAATCGTCGAGTAAACAAAGCCTGGGCTTTGGAAAGGAGTACGGGGGTTGAGGGGTGGCAGGTTGCCCCCTCTGCCCTCTTTTAATGGATTATGGCGAAAAAGGCAGTTCGTACGGTGATCACGCTCGCCTGCACCGAGTGCAACGAGCGTAACTACACAACCGAAAAGAATCGGCGCAACGATCCCAGCCGGATGGAGTTTCAGAAGTACTGCCCGCGTTGTCGCGCTCACCGGCTACATCGGGAAACAAAGTAAAATCCGGGCGCTAACTCGAGAACTCGTGCCGGTAGAGAGAGGAGCTTGAAAGGCGTGGCGAAGGCAAAAGCAAGCACTCCAGCGCGACAGGACAACCTTGTCGTACGCTATTTCAAAGAATCTATCGCAGAAATGCGAAAAGTCACCTGGCCCACGCGCCGGGAGGCCTGGCATCTGACCTTAATTGTGTTGGGAGCCACCATCACAATGGCCGTGTTCCTCGGCGCTCTGGCCGCAATTTTCCAGGAAGTGCTGTCCGGCATCCTTATCGGAAGTTGGGTCTGGGGCATTGTCGCGGTCATCGTGACCGTCGCCTGTGCCGCAATTTTCGTGCTCAATTCTCGTTCCGATTAACTTTCTCCGCGAAAGGCACTGCGCCGTGGGAACGCTTACAGCCCCGGTCGCCGCCCATCGGCGTTGGTATTTTTGAAAGAGTTGTGCGGTTATGAGCGAAGAAGAGAAAGCCCGGTTAGATGAATTGGGCGATGATGAAAAATCGAATAGCGACGACGACCTGACGGAAGTTACAGACGGGCAGGAGCCAGAGGTTGAGGAAGATGTGGCCGAAGAGCCGGCCGCACCACCCGGCGCTGAGTGGTTCGTGATCCATAGTTACTCCGGTTACGAGAACAAGGTGCAAAAGAACTTGATGCACCGCATCGAGTCTATGGATATGCAGAACAAAATCTTCCAGGTGGTCGTGCCCACCGAGGAAGAGGTTGAATTGCGTGACGGCCAACGCCGCGTTACCGAGCGTCGCGTTTTCCCCGGTTATATCCTGGTGCAGATGCTCATGGACGAGGACTCGTGGTACGTGGTGCGCAACACCCCCGGCGTCACCGGCTTCGTTGGCTCCGGCAACAAGCCGGTTCCGCTCCGTCAAGAGGAAGTGGACAAGATTCTGAAGCGGATGGAAGCCGAAGCGCCCAAAATCAAGGTCAGCTTCAGGACCGGCCAGAAGGTTCGAATTATTGAAGGTCCGTTCGAAGATTTTATGGGAACGGTGGATGAGATCGATACCGACCGGGCCCGCGTCCGGGTGTTGGTTAATTTCTTCGGGCGAGAAACCCCCGTCGAGTTAGACTTCTTGCAGGTTGAACGAGGCTGATCGCAGATAGCGCCGAATCATAGAAGGATTTTGTTATGGCCAAGAAAGTAAAAGCTGTTGTTAAATTACAAATCCCTGCCGGTAAAGCGAACCCGGCCCCGCCGGTGGGTACGGCTCTGGGCCCGCACCAGATCAATATCATGGGCTTTTGCAAGGAATATAACGCCCGCACCCAGAGTATGATGGGGTCCATTATTCCTGTCGAGGTCACCATCTACACCGACCAGACCTTTAGCTTTATCACCAAAACGCCGCCGGCCAGCGATCTACTAAAAAAGGCTGCCGGCCTGGATAAAGGCTCCCCGGTCCCTAACCGTGACAAGGTGGGGTCTGTCACCCGCGAGCAGGTCCGGGAGATCGCCAAGCAAAAGATGAAAGACCTGAACGCTGCGGACATCGAGGGCGCGATGCGGCAAATCGAAGGGTCTGCCCGGAGCATGGGAATTACCGTCGCCGACTGATTGAAGTTATCTGTGGGAGGCTGCTCGTCGAGCGCCGCTGGCACCACAAGGAGAGCGTTATGCCCAAACGAGGTAAGAAATATCTGGAAGCTGCTAAATTGATCGACCGGGATCACCTCTACCCACCGGCGGAAGGCGTTAAGCTGGCCAGGCAGGCGTCCTACACATCCTTCGACGCCAGCCTGGAGGTTCATATTCGGCTGGGCGTGGACCCGCGCCAGGCCGATCAGCAAGTGCGTAACACCGTCCAGTTACCCCACGGCACAGGCAAAGACGTTCGCGTCCTGGTCTTCGCCGAAGGGGAGACCCAGCGGGTGGCCGAAGAGGCCGGGGCCGATTTTGTGGGTAGTGATGAATTGGTGGAGAAGATTCAAGGCGGCTGGTTCGATTTTGATGTCACCGTAGCCATCCCGGCGATGATGAGAAAAGTCGGCCGCCTGGGGCGAGTGCTAGGCCCCCGGGGTCTGATGCCAAGCCCGAAGGCCGGAACCGTCGTTCAACCCGACGACATCACCCGCGTGGTTAGAGAGTTGAAAGCGGGGCGGGTTGAATTCCGGCTTGATCGCACGGCGAACCTCCACGTGCCCATCGGCAAGGTTAGCTTCTCAGAAGAGCAATTGTTCGACAACCTGACAGCCTTAATGGAGGCTGTGGTCCGGGCCCGTCCCGCTGCGGCCAAGGGGCAATACATTCGCAAAGTCGTCCTGGCGCCGACGATGGGGCCGGGCGTCAAGCTTGATCCTTACCAGGCGGCGCTACTGAAAGCCGCCTGACGTAGACCAACAATCGCATAGCCCAGATTATCCTGAGAGCTTGAACCCAAGACAGCAGGTGCGCCCAGGCGCTTAATTCCAAGGGCCTGCCGAGGTGAAAGATCGTAATCACAGGTTGTGAGGGGCCCGTCCTTGTGGAGGGCGGTTCTCCGCCTGTTTACGACGTCTTCGCTACGGCAAGGGGCCACCGCGAAGACGTTTTTTATTGCGAAATCTCTCAAAGGAGGTGAGTTGCATTGCCAATTTCGCGAGCGAAGAAAGAGGAACTGGTTCAAGAGTACGTCGATCATTTGCAGCGCAGCCAGGCGATTATCATCACCGATTTCCGCGGCCTGACCGTTAACGAACTTCACGCACTGCGCAGCAAGATTCGGGAGGCGCAGGGCGGCTACAAGGTGGTGAAAAACACGCTGGCTATACGCGCTCTCCGGGAAGCCGGGTTGCCCGTTGATGAAGAACTACTGACCGGGCCAATCGCTTTCGGCTTTTGTTACGACGAAGTGCCCGGCGTGGCCAAGGCGCTAACCGATTTTGCCAAAGATTACGAGGTCTTTGAAATCAAGGGCGGCCTGCTGGGCGATCAGAAGCTGACCCCACAATCGATCAAAGACCTGGCAGCCTTGCCGCCACTGGATGTAATTCGCGCCCAGTTGTTGGGCCTCCTTCAGGCCCCGGCCAGCCAATTGGCCGGTGTGGTGGCCGGCGGCGTGCGCCAGGTGGTCAATGTTGTTAACGCCTATGCCGAACAAGGCCAGGACAGTGAAGAAGATATTGCTAATCAATAAACCTAAGTAACTACTCAGGCCAGAGGCCCCAGGTCGGGTAATCGGGTACCAGGTATTGGTTATTAGCGATAATTACCGGTAACCAATACCTAATATCCAAGGACGAGATACTGGATACAGGTATGGCTGAGTAGTTACAAACCTAAGGAGATAAATTATGGCTGATCTTGAAAAAATTGTGGATGAGTTGAGCGAGTTAACTCTGCTCGAGGCCGCTGAACTGACCAAAATGCTGGAGGAAAAGTGGGGGGTGAGCGCCGCGGCCCCCACCGCCATAGCTGCCGTGCCTGGTATGCTGGCCGCCGGAGCGCCGGCCGAGGAGGTCGAGGAAAAGACCGAATTTGACGTGATGCTCAAGGAAATCGGCGCTAAGAAGATTCAGGTAATTAAGGCTGTTCGCGCTTTGCGCTCCGACCTGGGGTTGAAGGAAGCCAAGGATTTGGTTGACAGCGCCCCTGCCGTGATTCTGGAAGGAGTTTCCAAGGAAGCAGCTAACGAAGGCAAGGAAAAGTTAGAGGCGGAAGGCGCTGTCGTCGAGATCAAGTAACGCGATTACCGCCGGAGATGTCGTTACTCGACATCTTGCTAACGGACACCTTCTGGATTTGACAGACATTTTGCAGCGAAATGACAAGTCGCAAAGTGTATTCAAAAAACCTGCGACTTGCGACCTGCGACTCTCCGGCCTAAGATTTCCGGCTCTTTGAGCTTTTATGGGGTTTTGTAGCACACAATTCCTCACAGAGCCAGATTTCCTTGGTTGTCGGAGACCCTCCGTCAAA
>JBHHXL010000415.1:0-4197 GCA_046757065.1 Anaerolineae bacterium
GGCTACGGCCCCGGCCAGCCGCCGATGTTACTCTACGGTCCTTACATCGATTTTATCGGGGCCGGCTACGGCCTGATCGCGGTCCTGGCCGCCCTCGATTTCCGCCGCCGGACGGGGCGCGGCCAGCACATCGACCTGTCCCAATACGAGGCCGGCTTGCAGTTCATCATCCCGGCCCTGCTCGACCTGCAGGCCAACGGCCACGTGCCCGGCCCGCAGGCCAACCGCGATCCGCAGGCCGCGCCGCACGGGGTTTACCCCTGCCGGGGCGACGACGCCTGGTGCGCCATCGCCGTCTTCGACGAGGCCCAATGGCAGGCGCTGTGCCGGGTAGCCGGGCATCCCGATTGGGCCGAGGACCCCCGCTTCGCCACCCTGGAGGCGCGCCAGGCCCACGAAGACGACCTGGACCGGCGGGTCGGCGAGTGGACGGCGGGGCTGACGCCCGGCCAGGTGATGGAACAATTGCAAGCTGCCGGCGTCCCGGCCGGGAAGGTCCAGACCGTGGGCGATCTGTTCTCGTGCCCGCAACTGGCCCATCGCCGGCAGTGGCCGGCCCTGGAGCACCCCGCCCTCGACCGCTACGAGTACGAAGCGCCGCCGTTTCTGCTCTCGGAAACGCCGGCGCAAATTCGCCGCCCCAGCCCCTGCCTGGGCGAGCACAACGATTACGTTTTCGGCGAGCTGTTGGGCCTGTCCGCGGCCGAGATCGAACGGCTCAAGGCCGAAGGGGTGTTGGCTTGAAGAAACGAAAGTCAAGAACGGAGGCACTCTCGAATGAATCCAGGCTATCCTGACCTGCACGACCACCTGAACGCCCTGGAAGCGGCCGGGCTGTTGGTCCGCATCACGCAGCCCATCAACAAAGACACCGAACTCCACCCCCTGGTCCGCTGGCAGTACCGGGGCGGGCTGCGGGACGAGGAGCGCAAGGCGTTTCTGTTCGAGAACGTGGTGGACAGTGCGGGCCGCCGGTACGACATCCCGGTCGTGGTCGGCGCGCTGGCCGGATCGCAGCGCATTTACGAGATCGGTATGGGCTGCGACGGACCGGAGGAGATGGAGAAAAAATGGGACCGGGCGGCGGCCCACCCGCTCGAACCGGTCCTGGTTGAGGACGCTCCCTGCCAGGAGGTGGTCTACACCGGCCCGGACCTGACCCGCGAGGGAGGCGGGCTGGATGTGCTGCCGGTGCCTATTTCCACCCCCGGCTTCGACAACGCCCCCTACACCACCTGCTCGCACTGGATCACCAAAGACCCCGACAGCGGCGTGCGCAATATGGGCAACTACCGGGGGCAGATCAAAACCCGGACCCGGGTCGGTGTCTTTCCCTCGGCCCTGGGCCAGGATATTTACATCCACTGGCGCAAGCACCAGGCCCAGGGCACGCACCTGCCGGCGGCGCTGGTCATCGGCGCCCCGCCGGCCGTGTCGTACACGGCGGTCCAAAAGCTGCCCTACGGCGTCGACGAGCTGGCCGTCTCCGGCGGGCTGGCCGGCGCGCCCATCCGCCTGGTGAAATGCAAGACCGTCCCCCTGGAAGTGCCGGCCGAGGCCGAAATCGTGATCGAGGGCTACATCAACACCGAATTCATCGAGCCCGAAGGCCCGTTCGGCGAGTCGCACGGCTACATGCACCCCCGCCAGCTCAACCCGTTTATGGACGTGACCGCCGTCACCCACCGCCGGGACGCGGTCTACGTCTCCTGGATCAGCCAGGTCACGCCCAGCGAATCGAGCGTGATCAAGAAGCGCGGCTACGAGATGCTCTTCCTGCGCCATCTGCGCGATCAATGCCGGATCAAGAGCGTGGTCCGGGTGGAGATGCACGAGCCGCTGACCAACCTGCGCAAGTTCATCGTGGTCCAGATGCGGCAGCCGAAAGAGGCCGAGGTCTGGCGGGCGCTGCACGCGGCGGCCTCCTTTCACCCCGGCGTGGGCAAGATCGTGGTCGCCGTGGACGAGGACATCGACCCGGCCAGCCCCGATGCGGTCCTGTGGGCCATGTGCTACCGGATGAAACCGCACCAGGACGTGCACATCGTGCCGGGTATGGAGAAGGGGCACGCCCCACCGTTCCACTACAAGGACCTGCACGAGGGCACCGACGTCGTCTCCTACCACCTGCCCGCCGACGAGTCGGCCATGCTGTGCAACGCCATCCTCAAAGAGCCCTTCCCGCCCATCTCCCTGCCGAAGCGCGAGTATATGGAACACGCCCGCGAGTTGTGGGAGGAGTTGGGCCTGCCGCCGTTGCGCCCGCAACGGCCCTGGTTCGGCTACTCGCTGGGGCAATGGGACGAGGAACTGGAGGAAGAGGCGGAGCTGGCCGTCCAGGGCCGGCATTACCAGACCGGCGAAAAGCTGGCGGCGCGCCGGGTGGCAGTCGGGCGGGACGAGGCCGGGCCGGTCAGCGGCGACACGCACGGAATCGAGGGTTAACGATTATGGTTGCAACTCCGGCCGCAACGAAAACAGAAGCGCCCAGCACCGCCTCCGGCTTGCGGGACTGGTTGCAGGCGGTCGAGGATTTGGGCGAGCTGCGCCGGGTTAGCGGCGCTTCCTGGCAGGAAGACATCGGTATGGCCACCGAGATTCTGCAACAGACGCGGGACGCGCCGGCCGTCCTCTTCGACGACATCCCCGGCCACGAGCCCGGCTTCCGGGTCCTGGTCAACAACTTCGGCTCGCTGCGGCGCATCGCCCTGGCCCTCGACCTGCCGCCGGACCGGGATACGATGTCGCTGCTGGGGCTGTGGCGGGAGAAATTGCGGCGGGTCAAGCCGGTGCCGCCCGTCACCGCCAGCGACGGCCCGGTCCTGGCAAACGTTATGCGCGGGGACGAGGTGGACGTCCTCAAGTTCCCGACCCCGGTCTGGCACGAGGGAGACGGCGGGCGTTACCTCGGCACGGCCAGCGCCGACATCACCCGCGACCCGGACGAGGGTTGGGTCAACCTGGGCACCTACCGGGTCATGGTCCACGACAAAACGCGAGCCGGTTTTTACATCTCGCCCGGCAAGCACGGCCGCCTGCACCGCCAGAAATACTTCGACCGCAACCAGCCCTGCCCGGTGGCGGTGGCCATCGGTATGCACCCCCTGCTCTACCTGGCCAGCGCCACCGAGTCGCATTACGGCCTCAGCGAGTACGACTGGGCCGGAGGAATTTTGGGCCGTCCGGTCGAGGTCTTCAAGGGGGAGGTGACCGGCCTGCCGCTGCCGGTCGATGCCGAGATCATCCTGGAGGGCTTCGCCCACCCCCAGGAGAGCCTGATCGAAGGGCCGTTCGGCGAGTGGACCGGCTACTACGCCAGCGCCAGCCGCCAGGAGCCGGTCATCCACGTCGAGCGCATCTACCACCGCCATGACCCCATCATCGTCGGCTCGCCGCCCACCCGCCCGCCGGACGAGCAATCTCGCTACCGGGCTTTCCTGCGCTCGGCGGTCATGTTCGACCAATTGGAGGAGGCCGGCGTGCCGGACATCGAGGGGGTGTGGTGCCACGAGGTCGGCGGCAGCCGGCTGTGGGTGGCGGTCAGTATCAAACAACGCTACCCGGGCCACGCCCGGCAGGTGGGCCACCTGGCCGCCTCGGTCCGGGCCGGAGGCTACCTGGGGCGCTACGTGATCGTGGTGGACGAGGACATCGACCCGACCGATCTGGAGGAGGTGGTCTGGGCCATGTGCACCCGCTCCGACCCGGAACGCTCCATCGACCTGATGAAGCGGGCCTGGAGCGGGCCGCTCGACCCGGCCATCCGCCCCGGCCAGAAGGGCTTCAACTCGCGGGCCATCATCGACGCCACCCGGCCCTTCGAGTGGCGCGACGAATTCCCCCCGGTCAGCGCCATGAGCCGCGAGCGACGGCAGGAGGCGCTGAGGCGGTGGGGATATTTACTTGATTAATTGCGGCATAGTCCAGATTAGACTCAGTAGGTCACGTTTTTAACGTGACTGTCACGCTGCAAGCGTGACCTACGCTTATCAAAACTTTTTTGGCGAAGTAGTAGGTCCAAGTGCAAAGTGACCGGCACTTATTGGCATATTAATGAAAGAAACTCGTATCAACTGAGCAGCTCAAGCAAAAGTTGAAGTGCCGGTCACTTGTACTGAACATGAGCCAAACTTTTTTGGCGAAGTAGTAGGTCAAACTGTTAGTTTGACCCGCGCAAACTAACAGTTTGCGCTACAA
>JBHHXL010000416.1:0-4193 GCA_046757065.1 Anaerolineae bacterium
CTGGCCGCCCGCCTGGGTATGCCCTGGTGGCTGAGCATTCCCCTGGCCTGTCTGATTACGGCCGTAGTCGGCGGCGTGTTCGGCGTGCCTTCGCTGCGGCTGAAGGGCCTCTACCTGGCCATCGCCACCCTGGCCGCCCAGCAGATCATCCAGTGGCTGATCACCCATTGGACCTCGTTGACCGGCGGGGTGGAGGCTCTGAACGTCCCGCCCACGACCCTGTTTGGCATCTCGCTGAACACCGACTTCCGTTTTTACTGGCTGATTTTGTTGTGTTTGACGATCACCATCCTGATCACCGTCAATCTCTTCCGCTCCAAGGTCGGGCGCGCTTTTGTGGCCATACGCGACCAGGACATCGCCGCCGAGGTGATGGGGGTCAACCTGTTCTACTACAAGCTGCTGGCTTTTGCCACCTCTTCGTTTTTTGTCGGCCTGTCGGGGGCGTTGATCGCCCACTGGCGCTTGATCGTCAACTACGAGCGGTTTACCATCGAAACCTCCATTTTCTACCTGGCGGTCATCATCATCGGCGGGCTTGGCTCGGTCTCCGGCTCCATTTATGGCGCGATCTTTATGACGCTGTTACCGGCGGTACTGACCAACGTCGGGCGCAGCCTGGAAGGCTTCATTCCCAGCCTGGCTGCCCTGATCCCGTTTCTGCAACAGGCTGTGTTTGGAGCGGTCATTATTCTGTTCCTTATCTTTGAGCCGGAAGGCATTGCCAAGCTGTGGCGCGATGTGAAAGACTACTTCCGGCTGTGGCCGTTTTCGTATTAACCTGAGTTCGGAAATTAGATAATGGCTCACGGATGAACACAGATAAACACGGATTTTTTCTTTGTTTTTGTGGCTCTGTGAGGAATTGTGTGGTAATGTAGGACACGCGGAGCGTGTTAGTTTGTCCCGCACAAGCTAACAGCTTGTGCTACAAAACCCCATAAAAGCTCAAAGAGCCGTTTTTATAAAATCTGTGTTCATCCGTGAGCTAATTTGACCACTTCTCTGAATTATCGAGCTCAGCTAATCCGTAATCCTGCATACTTCAGGATTATTCCAACTACAAGAAACAGGGATGGGGGGACACCCCCCACGCCCCCCGGCCTACCGGCTGTTTCTTAGCAGGTTACCAGGGCAGAGTTGGTAGACATAACTCCCATGCCCCCCCGATTTATCCGGAAAGGAGGTGATGCGTTCGCAAATCTGGCAATGCGACTCAGGTGCAACCCGGAGATGATGGCAGGTTGCGCCAGAGCCTGAATTCCGCAGCCATCAGCTTCTATCATCCTATGGGAGGAGATTTAGCATGAAACGTTTTGCCTTACTGCTTGTGTTGATAACCCTCGTCGTGGTGGCCGGCTGTGGCCCCGGCGGGGGCGCTGCCGAGAGCGGCCCCATCAAGGTCGGGGCGATTTTCGACCTGACCGGCCCCACCTCTGACGTCGGCACGCCTTATTCCAACGGCATGAAAGACTACGTGGAATGGAAGAACGCCAACGGCGGCATCAACGGGCGCCAGATCGAGCTGATTTCGCAGGACTACAACTACAAGGTGGACCAGGCCGAGCAGCTTTACTCGCAGTTTGTCAACCAGGAAAAGGTGGTGGTCTTCCAGGGATGGGGCACCGGCGACACGGAGGCTCTGCGTGGACGCATCGCCTCCGATAAAGTACCCTTTATGTCCGCTTCCTACTCGGCCAACCTGATCGACATCGAAAACGCGCCTTACAACTTTATGATTGGGACCACTTACTCCGCCCAGCTCGTGGCGGCGATCAAGTGGGCCGAGCAAGACTGGGCGGCCCAGGGTAACAGCGGCAACCCGACCGTTGTGGTGATGCACCACGATAGCCCCTTCGGTACCTCGCCTTTGCCCGAGGGTGAGGCCTATGCCAGCAGCAGCGGCACCTCCTTCAACGCCATCGCTATGCCGGGGGGCGCGACGGACCTGACGGCCGAGTTGACCCAGGCCGACAGCGCCGGGGCCAACTACATCATCGTCCAAAATGTGCCCACCCCGGCCGCCTTGCTGGCCAAAAACGCGGCCAGTCTGGGCCTGGAGGCCAAGATCATCTGCCTGAACTGGTGCGCCGACGAACTCTTTGTCGATCTGGCCGGTGACGCCGCCGAGGGCGTCGTGGGCGCTATCCCCTTCACTCCGCCCAGCTTCGAGGTGGCCGGTATGAAAGATATGGCCGAGTTCAACAAAGCCAAAGGCACCACCTTGCAGGCGCAGGGCGTGCGCTACGTGCAGGGCTGGCTGACGATGCAGGTCATGGCCGAAGGGATCAAGCGCGTCCTTGACAGCGGCCAGGAACTGACCGGCGAAAACGTCCGGGCCGCCCTGGAGGGTATATCGAACTACAGCACCGGCGATATCACGGCCCCCCTGACTTTCACGCCTGATAACCACGCCGGCAACAAAGCCTTGCGTATGTTCGAGGTCCAGAACGGCCAGTGGCAACCCATTTCCGACTACATTGATGTTTCCGATCTCTAACAGGCAGTAGTAGGGTAAGAAGTGCGGGGCCGGTCACGAACCCGGTGACGCACCACCGGCGTACAGCGCGAAACGATGTTCGCCCCCACCCCAACCCCTCCCCCACGCTCCGCGTTGGGGGAGGGGCCAGGGGAGGGGAGAGTTTCGAAAGGGTAGGAAAAATTGGTAGTCCCCCGCTTGGGTGTTGTTGCGCGCGCGATTGGGGGGTGAGTTGAACCGCCAAGACGCGAAGTGCGCCAAGAAAAGGCAAAAATCAAGCAAAACTTGGCGTTCCTGGCGTCTTGGCGGTGCATCTTTGCCTCGTTTGGAGCCAGCAACACTTGACGGGAGGACTACCGAAAAATTTACCGTCGCCGAATACACTTTCCTACTCCCTACTTCCCCAACAAGGAAGGCACGATGCTCAACCTCAATAACGTGGAAGTAATATACGACGAGGTCATCCTCGTTCTCAAGGGAATGTCATTGCACGTGCCGGAGGGCCAGATCGTGGCCTTGCTCGGCTCGAATGGGGCCGGCAAGTCTACCACCTTGAAGGCCATCTCCGGTTTGCTCAAACCCGAAGACGGCGAGGTTACGGACGGCGAGATTCAATTTCTGGGGGAATCCATCCACAAATTGGATGCCGAGGTCATCGTCCGGCGCGGCATCTTCCAGGTAATGGAGGGGCGGCGGGTGTTTGAGCACCTGACCGTGGAGGAAAACCTGATCGCCGGCGGCTACACCCGCCCGGACCGGCGCAATCTCAGCCGGGAAATTGACCTGGTTTACCAGTACTTCCCTCGCCTGCGGGAACGGCGACGGCAGACCGCCGGCTATCTGTCCGGCGGCGAACAGCAGATGCTGGCCATCGGGCGGGCTTTGATGGCGAAGCCCAAGCTGATGATGTTAGACGAACCCTCGCTGGGCCTGGCCCCGTTGCTGGTTCAAGAGATTTTTGAAATTATCCAACGTATCAATCAAGAGCAGGCTACTACCATCTTGCTGGTTGAGCAGAACGCCCGGCTGGCTCTGAAGGTAGCCAATTATGCCTACATTATGGAAAACGGGCGCATTGTTTTGGACGGCACGCCCGAGGCCTTGAAGGAAAACGCGGATGTGCGCGAATTTTATCTCGGCCTGACCGAGGTCGGGCAGCGCAAGAGCTATCGCGATGTGAAGCACTACAAGCGCCGCAAACGATGGCTGAGTTAGGGGTGAGAAGCGGGGTATCGAGAGGCGAGTTCTCCTTTTTGCTCGCCTCTTTTCATCTATTACGTTTGATGTGGAATGAAGGTAAATAGGCCATAAGCCCGACGCTAAAGCATCGGGCTGAGAGAGCAAAGGGCGTTAAAACGCCCTAAACCGGCCAAATGGTGACTTGTTTGGCCCGTAGGGCTTCGTTCTTTCAGCGCGATGGCTTTAGCCTCGCGCCTCTGGTGGTAATATTGTAAGATTGTAGTTATAACATCGGTCATGGATTATAAGGGCACACGACCTGTGTTGTAGTCGTCATAACCTCCCTTGAAAATAGCGGGCCGGGCTCCCTTGAAAATAGAATTGTAGGACACGCGGAGCGTGTTAGTTTGTCCGGGGCAGCGACAAGCTAACAGCTTGTCCTACAAACTCGCCCCATTTTCATCGTTGGTGTCGTCCCGCAGGGACTGTCTGACTCCTGTGTAAATAGGAGTGCAGAGCTTGCTCTGCACTCCAC
>JBHHXL010000417.1:0-4193 GCA_046757065.1 Anaerolineae bacterium
GAAGTGCGTCGCACCTGAGTAGTAACACTTTGGGTAGATAGAAAGGAAACCTGATGGCCGGCAAGTACTACGAGGAACTTAAGGTTGGCGCTATCGTCAAACACAGCCTGGGCCGCACCCTGACCGAGATGGACAACGTCCTCTTCACGGCCTTGACGATGAACCCCCAACCGCTCCACCTGAACGAGGATTTTGCCGGACAAACGCAGTTCGGGCGGCGCATCGTCAACGGCATCTTCACCCTGGGCCTGGCCGTGGGCATCACCGTGCCCGACCTGACCGAGGGCACGCTGGTGGCCAACCTGGGCTACGAGAAAGTCAACCACCCCCACCCGATGTTCCACGGCGACACCCTCTACGTGGAAACCGAGGTACTCGCCAAACGCGACTCCCGCTCCAACCCCGGCCACGGCATCGTGCGTTTCCGGCACGTCGGGCGCAACCAGGAGGGCACGGTCGTGATCGAGTTCGAGCGTACGGCCCTGATGCTGAAGCGTCCGGCCGGCTAGCCCGCCCCGTTAAGATGTCCAGCACCTCAAGGCGTCACCCTTCGACAGGCTCAGGATACGCCCCAACTATAGGGTTACTTGCGTCCCGGTGTATTAGTCCATCACAATGGGAATGTAAGCCTGCGGGGTCAGGCCGCTGAGGACGGTGACCCGCGCCGTCCGCTCCACGAAGCCGCCGTTGTCGGCGTAATACCGAGCCAGCACGGTGTGAGTCCCGTCGGTCTCCAGGGCCGTGTTCCAGGTCCACTCGAAGCCGTAGTTGCCGCCCGCCTCGGCGCTATAGACGCCGTAGGTGGCGTCGCCCCGGTAAACCCCATCGACCCAGACCTGGACCCGGTTGATGCTGCTGTTCGTCACTTTCGCCCAGCCGCCGACCTGCGTCGTCGTGCCGGCCAGCACCGCCCCGGAGGACGGCGCGGTCAGGTTCCCGTAGGGCGGCCAGGGCATTGTTTGCGAAAAGGGGGTCACAAAGGGGGTGATGCTGCGGCCATCGCCGGAGACGGTGGCATCGCCCACGCGCCGCAGCGTGCTGCTCTGGTCGGTGTCGAAGCGCCAGCCGAACACTTCCAGGCCGCCGTCCTGGTTGAGACGAACCGGCTGGTTGCTGGCGTCGTAGATGTGCCAGTGCAAATGCGGGATCGAGGTGGTGTAACCGACGCAGGCCGTGTAGCCAATGGCCTGCCCGATTTCGACCCGCTGCCCCAGGCTGACAACCAGGTGGTCGTCGGCCACGTGCTCGTAAACCAGGAACCAGCCATTATCGGCCTGGATTTTGGTCCGGTCATAGCGGATGTCAACCACCGTGCCGGCCGTCATCGAGGTCACGTAGTACGGGCTGTAAATGTCCGGCCTGTCGTTGGGCCAGTTGTTCGGGCAGTCGAGGGCGGGGTTCCAGGGGGGATCGAAGTCGATGGCGTTGTTTTGCTCGTGATTCCCGCCGCCTTGATAATACATACCGGTGTAGTAATACCAATCGCCCCCGTCGTTCCAGGGCGCGGACAGGACGGGCTGGCCGCTGGCCGCCCCCGGCTCGACATCCTGGGCGGACGCCAGAGCGGGCGTGGAAACTCCATACCGGTTCAGCAGGTCTTGAAAACGAGCCACGGCCTCGCCGTCCGAAAAGTCAACGGCCACCTCCGGGCGGGAGTCCGCCCAGGCCAGCAGGGCGTAGCTGGCGGCGTTGATCCGCCCGCCTTGCAAGGCTCGATAAAGGGCGGAAGACCGGACCTCGCTCCCGGCCCCGTCAAAATCGTTGAAATAGGCCCGGGCGTACCGGGCTTGCAGTTCCTGCGCGGCCTGGTACAGGGCATCCGGCCGGGCCGGAACCGCCTTCATCTCCAGCAAGGCCAGCAGGATGGCGGGGTTGAGGTTGTTCGCGTCGGCGATCTCGTCCAGGAAGGCAACCCGGCTGAGACGCCGCCCCCCCCAATCGACCGGTTCATCCTTACCTGCGCGATCATCGAGCCGGGCCGGCCAGGGTTGCGGCTCCATCGCCGGAGGGTAAACGAACTGGTTGTTGTCCAGCAACAGGACGGGCAACCCCGGTGGGCCACCGGCCCGCACATCGAGCGGCGCAGGCTCCAACACCGCGCCCTGGGATACGAGCCAGGCAGTCAGGATCGCGCCAAAAAGCAGGCGCCAGCGGTAAATCCGAACGCGCATCATCTTCCTCACTTCATTTTTTCAGGGAAACATCAGCCGGTAACGCACGCCTCTAGCATAATCAAGAATCGCCAAAAGGCCCATAGTACTTTGTTCCAAAGTTGCCCCGGCGTTTGGGCAAAATTGACGCCTGGCCGACTTCCATTTAAGATGGGGACAGCAGCCCCCCTCGATCCAGGCTCAACTGATTCCGAGGGAGACGGACTCAGCCTACGGCACGGCAACGAGAATGAAAACTTGGCCCTCACCCCCGTCCTTCGCCGAAGGCTCCGGACTCCCCCTCTCCCAATTTTGGGAGAGGGGGCCGGAGGGTGAGGGCTATTTTCAGAGTCCCTATTTTATACGAGGAGCCAGGAATATGCCCGCCCACGACGCCCGCCTGCGGCGCTCGGTCCTCTTTATGCCGGGGGATAGCAGGCGCAAGATCAGCAAGGCCGCCGGAATGGAGGTCGATTGCATCGTGATGGACCTGGAAGACGGCGTGGCCCTCAACCGCAAAGCCGAGGCCCGGCGCACCGTCGTCGAAGCCCTGCGGACGCTCGATTTTGGCCGCAGCGAGCGCCTGGTCCGCCTCAACCCGCCCGATTCCGATTTCTTCGCCGCCGACCTGCGCACAACGGTCGAGGCCCGGCCCGACGGCTACGTCCTGCCCAAGGTCGAGTCGGCGGCCCAGGTGCAGGCCGTCAGCCGGCGGCTCTCGGATATCGAAAGCGAGCGCGGCTGGCCGCCCGGCGCGATCCGCCTGCTGGCCCTGATCGAAACGGCGCGAGCGGTCATGAACCTGAACGAGATCGCCGGGGCCGACTCCCGACTGGCGGCGCTGGCCTTCGGCGCGGAGGACCTGAGCGGCGATATGGGCCTCGAGCGCAGCCGGGCCGGTTGGGAGGTCTTTTACGCCCGCAGCGCGGTGGTAACCGCCGCCGCCGCCTACGGCCTGCAGGCGCTCGACACCGTCTTCGTCGATCTGGCCGACCTGGAGGGGCTGGAGGAGGAATGCCGCCTGGCTCGCAGCCTGGGCTACGACGGCAAGATGGCGGTCCACCCCCGCCAGGTTGAGGTTATGAACCGGGTCTTTGCCCCCTCGCCGCAGGAGATCGCAGCGGCGCAACGGCTGGTGGAGGCCCACCGGGACCAGCAGGCCGCCGGAACCGGCGCCTTTGAACTGGACGGCAAGATGGTCGATAGGCCGATGGTCCGCCGGGCGGAGCGCCTCCTGGCCCGGGCCCGCGCGGCCGGGCTGGACCCGGCCGGTTAGGCCGGGGCGCGGCCCACAACCGCCTCAATTTAGGGCCCACGTCGGGCGGGCGCTACACACATTTTCTACTGGGAGGAAATCACCCTATGCCACACCTGCTCATCCTGGGCGCGGCCTCCGACATCGCCCAGGCCCTGGCCTACCGTTACGCCCGCGAGGGCTATAGCCTGATCCTGGCCGCCCGCCGGCCCGAACGCCTGGAGGCGCTGGTCAGCGACCTGGCCATCCGCCACCAGGTGGCCGTCGAAGCCGTTCCCTTTGATGCCCTCGATTTCGACGGCCACGCCGCCTTTTACCAAAACCTCTCCCCAAAGCCGGACGTCGCCATCTGCGTCTTCGGCTACCTGGGGGACCAGGCCCTGGCCCAAACCGATTTCGCCGAGGCCAGGCGGATCATCGACACCAACTACACCGGCGCCGTCTCGATCCTCAACATCATCGCCAACGACTTCGAGGCCCGGGGCGCGGGGACGATCATCGGCGTCAGCTCCGTGGCCGGCGACCGGGGCCGGGCCAGCAACTACCTCTACGGGGGCGCTAAGGCCGGGCTGACCGCCTACCTGTCCGGGCTGCGCAACCGCCTGTTCAAGGCGGGGGTGGGGGTCATCACCGTCCGGCCCGGCTTCGTCCGCACCCGCATGACCGAGGGCCTGGACCTGCCCGCCCCCTTGACCGCCGAGCCGGAGCAGGTGGCCGACGACGTCTTCAAGGCCCACCGCCGGGGCAAGGACAACCTCTACACGCTGTGGATGTGGCGCTACGTGATG
>JBHHXL010000418.1:0-4164 GCA_046757065.1 Anaerolineae bacterium
CGTAGTCCGGGTAGGTCCATCGGCCCTGGGGCGGCGGCCAGTCGCGGGCCTGACCGGCGACGCCGGGCGGCCGGGTGGCAGGTTTCGTAGCCATTAGCGATTCCTCCGCAGGTAACTCGGGGCTCTGGTGTATGTCAGCTCGAGTCGCGCTTAAGCATAAATTCATCGTTTCCGATCAAGACTCATTATACATCAAAAACCGGCGAATTGCCGCATAGCATCCTGGCGCTGTCCCTCATTCGGGGCCCAGGTTTGATCCGGCCAAGCCTTCTGTGCTACAATTCCGTGACCAAAGAGGTTGATCGGAGTCCAAGTTTTATGAAGTTCGTCTCGCTTTGCCTGTTTCTGCCGGCGCTCCTGCTCGCGGCTTGTGGCCCCGGGGGCGGCAGACCGGCCAGTATCGACCCCACCCCTCTTGCTTTGAGCGCGACCGAATCACCGTCGCCGACGGCCACCCGCCGGACGCCCCCCCCGGCCACACCTGGCCCGACCAATACCCTGTCGCCGGGCCAGGCGTTCGCCCCGACCATTGCCGTTGGCGCGGCGGAGACCTCGCCGGCCTCGGGGAGCTTCGCGCCGACGATTGAAGTCGAAGCGACAGCACCGCTCACGGCCACGGCGACGGCGGGCCAGACGCCGGCCACATCGACGCCGACCGGCACATCGACGCCAACGCCGGCGGCCATCCCCACAGCAACGCCAACCGCTGCCGCCACCCCGCTGACGGTCGCGCCGGTACAAGCGGTGGTGAACAGCGATAACGTCAATCTGCGAGGCGGGCCTGGCACGAACTATGCCCGTCTCGGCCAGGTGCAAACGGGCCAGGCCGTGGAGGTTGTGGGGCGGAACGCCGATAGCAGTTGGTGGCAGATCTGCTGCCCGCTGGAGGACGGCAGGGAAAGCTGGATCAGCGCCGAGTTCCTGGACGTCGATGCCCCGCCAGAGGCGGCCCAAACGGCTGTGGCCCAGGTCGCAAGCCCCTCGACGCGGACGCCGACGCCGGAGCCGGAGCCAGCCCCGCCGTCCGCTACGCCGTCCCCGGCTGGGGGTGGCGGCCAGGCCAGCGCCGTGACCGCCCCGCCCGCCAATGGCTTGCCCGGCCCGGGCAACTTCCCTCCGCCCGGCGAGCTTAATCCCCTCACCGGCCTGCGGCTTGACCCGGAACTCCGGAATCAGCGCCCGGTCATCGTCTGCATCAACAACGACGCCGCCGCCCGGCCCCAACACGGAACCAGCCGGGCCGATGTGTTTTACGAATATCTTATGGAAGGCTATGGCATCACCCGTTTCAGCGGTATCTTCTACGGGGAGACGGCTGAGCGGATTGGCCCGGTTCGCAGCGCCCGCCTGATCAATTTTTACCTGGGGGCGCTTTACAACGCGCCCTTGCTCTGCTCCGGGGGCAGCGATCCGGTGCGCTACATTTTGAAGAACGAAGCGCCCTTCCCTTACCTGGATATCGACCTGGATGACCCGGCCAACCGGCGCTATTCGGTCAGCATCGGCCAGGATTACCGGACGCGCCTGCAAACCGACAGCGAGCGTTTCCGGCGCTGGCTGGCCGACTGGGGGGTTGAGGAACCGGCCAGGATGCGGGGCTTCACCTTTGGGGGCTTGCCGGCGGGCGGCCTGCCGGCCACAGCCATTGACATCCCCTATCCAACCGTAACCGGCAGCCAGGTGGCCTATACCTACCAGCCGAGCAGCGGGCGCTATTTGCGCTTCTTGGGAGATGCCCCCCACCTCGATGGTAGCACCGGCCAGCAATTGGCGCTGGACAACGTCATCGTCCAGGTTGTGCCCCACGAGGCGACCGACATTGTTGAGGACAGCCTGGGCAGCACCAGCATCCGGCTCAACCTCTTTGGGCAGGGTCCGGCCCTGGTCTTCCGGGATGGCCTGGCCTTTGAAGGGACCTGGCGCAGCGACAGCCGGGGGGACGCGCCGCATTTTTTCGACGCGAACGGGGTTGAGATTCTGTTGAAGCCCGGCAAAAGCTGGATCAGCGTTGTGCCCGCAAGCTACACGATCGGCTTCGAATAGGCTTCTTCAGCGGGGGACGAAGGGGAAAAACATCTGGTATTGCAGGAACTCCAGCACCAGCAAGCCCCCGTCCCCGTCGGCGACGTGGGCGTAGCCGTTAGCGATAAACGCGCCTTTGGCCTCGCCGGGCGTGTTGTAGAAACCCACTTCCTGGAGTGTTCCGGGCTCCGAAATATCGACGACGTGAAGCGCCGCCGGTTTATCGGTGGTGACGTAGGCATAATCGCCGGAGACCGTCACCCCTTTGGCCGTGCCTGCCAATAGCAGGGACGACACCTCAACCGGATTTTGCGGGTTCGATGTATCGACCACCCGCAGACCGCCGCTGCCGTTGGCCACATAGGCCAAGTTCCCCTGAACCTCCACCGCCCAGGCTGAACCCGTCCCGGCGTAAACGCCGCGCAACACCGGGTTGGCGGGCGCGGTGACATCGAGGATATGCAGCCCGCTATCCAGGTCTGCCACGTAAGCATAGCTGCCGGCCACAACCACGTCGATCGGGCGCTGCAAATCGGTGTAGTTACTGACCTGGGTGGGGCTGGTTGGGTTGGTGATGCCCAGGATTTGCAGGCTGATAAAATCCACGACGTAGGCGTGGTCGCCCGCAAGAGCTATGGCGACGGCGTTGCCCGGAATATCCTCGAACTGCCCAACGTCTTGCGGGAGCATCGTGGAGGAGATGTTGGAGATGTGAACGCCGTTGGTTCCGTCGGCGATGTAAGCGTAGTCGCCCTGCACGATCACATCCTGGGCCTCGCCCGGCGTATCGTGGAAGCTGATCTCGGTTGTGGCTGCCGGGTTGGCCACGTCGATGATGCGCAGGCCGTTGTTTTTGGCGGCAACGTAGGCGAAGTTTCCAGCTACAATCAGACCTTCGGCGTTCCCCGGCGTGGTGTGGGAATAGACCTCGGTCGGCGCCATCGGATTGGCCACATCGACGATGAGCAGCCCGCCACCCTCGTCGGCGACGTAGGCGTAGCTGTCTTTCACCACCACATCGTGGGCGCTCCCCTGCGTGTCGTAAGCGCCCACTTCGACCGGGTTGGTTGGAGTCAGCACATCGACAATCCGCAAGCCGTTAGCTCCGGCGGCGACGTAGGCGTAATTCCCCTGCAGAGCGATGCCGCTGGCCCCCGGAATGAGCGCCTCCCCCTCGGCGGTCGGGTTTGCCGGCGAGGCGGTGTTGAGGATGTTCAGGCCGCTGTTGGAATCGGCCAGGTAGGTCAGATTCCCCAGCGCGGCCACCCCCTGGGCGCTAGGCGACTGGAAGAATCCGGTGTAGACGGGATTGGCGGGGCTGAGGACATCGAGGATGTGCAACCCTTTGCCGAATTCGGCCACCTGGAGGTAGCGGCCGGCCAGGGCCACATCGCCGGTATTCCCCCCCGCTCCGGCGTAAGAACTGACCTGTTGCGGAGCCGTTGGGTTGGAAGCATCGATAATCTGCAAGCCGGCAGCCCCATCGGCGACGTAGGCGAAATTCCCCTCCACGATCACGCCCTGGGCCTCGCCCGGCGTGTCGTAGGCCCCGGCTTCTGCCGGCGAGGCCGGGACTGAGATGTCGAGAATGCGTAAGCCGCCCGCTCCGGCCGCAACGTAAGCGTAATCACCCTGCACCGCCACCGCTTTGACCACGCCCGGCAGAACCCCGGTCTGGCCGGCCAGCGTTGGTTGTCTCGGATTTGTGATGTCCAAAATCAACAAGCGGGGACCGATGCCGAAATAGGCGAACGTCCCCTGCACATCGACCGCGTAAGTATTGCCACCGATTTGCCCGACCAGGTTAACCCGGTTTGCCAGGAACTGGGTTGCCGTCTGCTCTTCCCGCTTGGCAGATGCCAGCGCCTGGGCCAGGAGGCCGGCGACACTGGTTAGCAAAGCCAGGAATATGAGCAAAACAACTATGGAGCAGAGGCGCATCTTCATCGCTGTGCTCTTTCCAGTTGAGGCAAATCGCAGCAGATTGGTCTTTGAAACACCCTGCAAAAATGGATAGTCCCCCTGTCAGATGTTGCTGGCTCCAAACGAGGCAAAGATGCGCCGCCAAGACGCCAGGAACGCCAAGTTTTGCTTGGTTTTTGCTTTTTCTTGGCGCACTTCGCGTCTTGGCGGTTCAACTCA
>JBHHXL010000419.1:0-4149 GCA_046757065.1 Anaerolineae bacterium
CACGTCAGAAGTGCGTCGCACCTAATTCGCCTAAAATCTGGGACACACCCGGGACGAAGAGTTCTTGACAAAGCCACAAAAAAGGCGTATAATCTAGCCATATACCCCCACCCCCCTGGGTGGGGGGTGAAGAAAAATGAGGGTAGTCACAGAACCTGCCCCTTATCCATTTACCAGGAGGAAGATTCCGATGCAGACCAAGACATTTAAGGTTCCGAATATTTCTTGCGGCCATTGCGTGCATACCATCCAGAACGAGGTGGCCGAACTCGAGGGCGTTGTCGCCGTTCAGGCCGAGGAGGCCAGCAAGATGGTGACCGTACAATGGAACGAGCCGCCCCAGACCTGGGATGGCATCAACGCGCTTCTGAAGGAGATCAATTACCCGCCGGAGTCGTAAATGGCTGAGAAGCAAATCACGCTGCCCATCACCGGGATGACCTGCGCCAACTGCGCCCAGACGGTCGAGCGCCGCCTGGCTAAGAAAACGCAGGGCGTCAAAGCGGCCGCGGTCAACTACGCCACCGAGCGGGCCACGGTCACCTACGACGATGCCGTAGCCACGCCTGACGATCTGACGGCCGCCGTGGAGCAGGCCGGCTATGGCGTGGCTACCGCCAAACTGGAACTGCCCATCACGGGCATGACCTGCGCTAACTGCGCCCAGACGGTCGAGCGCACGCTCAACAAGAAAGTGCCGGGGGTGTTGCAGGCCAGCGTCAACTACGCCACCGAGAAGGCCAGCGTCGAGTACCTGCCCGGCGCGGTTACCCGCCGGGACCTGATCGCGGCGGTGGAGAAGGCCGGTTACGGCGTGCTCGACGCCGGCGATGAGGCCGAGCTTGAAGATGCCGAAAAGCTGGCCCGCCAGGCCGAGATCCGCGACCAGACCCGCAAATTCTGGCTGGGCGTGGCCTTTTCTCTGCCGCTATTTCTGTTCAGTATGGCCCGCGACTTTGGCCTGCTGGGGCCGTGGGCGCACCAGACCTGGGCCGTGTGGCTGATGCTGGTTCTGGCCACGCCGGTCCAATTCTACGTGGCCTGGGACTACTACGTCGGCGGCTTCAAGTCGCTGCGTAACCGGTCGGCCAATATGGATGTGCTGGTCGCTATGGGGTCCTCGGTGGCCTACTTCTACAGTGTGGCCGTCACCCTGGCCCTGACGCTGGGCCTGGCCGGCCTGGGCCAGCACGTCTACTTCGAGACGGCGGCGGTCATCATCACCCTGATCAAACTCGGCAAGCTGCTTGAGGTGCGGGCTAAAGGCCAGACCAGCGAGGCCATCAAAAAGCTGATGGGCCTGCGGGCCAGGACCGCCCGCATCGTGCAGGAGGGCCGGGAGATCGACATCCCCATCGAGCAGGTGGCGGTGGGCGACCTGGTTATCGTCCGGCCCGGCGAGACGATTCCGGTCGATGGCCGGCTGGTTGACGGCCGGTCGACGGTGGACGAAAGCATGCTGACCGGCGAGAGCCTGCCGGTCGAGAAGGGGCCGGGCGACGAGGTGATCGGGGCCACTCTCAACAAGCAGGGCATGTTCAAATTCGAGGCCACGAAGGTCGGGCGCGAGACGGCCCTGGCCCAGATCATTCGCCTGGTGCAGGAGGCGCAGGGCTCCAAAGCGCCCATCCAGCGCCTGGCCGACCGGGTGTCCAACGTCTTTGTCCCGGCGGTCATCCTGATCGCCTTCGCCGTCTTCGGCCTGTGGTGGATCGCCGGCGGGGCGTTTGCCCCGGCTCTGCTGCGCCTGGTGGCGGTGCTGGTCATCGCCTGTCCCTGCGCTCTGGGGCTGGCCACGCCCACGGCCATTATGGTCGGCACCGGCAAGGGCGCGGAGAACGGCATCCTCTTCAAGAACAGCGAGGCCCTGGAGCAGGCCCACAAGCTCAAGACCATCGTTCTGGATAAAACCGGCACGATCACCGTCGGCGAACCGGCCGTGACCGACGTCGTGGTTGCCGGTGGGGTCGAGCTGCCGGTTGTGGAGCCTGCGCTGGCGCTTGCCGGCGGCGGGCCGCCGCTTGAACCGGCGCTCGAGGCGCGTCTGTCGCCCCAGGATCAATTGCTGCGGCTGGCCGCCAGCGCCGAGCGCGGCTCCGAGCATCCGCTGGGCGAGGCCATCGTCCAGGCGGCCAGGGAGAAAAACCTGCCGTTGGATGACGTGACTGGCTTCGAAGCGGTCGCCGGGCGCGGTATCCTGGCTACGATCAGGGGACGCCAACTGGCCGTGGGCAACCTGAAGCTGATGCAAGCCCAAAACGTGAGCCTGAACGGCCTGCTGCCGGAGGCCGAGCGCCTGCAAGCCCAGGCCAGAACCGCGATGTGGGTGGCCGTGGACGGCCAGGCCGCCGGCCTGATTGCCGTGGCCGATACCCTCAAGGAGGGCTCCAAAGCGGCCATCGCCCACATGCACCGCCTGGGGCTAAAGGTGGCGATGATCACCGGCGATAACCGGGCCACAGCCGAGGCCGTCGCTCGCGAGGCGGGCATCGATTTTGTCCTGGCCGAGGTTCTGCCCGGCGACAAGGCCGAGCAGGTCCGGCGCTTGCAGGCCGAAAGTGAGGGGCTGGTGGCGATGGTCGGCGATGGCATCAACGACGCCCCGGCCCTGGCTCAAGCGGATGTGGGAATTGCCATTGGCACCGGCACCGACGTGGCGATGGAAACCGCCGACGTGACCCTGATGCGCGGCGATCTGCGCAGCGTGCCGCAGGCGCTGGCCTTAAGCAAGGCCACCATGCGCACCATCAAGCAAAACCTGTTCTGGGCCTTCATCTACAACATCGTCCTCATCCCAATCGCCGCCGGGGTGCTGGCTCCCTTCGCCTTCGCCCCCGATTTCTTGCGCCAGCTCAACCCGGTCCTGGCCGCCTTCGCCATGGCTTTCAGCAGCGTGTCGGTCGTCACCAACAGCCTGCGCCTGAAGCGGGTCAAATTGGACCTGCGCTGAGTAGCGGCTTCGCCAATCGACTGCGCTTGGTTCTGTGGGACAAGGCAACGCCTTGTCCCACATTTCAATTCGGGCGCGGCTACCGGAAGCCGGTGACCATCATCAGGGAGATGTCTACCTGCAAGTTCAAGGTTTCCCCGTTTGCCTCCGCTGCGGTAGTTTGGAAAACATGTGCAATATCCGTATAATCTGTGCCAGCCGTGGTTTGAACCTGGGGGCTGGTAACCGTACCCGCGACAAAAATCAACGAGGATGAGAAGCTTTGGACAAACACTGGAGCAACTTCTGCACCCTGAGCATCGTGCATTTTATGGCCTTCCCCGAAACGCTCGGCGGCGAAGGGCCCATCGTCGAGACGGTGGGCCGCATCGCCGAGGACCCGTTCTTCACCGGCATTGAGATCGGCTGGATCAAGGACCCCGGCGTGCGGGCCGAAACGCGGGCGATCCTGGAGCAGAGCCGCCTCCAGGTGGGCTATGCGGCCCAGTCGGCCCTGCTTGTGCAAAAGCTCGACCTGAACAGCCTGGATGAAACCGGGCGCCGGCGGGCGGTCGACCAGCTCAGGGCCGGCGTCGACGAGGCCGCCGAGATGGGCGCCCGGCGGGTGGCTTTCCTGTCCGGCCCGGACCCCGGCGACGCCGGCCGCCCGGCGGCCCTGGAGGCGTTGATCAAGTCGGTCAAAGACGCGTGCGCCTACGCCGGGGAGCGGGGCATCGCCCTGGCTTGCGAAACCTTCGACCGCCAGATCGACAAAAAGCGCCTGATCGGGCCCAGCGATGAGGCCGCCGATTTTGCCAGAGTCGTCCGGCAGGATTACCCCGATTTCGGCCTGCTGTACGACCTGAGCCACCAGCCGCTGCTATTTGAGCAGTCGGAACCTGCGTTGACCTTGCTCAAGGACGTTTTGGTCCACGCCCACGTTGGCAACTGCGTCCTGGAGCCCGGCAATCCGGCCTACGGCGACCTGCACCCCCGCTTCGGCTGGCCGGGCGGCTGCAACGATGTGGCTGAACTGGTCGAGTTCCTGCGGGCCTTGTTCAAGATCGGCTACCTGGCCGAGGGCAAAGCCGAACGGCCCTGGATCGGCTTCGAGGTCAAGCCGCAACCCCCAAATGAAACCCCGGCCCGGATCATCGCCAACACCAAGCGGGTCTGGCAGGAAGCCTGGTCGCGGTTGTAGCGCGAAAATGAAGCCCATT
>JBHHXL010000420.1:0-4123 GCA_046757065.1 Anaerolineae bacterium
CCAATATCCAATATCCAATATCCAACACTTCCTAAATCCCATACTCCTCCGCAAACGCCACCAGCGCCGCCTCGAAAATCGCCATCGGCGGGCGGACCAGGCCGGCCCCGATCTGGCCGACGCCGGCTTCTTTGTGAGCGATGCCGGTGTTGACGCGGGGGGTGATGCCCTTTTCCACAACGCGGCGCAGGTCGATGCCGGTTGGCGTGCCCCGGAAGTCAAGCTGGGGGATGGTGAAGTACTTGTGCTCGGTGTAGTTGATCTCGTACATCTCCATCGTGGCGTTGATCGCGTCCTTGGGCGTGCCGCTGACGAAGGTGACGATGGCCGGGGCGGCGGCCATGGCGAAGCCGCCGATGCCGGCCGTCTCGGTGATGGTGCTGTCGCCGATGTCGGCGTTGGCGTCCTCGGCCTTGAAGCCGGGGAAGTAGAGGCCCTGCGGGATCTCGGCCGGGGCGGTGAACCAGCGCTCGCCCAGGCCGCTGACCCGGATGCCGAAGTCGGTCCCGTTGCGGGCCATCGCGGTGACGATGGTGCTGCCTTCCAGGCCGTGGCCGGCGTCGGCCATCGCTTTGCAGGCGGCCATCACCGGGTTGAGCACGCTCAGGGCGTTGTCGCCGATGGCCTGCAACACCTCCGCCGCCACCTCCGGGCCGGGAGCAACTCTGGCGACGTGCGGCGCTAAGGCTTTCAGGTAGAGGATGGACCCGGCCTTGTTGCGATTGTGGCCCTCGTCGCCCATATGCAGGGCTTCGGACAGCAGGGCTTTAATGTCGATGCCGTCGCTGGCCTCGATGGCCTTGGCCAGAACCGGGGCCATCACCTCCTCCATCCAGCGCAGGCGGTCCAATACCTCCTGGCTGTACGCGCCGTAGCGCAGCACCTTGCCGTAGCCTTCGTTCAGGTTGGAGTAGGCTCGATTGCCGTGGGTCCGGTTTTCGATGATGTAGACCGACATCGAGGGGGAGGTAACCCCGGCCATCGGCCCGACGGTCTGGTGGTGGTGGCACGGTTCCAGCTCGATCTGGCCGGAGGTGACCAGCGCCTCGGCCTCGGCTTCGTCTTTGGCCTTGCCTTCAAAGATCAAGGCTCCGGTGATCGCCCCCCGCAGCGGGCCCGAGGCGCGCTCCCAGGTAATAGGCGGCCCGGCGTGCAGCAAAAGATTATCTCGCATACCGGGGATGACCTCTTTAGCCTGGCCCAACCCGACCAGCACGGGGTGAGCTTCGATCATCCGTTCGGTTGCTTCGGCGTTTGCTTTTTCGATGTCCATTAGTTATTTCCTTTCATCCGCTCCAAAATCCCCATCAGCCGCTCATTCCCCCCCGCCGGAGGCCGCCAGTTGACGTGGATCACCCGCGCCTCCTGGGCGGCCAGGCTGTCCGTGAAGGATTCGAGGCCAACATTGATGGCTGCCAGCGGTTGCCGGAGCATCGTTAAATCGTTGTTGGAACCGTGGGCGCGGTCGAGCGCCTGGACCAGCCGGCCTGCGTAATGGATGGCGACTTCGTGGTTGGTTTCGACCCGCGCCCCGGCCTCCCGCAGCTTTTCGACCTGGCCGGCCAGGTCCTGCGGGTCCTCATCGGTGCCGACGACGACGGCCACCACCTCCAGGGTGCGCCCGGCGGCCCCGGCTTGAGCCCGGGCCCGGGCGATGGCCGGGGCCAGCTCGCTGGCCGGATCGGGGTGCGCGCCGTAGCCCAGCACCACGTCGAGCAGGATGAGCGCCACCTCCGGGTCGTTTGCCTCCTGCTCCAGCCGTTGCAGGCGCAGGCTGTTGTCCATCATCGGGTGCAAGCGCCCGACGGTGAACTCGTCCTCGCCCAGGTCGACGATGGTGTGGGCCTGGCTGACCAGGGCGTTGGCCAGGCGATAGCTTTCGTCGAGGGGGGCGTTGGCGTAGACGCCGGGCAGATAATCTTGCAGGATTAGCAGGGCCTCGTAGGCCAGCGTCCCGCCGGAGAAGAGGCCGCGCAGGTATCGCTGGCCGGGGGCAAAGCGGTCTGGTTGCAGATCGGGGGCGGGGGTTGCGTCGGCGGGGGCGCCGGCCAGCCGGACCGCCAGTTCGGCCGCTTCGTCCAGGGTGCGGGCGAAGTGCAGGTTGCTGCCGTAACCCGCCTGAGCGGGCGGCGTGTAGCCGATAAAGTCGATGACCACCGGCTTGCCCGCCGCCCGGGCCAGGCGCAGCAGCTCACCGGCGACGCCCGCCGCTGGCGGCTTGGAGATGAGCACGATCACCTGCGTCTCCGGATCGCGGCTGAGCAGCTTCAGCGCCTGGCGGGCTGTGACCGCCCCCACCGCCTCCGACAGATCGCGCCCGCCGGTGCCCAGGGCGTGGGTGATGCCGCCGCCAAGCTGGTGGATGCGGCTGGTGGCCTGCTGCAAGCCCGTCCCGGAGGCCCCGACCAGGCCGATCGGCCCCCGGCGGACCCGGTTGGCGAAGCCCAGGCCGACCCCGTTGACGATGGCCGTGCCGCAGTCCGGCCCCATAACCAGCAAGTCCTTGCGGGCGGCGGTTTGCTTCAAGGCGATCTCGTCCTCCAGCGACACGTTGTCGCTGTAAAGGAACACGTTTTTGTTTTGGCGCAGGGCCTCGCGGGCCACGCCAGCGGCGTAACGGCCCGGCACCGAGACGAGCACCCACTGCGCCTCGGGCAGCATCCGGGCCGCGGCCTCGACGCTTTGCGGCAGGTACTGGCTGTCCTGATCGCCGGCCGACCGCCGCTGGCGCAGCAGCTCATCCACCTGGGACAGGGCGGTTTGAGCCTCGGCCTCCCCCTCGCCCTTGACCACGATGACCAGGTCGTCGGGCAGGGCGGCCCCGGCCTCCGGCGGCAGCAGTTCGCTCTGGGCCAGCAGCTCCTTGTTGGCGGCGGTGCCCATCACCACCCCCGCGTCGATGATGCCGGGCAATCCGGCCAGCGAGCGCTGCAATTGCATCAGCACGACGGAATCGTAGTACGCCCCCCGTCGAATTTCCACTTGAATTGCTGTCATAGCAATGTCCCTGCATCTGCCATCCCAAATCCGGAGAGCGGCAGATTTTCAACAAACCTGGGTAAAATTAAAGAGAGGTCCTGCCCGTCACCGGCCTGCCGGGTAATTCATCGGCTGGCCGGGTCGGCGGACCGCAGGCGGCTGGGATCGAAATTCGATCACATCAGCGAGAGATCAAGAGGATGGCAATATAACATGCTTTCCAGGCAGTGTCAAAGACCTTTTGCACAATCAATCCTGGAATTCGCGTAGTGAGCTCAATATCTGATCACATAGTTTAGCGGCAATCCAAATATCCGGTCGGGCTGCGATCTCATGCAGCAGCAGTTCAATATGGTCAAAAGATAACAACCTTTGTCGATAAGCTTGAACCAGGATACCCAACGTGCCTCGCAGTCGCAAGTTCAAGCGGCGTGCCTCAGCCCGGGCGATTTCGTCATCCAACAACACCAGGGGATCGGTTAATGTTTGCGCCAGAGCCAGCACTTCAGTTTCACCTGGGCCAAGGACCACGGGTGGCGTGTAGCTCGACCGTATGGTTTCAGGTACGTCCACGATTGGCCACCGATGGCGTTGCCAAAATAAACGCACGGTTAGGGCATCGGGAGCGCCGCGAGTGAGCCCTTCAGTGACAACCTCATCGTAAACTGCGCGCGGGAGCCGCACCTCTCCGTATAAATCAGCTAACAGACTGAGCCGATTGAGCTTGCCCAAGGCCATTAGCGGACCGGCGTTGCACAGGGTGATTGGCGTAGTCGTCAGCTTAACTCTTCCGTCAATGTTTCATTGCTGAAAGGCGGTTCTATACCGCGTGCGTAGGCGTGACGGGCCAGTTCGGATTGCGATACACCGGCCTGATATGCTGCCGCGCCAAAGGAGATGCCGCCGCGCGCATACCGATCCAGAGCGCGTTCGATCTTCAATTCGCGCAAACCACGTTCCAATATTTCCGCCAAAAACTCCTGGCTGGCCGCACTCAATTCTTTTGCCAGTGAGGCCGGCAACACAACCGTCACACTTTCTGTTGGCATCATACACCTCCATTGGGAAGGGTACCGTGTAAGCGTGTCTCCCTTCTTTCATTTTACACTATATGTTTATAGATTACCATAGCCCGGGGTGAAGA
>JBHHXL010000421.1:0-4116 GCA_046757065.1 Anaerolineae bacterium
CCCCACGTTGCGATCCAGGCGTAAGGAATGTTCAACTAACCCAAGTTTCTACCTTTAGTCGCGCCCCTTCATCATCGGGTCCAGGGCGTCGCGCAGGCCATCGCCAATCAGGTAAAGCGCCAGTACGGTCAGGGTGATGAGCAAACCGGGGGCGACGATCAGGTGCAGAGCGACGGATGCCCCGCTGACCGGATCGCGCAGGAAGAGTAAATTGCGGGCGCGGTTGAGCATACTGCCCCAGGTGGCCGTGGGGGGCTGCACGCCCAGGCCCAGGAAGCTGAGGGCCGACTCGACCAGGATCAGGTTGCCGATGTCGATAGCCATATTGACAATGATGATGGGGATGCTGTTGGGCACGACGTGCTGAAACATAATTCGGCGATTGCTGGCCCCGATGGAGCGGGCGGCCATCACGTAATCCAATTCCCTGACCTTGAAGACGTTGCCCCGAATGAGGCGGGCCGTGCCCAACCAGCCCAACAACCCCAGGAACAGGGTCAGCGTGGTCGGATTGGGTTTGAAGATGGCCGAGACGATGATCAACAGGTAGATGCCGGGGATAGACGCCAGGGTGTTGATGAACCACATCACCAGATCGTCAATGCGCCCGCCGAAGTAACCGGCGATGGTGCCGACGGTCACGCCAAGGACCAGGGTGATGATCGCCGCCACAACCGCAATGGTCAGGCTGACCCGGCCGCCGTGCAGCAGGCGCGCCAGTTGATCGCGGCCCAATTGATCCGTGCCCAGCCAGTGCAACGCCCCGCCCGACTGGCCCAACAGGCGGGGAGCGGTTTCGGGGTCAACGCCCAGCAGCCATTTCAGATACGGTGCAACGTAAGGGGGAGCCAGGGCGTTCTCCGGGTTGGTCCGGTTGGGGCCAACTCCGACCAGCGCCGAGGAAATGACCGGGGCCAGGAGGGCCGTCACGGCCAGAAACAGCAAGAAGGCCAGGGCAACCAGGGTCAGGCGGTCCTGGCGCAGGCTGCGCAGCGCCATCTCCCAATAGGTTTGGGGCTTGCGCTGCAGCAAGGTGGGGACTCCAATTGTGGCCGAGGCTTGCTTAACGCTCATCTTTCCCCCCTGTTTAGTTCAGTCGCACCCGTGGATCGACGACGCCGTACAGAATGTCCGATAAGAGATTGCCCAGGATGACCAGGATCGAGGCGATCATGACTGCACCCAGCACCACCGGGTAATCGCGTTGCAGAGCGGCGTTGAAGGTGAGCCGGCCCATCCCCGGCCAGGCGAAAATCACCTCGGTGATCAGCGCCCCGGCCAGCAAACTGGCGATGGCCGGCCCCAAAATGGTCATCAGGGGAATGAGGGCGTTGCGGGTAGCGTGGACAAACCAAACGCGGCCCCGAGGTAGCCCTTTCGCCTGGGCGGTCCGAATGTAATCGGTCCGGATCACCTCCAGCGTTTCGGTCCGCATAAAGCGGCTGAGGACGGCGATCCAGCCCAGGGCCAGGACAAAGGCGGGCAGGATCAGGTGGCGCAGGCGATCCAGCAGGTCAAACTCGTTCGTCAGCGAGACCGTTTCCCGGCCCCCGGCGGGCAGCCAGTTTAGATAGACGCTGAAAAGAAAGATCAGGAGCAACCCCATCCAGAAACTCGGCACGGCGTTGCCGACCACCGCGAAGAAGCGCACCACGTTGTCGAAGAAGGAACGTTGGTAAACCGCGCTCAGGATGCCGAGGGGAATCCCCAGCAACAGGCCGACAATTAAACCAGCCGTGGTCAGCTCCAGGGTGGCCGGGACACGCTCTTTGATGCGCTTCCAGACCGGCTGCTTGGTGGTGATGCTGGTGCCCAGATTAGCCCGGATGATGCCGCCGCCGCTGTCGCAGACGGTATAGTTCAACAGGCCGAGGTGAACGCAAGAGGTATCGCCAATTGAGATTTCCTCGACGGCATCCCCGGGGCGCACGATAAAGCCGGTGAACCAGCGCACGTACTGAACCGCCAGGGGTTGGTCGAGGCCCAATTGCCGGCGCAGGATCACCCGTGTTTCTTCGCTGATCTTGGGATCGAAGGTCATATTCAGGATCGGATCGCCCGGCGCTGATTTGACCAGGAAGAAGCTGATCAGGCTGATGCCGATCACGGTCGGGATGGCCTGAAGCAGGCGGCGGATGAGGTAACGATACATAAATCACTCCTCGGCAAACCCTAAAACTCAAAAGTTATGACGAAGGACGAAGGACGGATTCGTCATTGGTCCTTCGTCCCTCGTCGATTTCGGCACTCTTATTTTGGGTCTGGCTTTGCCCAGGTGAGGGTCTGGTCTGCAGGCTATCTACCCTTACTGCGCCAGGGCGAACTGTTCAACGTTGTGATAGAAGCTCCACGGGCCGGGGTTGATACCCTGCCAGCGGTTGGAGTAAGCGATGTTGCCCACGGAGCCGGTGACGAAGACGTAGGGGATGTCGTCGTGGATGATCTGCTGGATCTGCTGGTAAAAGGGAGCGCGGTCCTCGGGGGCGCAGCCGGGGACAGAGATGCCCTGGTCCAGCAACTCGTCGATTTCCGGGTTGTGGTAGCTGACGAAGTTGAAACCGCTCTCCGGGGTATCAAACTTGGTGTGCCAGAAGGAGTCGTCATTGGGGTCCGTGCCCAGGCCGGTCCAGCCGATGATGACCATATCGAAGCTCTGGCCCAGCAGTTGGCCCACCAGGGTTCCAAACTCGATGGCCTCAAAGGTGATGTCGAAGCCGACGCTGTTGAGTTGATCCTGAACCAGCACCCCCAAATCCTCGCGGGTGGTGTTGCCCGCGTTGGTCACCAGGGTCAGCGACAGGGTCTGGCCGTCCTTCTCCCGCACGCCGTCGCCGTCGGAGTCGACCCAACCGGCCTCCTCCAGAATTTGCGCGGCCAGCTCGGAGTCGAAGGCGTACGGCTCCAGGCTGGGATCGTGCGCCCACTCGACCGCCGGCAGGACGTTGGCGGCCAATTGGTAGCCCTGGCCCAGGTAAACCTTGCTGATGATCGTGTCGTAATCCAGGCTGTGGGCGATGGCCTGGCGCACGCTGAGGTCGCTCAAAATGGGATGCGGGTCCTGCTCAACCAGGTTGCCGTCCTCGTCGCGGCCCGGCAGCGGGTTATCGGGATTGGCCAGGTTCAAGGCGATATAGCTGTAGCCGTCATCCTTGAACTTGTAGAGGTTGAGGTTCGGGTCCAGCTCGATGGTCGTCAATTGCTCCGGCTGAGCGCCGATCAAATCCACTTCGCCGGCCTGGAGCTGGCCCAGGCGAGCGCCGGGGTCGGGCACAATCTTGTAAATCCAGCCGTCGGAGTGGGGCGCGCCCTTCCAGTAACCGGGATTGCGCTCGACCGTGGCCCGGTCATCGCGAACCCAATCCTTGAAAATGTAGGGACCGGCGCTAACGGGAGGGGCCTCGTTGTTTGGACTGTCCATAATATCGCTGAAGTCCTGGGCGTAGAGGTGGCTGGGCAACCAACCCAGCCCCAAATCGCCAAGGCCATCGCATTTGACCTCCTTGAAAGTGACCACGATGGTCAGCGGATCGGGTATCTCGATGCTCTCGATCAGTTCAACGTTGGATTTGCGAGGCGTCTCAACGTTGTCGCTGGCAATGGCATCGTAGGTGAACTTGAAATCCTCGGCATCGACCGCTTCACCATCGCTCCAGACGACACCGTCGCGCAGGTGGAAGGTCCAGATCAGACCGTCTTCAGAGACCTCCCAACTCTCGGCCATTTCGGTGGGGACGAACGCGCCGCTGAACGGATCCTGGCCAAGCAGGCCGGGGAAGAACCAGCTGCCGACGTCAGAACTGGCTGAGTCGGACCAGAGGATAGGATTGAGGATAGAAGCGTCGGCGCTGCTGGCCTCAATAAAGACGCCGCCCTGTGGCAGGGGCTCCGGCGTGGCCGTCACGACCACTTCCACTTCCTTCTCGACCTCGACCTCCTTCTCGACTTCCTGGGTGACGATCACTTCTTTCTCAATGACGACCGTCTCCTTGACAATTTCGGTGATGACTTCCGGCGTCGGTTGGGGGCCGCAGGCCGCCAGCCAACCTGCGGCCAGCAGGACCATCATTAGCAACAGCAATCTCTTCATTTTTACTCTCTCCTCTCTTTGCTGAATTT
>JBHHXL010000422.1:0-4111 GCA_046757065.1 Anaerolineae bacterium
GAGTTGTTTCCGAATAAACGGCGTTGAAGTGACCGGCACTTTTGGGGACGTTTCCAGCCTCATTATGAAGAAAAAGAGCCTCTTTAACGAATGTTCAAGTGCCGGTCACTTGCTATTGCTTAAAAGGGAACAACTCTATTGACCCCAGGCCGTTTTCTTGATAATATGGATTAGAGAGGTGCGACTATGAGAACGGTCAAACAACTTTTGCAGATCAAAGGGTCGGATGTCTGGTCTATTGGCCCTGCTGCTTCGGTGTATAAAGCCTTGAAATTGATGGCGGAAAAAAACATCGGGGCCCTGGTCATTCTCGACAATGGCAGGTTGGCCGGTATATTTTCCGAGCGAGATTATGTCCGGGCGGTCGCGCGAAACCGGCAGGTATCCCTGGAAACCCCCGTCCGTGAGTTTATGACTCCCAGGGTGATCTGCGTTCATTGCGAGCAGACCATCGAAGAGTGTATGGTGCTGATGACCGAGAAGCGCATTCGCCACCTGCCGGTTCTGGAGGGTGAGGGCCTGGTCGGCGTGATCTCCATTGGAGATGTGGTCAAAACCGTCATCTCTGAACAGGAATTTATAATCGAGCAACTCGAAAATTACATTGTAGGAAGCTGATCGACCACTGCACACATTCTGCAACGGTTGCAGACCTGGCGACGGTTGCTGGTTGTCGGGGTGGCATCCGTCCGGCTCTCCAAAGGGGGCCGTGTTTGCCTGCGCCAACCCTGTTTAGTACTTCCTATCTATTGCCCTGCGGCCATTCTCTTGTTATGATAAGAACACGTCGCAAATCAAATATAATCGGGTAAAGCTGGCCCTTCCCACCCTCGTGCTGAGGATGATGAAGAAATAGTAAGGCCCACTTTTCCATCGAGGTGATCCGGTGATGGAAAGCGGGTCTTTTTGTTTTCACCGATGAGCTGTCGGCAAAGGTTCGGTCTTGAAAGAGGTGAGCGATGAGTTGGTTTCTGGTGCTGTTGCTGGGGTTAATTGCTTTCGACGTTATTATCGTCGGTGTGGCGCTGATTGGGGTCCACGTGATCAAGCCGCTCTATCCCACCTGGTGGGAGCGCAATGTTGTGGCCAATGATCCGGAGGGATTCCGTCTGTCTGGTCCTATTTCAGCCAGGCCGGGCCGCCGCCCGGCGACGGGTGAATCAATCTGGCCGTTAGCCTGAATAAGTGATTCGAATTTATCTATTGCAGTCCGAAATCGGATAGATACCGGTGAAGGGAGATTGAAATGTCAATGCTTCGCGTCTTGGTGTGTGGCAGTAATTCTCTCAGTTTGCAGCAGATTGCCAACAAATTGCAACAGGCCGGCCTTGAGGTCCGAACCAGTACGCAACCCACCGATTATCTTTGCCAGCCGGAGTCGAAATGGGATATGCTTTTTGTAGACCTGGATGGCGTCTCCAGTTTTTTGCGCGGTTTGTTGCCTGCTGTGCGTCGTAGATTTCCCCACTTGAGTATGGTTGGCTGGGCGGATCAGGTTGGCTCTGAAATAGAACCGTTGGCGTTGGATATGGGTCTTGACGGTTACCTGCCCAAATCGATCTTATCTGAAGGCTTACTTTCCCCCGGACAGAAATAGTCATTGTAAAAGCTATTCTCGCTCACCCGCGCAAGCGGTCACTTTCACAAACGACAAAGCCACCCTCCCCGGGGAGGGTGGCTTTCGTCATTTCCGAACAACCGGAGCAATGGGTCAGCCCGCGCCCTCAGCGGTGATGACCGATTTAACCGTCCACAATAAAATCTTTATGTCTAGCAAAAGGCGTCGGTGATTGACGTATTCCACATCGTATCTGATCAGTTGGTCGAAGGAAAGGGCGCTGCGACCTCTGACCTGGGCCAGGCCCGTGATGCCGGGCAAGACTTCCAGCCGTTCGTAGTGCCAGTCGCGGTAGGCTTCAACCTCCCAGGTTACGTGGGGACGGGGACCGATCAGGCTCATATTGCCCCGGCAAATGTTGAGCAACTGAGGCAACTCATCGAGGCTGAGTTTGCGCAATATCCGACCAACGCGGGTTATCTTCGTGTTGTCGATCGGTTTCACCTCGTTCCCTAAGCAATTGAAGTGGTCAATTTCGCCTGAGACGAAGGCTTTCATTAGCCGCCGTTCGACATTGCTGTGGTAATTGTGAACCAGCGTCCGAAATTTGTACATACGGAACAAGCGCCCGTTTTTGCCCACCCGCTCCTGCACGAAGAAGATCGGGCCAGGAGAGTCCAGGCGGATGGCGATCGCGCAGATCAGGGCCACCGGTATGACCACCGGCAAACCCAGCAGGCATAGCGTCACATCGAATATTCGCTTGACCAGATCAAAGCGTGGTTGCAAAACGGAAACTTGCGGACGGGGAATGACGACCAAATCCCAGGAGTTCATACGGCTTTTTTCATACCCCCCTATAACTCTTACCAACCGAGAAAACGCCAGTACTAGAGTACCATCAAAACATAGGAAATCCATATGAATTCTCTATGAAGGCGGTTAGAATTGTACTCTGGAGGGTAGCCCCACGCTTTGGACAGGATCGGCTCTGGTCAAGTGTTACATCATAAGCTGGCTCCGCCAGTTTTTGCCGGGGTGTCTGCTGGCTGTCTAGACCTGGTAGGAGGTTGACGACACATCGCCGCCGCGCCCGGTCCAGTTGGTGTGGAAGAATTCGCCGCGTGGCCGGTCGACGCGCTCGTAGGTGTGCGCCCCGAAGTAATCCCGCTGGGCTTGCAGGAGGTTGGCCGGCAGCCGGGCGTGACGGTAGCCGTCGTAAAAGGCCAGGGCGCTGGACATAGCCGGCACCGGAATGCCTAGCTCAACTGCTCTGGATACGACCCGCCGCCAGGCCGCTTGAGACGTTTCAACCTGTTCTTGGAAAAAGGGGTCTAGCAGTAAGTTGCTCAAGGCCGGATCGCGGTCGAACGCTTCCTTGATCTTCTCCAGAAAGGCCGAGCGGATGATGCACCCCTCGCGCCACATCAGGGCCACGCCGCCGTAGTTGAGATGCCAGTCGTATTCGGCGGCGGCGGCTCGCATGAGCATATAGCCCTGGGTGTATGAGACGATTTTGGCGGCGTACAGCGCGTCCCGAATATCGTCCACAAACGCTGCCCGGTCTCCCGCAAACGACGTATCGGGCCCGCGCAGCATCCTGGCGGCCGTAAGGCGTTCATCTTTGAGCGCCGACAGGAAGCGGGCGAAGACCGCCTCCCCGATCAAGGTCAAGGGGATGCCCTGTTCCAGGGCGTTGGCCGCCGTCCACTTGCCGGTTCCCTTTTGCCCGGCTGTATCCAAAATCTTCTCTAGCAGAGGTTCCCCGTCGTCATCCTTGAAGGCCAGAATGCCGGCCGTGATCTCGATCAGGTACGAGTCGAGCTTGCCCTCGTTCCAGCGGGTAAAGACCTGGCTCATTTCATCCTCGCTCATCCCCAGGCCGGCTTTCAGCAGGTGATAGGCTTCGCTGATCAGTTGCATATCGCCGTATTCGATGCCGTTGTGGACCATCTTGACGAAATGCCCGGCGCCGTTCTCGCCCACCCAATCGCAGCAGGGAGTGCCGTCGGCCACCTTGGCCGCAACGGACTGGAAGATGGCTTTCACGTGGGGCCAGGCCGCCGGCGAGCCGCCGGGCATAATCGAAGGGCCGTGCCGGGCGCCCTCCTCGCCGCCGGAAATGCCGGTGCCGATGAACAGGATGCCCTTGGATTCCAGATATTCCGTGCGGCGTATCGAATCGGTGTAAAGCGAGTTGCCGCCGTCGATGATGATGTCGCCCGCTTCCAGGTGGGGCAACAGTTGCTCGATGAAGGCATCGACCGCCTGGCCCGCCTTGACCATGAGCATGACCCGGCGCGGGCGCTTGAGCAGGCTCGCCAGCTCTTCGATGGAATGAGCGCCGATGACGTTGGTCCCTTTGGCGTTGCCACGGAGAAACTCATCCACCTTTGAAACGGTGCGGTTGTACGCAGCCACGATGAAGCCGTGGTCGTTCATATTCAGCACCAGATTCTGGCCCATTACCGCCAGACCGATCAGGCCAATATCTGCTTTCGCTTCCATTTTTAGACTCCTCGCGAGTTTTGTGGTTGTTCAGAAATAGCTTGG
>JBHHXL010000423.1:0-4106 GCA_046757065.1 Anaerolineae bacterium
TTTTACGATTTTACGAGTCTTTGCGGCCAAGGTTAGTTTTGTCAGTCAACCAGGTCGGTGAACATTAAGCAGCGGGCAGGTAATCCAGCGGATCCATTCGAGCGACGAAGCCCAGGGGATCGAAATCCTTATCCGCACTGATCAAACGAGAAATGCCATTATTCTTCATATTTGCGGCGTGGATGGCGTCTCTCGGTTTCAATCCTACCGCTCGATGGTTAGCGATAGAGCAGTTCCTGAAAGACCTCAGTGTTGACAGCGGCTGCCAAAGCACCCATCTCTACATCAGCCAGGATACGTACACACGGTTCTTTGTAGTTGTGCGGCGCACCGGCTGCATACATAAAGATATTGGCATCAAGGAAAGTGAGTTCTGCCATTAATCCAGCCGTCCGGCCTCAATTTCTTGCTCCATCCCTTCCCAGGCAGCTACGGGTAAGTCCATAGCGGCAATGCGCTCGGTTATTGGAATGAGGGTTCGCTTTGGCCTTATGATGATCCCAGCTTCGGTCAACTCAATAAGGACCTCTACGGTATGCGAGGCTTCCACGCCCAGCGCTTTAAGAACCTGTTTGGGTAAGGTAATACGGCCGGTCTGGTCAATTGTAAGCATATGCGTATACACTTCTTGCTCCATTTCTTGCACAACTGCCGCGAGCCAGCCCAGATCAGCCCAGCGTCGCTTCGAGGGGGATCTGCAATTCCATAACCGCCCCCGCCATCTCGCCCATCAGGCCGCCCGGCAGCAGGCCGCTCAGGCGAACGGGCGTGATCCGGTTGCGCAGCTCCCCCTCCGAAAAGGCAAAGACGCGCAAGTAATTGGGGGTGAGGCCGCTCCAGAGCAAGCCGCCGGGGGTTGGCTCGGCCGTTTCCCACAGGACGGGTAGCTCCTGCCCCAGGAAGCGCCGGTGGAAAGCGCGCTGCTGGCGCGCATCCAGTTGATGCAGGCGCTGGCTGCGAGCCTGTACCCGGCGCGGATCGACCTGGCCCGGCATCCTGGCGGCTACGGTTCCCTCGCGGGGGGAGAAGCGGAAGATGTGCAGGTGGCTGAATTCCATCCGCTCGATAAAATCAAAGGAGGCTTCAAATTCTTCATCCGTCTCGCCGGGGAAGCCGACGATGACATCGGTGGTGATGTTCAGGTCGGGGATGGCCGCCCGCGCCGCGCCGGCCAGGGCTGAAAATTCGGCCTGGCTGGTGCGCCGGGCCATACGGCGCAGCGTCTCGTCGCAGCCGCTTTGTAGCGGCAGGTGTAAGTGGGGACACAGGCGCGGGTCCGCCCACAACCGGAAGAACGATTCCTCCAGGTCCCACGGCTCCAGCGAGGAGAGGCGCAGGCGCTGCAGACCGGTATCGGCCAGCACGGCCTGAACCAGATGCCGCAACCCGGCCCGGTCGCCCCAGTCGTGCCCGTAAGAGCCGAGATGAACGCCGCTGAGAACGGCTTCCCGGTAACCCATTTCGACCAGGGTCTGAATTTCCCGCACGACGTCGGCTATCGCCCGGCTGCGGCCCGCGCCGCGAGCGACGGTGATAATGCAGAAGGTGCAGCGGTTGTCGCAGCCATCCTGGACCTTGACGAAGGCCCGGGTGTGCGTCTCCGGCAGAGGCTCGTTGGGCATGGCCGCCTGGGCCGCGTCCGGGTCAGGGCCGGCCAACAAGCCCGCCTCCTGCGCCATCTCCAGCAGCCGGTCCTTATCATCGTTGCCGACAACCAGATCGACGCCCAGGGCCTGAACCTCGTGCGGCGAGAGTTCGGCGTAACAGCCGGTCACCACCAGACGCGCGTCCGGATTCGCCCGGCGCAACTGGCGGATGACCTGCCGGGACTTGCGCGAGGCGATGTGCGTCACCGTGCAGCTATTGAAGACGCACAGGTCCGCCGGCTGGCCAGAGCCAACCACCTGATGGCCCGCCACCGCAAACTGGCGGGCCAGGCTTTCGATTTCGCTGATATTTAAGCGACAGCCGATAGACTCAAAACGAACTCGCATAAGCTATTTTAGTACACATCCATTTTGCCAAACGACCAATCCGGCCCCAGGGCGGCATCGGGGATGATCAGCGTTTGCCCGCTGCCGTCGGCGTTCATGACGTAGATGCCCCAACTCCCGCTCCGGGCGCTGCGGAAGACGATCCGCCGTCCGTCCGGGGTCCAAACCGGCAGTGTATCGTGTCCCGGCGAGTTCGTCAACTGGCGGAGGGAACTCCCGTCGGTGTTGATGACAAAAATGTCGTGGTTGCCGCCCATATCGCGGCTGAAAGCGATCTGGCGGCCATCGGGCGACCAACTGGGGAAGGCATCGCCGCCGTTCAAGGTCAGCACGTGGGCGTTGGAGTCATCGCGGTTGGAAATCCAGATGCCGCACTTGTTTTCACGGCAGGAGCGGTAGGCCAGCTGGTTGCTATCAGGAGCCCAGCTTGGCTGCTCGCCGAGGATTTCAAACTTGAACTGCTGGTTATCGCTGGTTCCGAAGAAATAAATCCGCCGGTCCGGGCCGCCCCGGGCCGCGTCAAAAGCCAGCATCTGGCCGCCGGGGGCCAACGCGGTGGCCCGGGCCGATCCGTCTTTCCAGCCCGGGTCTTGAAAAGCATCGGGAATGCCGCTGCCCACCGTTAATACATCGCTTAACAAGACGACCCCGTTGCTGATGCCGGCATCCGGCCAGGTATACTCGGTTCCGTCCCGAATCTGGCGGTCGACGCCTTCTTCGCCGTAAATGTAGAGCGAGCGGCCATCGGTTGTCCAGGAGGGTCCGGCAGCGCGTTCCAGGATAAACTGCCGGCCCGAGCCATCGATGTTAGAGATAAAGAGCAAATGCTTGCCGCCGTCCCAAACTGAGTAGGCCAGCTTGAAATTACGGGTGGTGACCACCGGCTCGGGTTCTTCAATCGTGAACTGGCCGGAGGCCAGCAGTTGGCCGTCGATGTATAATTCCAGGGCCCACTCCCCCGGATCGAGGCTGCCGTCCTCCGTCTCGGGGCTGATGGAGTAGTCGAAGCTACCCGCCTCGTCGCCGGTCCACAGATCCGAGAAGGTGGCGAACTCCTCGCCGTCGAGATACCAGACCCGGCTCCATTCATTCTCGGACGTAAAGCCGCTATAGCTGAAGATGGCGTGAACCTCAGCCGTGTCCGAAGGAAAGGTGGTCATGGCCTCCGGAGCCTGGCCGGCCTCAAGGGGTTCGGCGGAAAAGAAAAGCTCCTCGATGACGGGCGCTGCCGCCGCCGGCGGCGAGGTAGGGGTCGGCTCCCGGGAAGAGCCCAGCGTGCGGCGCGTTGGGGTCGGTTCCGGTTCTTCCGTCTGCGACCCGGTCTCCGTGGTAGGTGTGGCGCTGGGCGGGCTCTCCGTTGGCGTCGCCGTTGGCGGAACCGGCGTCGGCGTGGGCGAGGCCTCGACGGCTTCACCGGCATCTTCCGCCGGACCTTCGAGATCGGTGTCCTGGTCAGGAATCAGGCTGATGGGTAAGTCTTCGACGTTGCGTTGCAAAGCGCGATAGGCCACCAGGCCGCCGCCGACGGACAAACCTAAGCACACGAGCAAAGCGCACCCTCCCAAACCGATCCATAACAGGGGGTTCCGGCCCTTCCGGCTGGATTGAGCAGGCGCAGGTGCTGCGGTAGGCTTAGAATCGCTGGTTGGAGTCGTGTCCATGGGGTCCTCCCGATCAACAGTAAATAGTTGTTTATTATCAGTAGATCCAAATTTTGGTTGCCATAAGACTTCGGAAGTCTCCAAACGCGATTCTCTTGGTAAAGTTGCCTTGATTATCAAGCATTTTGACCGGCGAACGTGTCTTCTGAGACTTCCGAAGTCTGAATCTTGGATCTACTGATTATAGTAGATTTGATCTCGGCGTCAACTGGATGCAATGATGCCCAATGACGGGCGCGTTCCAAATTTTCGGCAAGTTCCGGGTAGCAGACGCACAGGTAACGGGCGCACGCGGATTATGGGGACGGATGGCGGCCAGGAGCCTACATAGTAACTGTCCGTAAATAACCTTTCACTTTTTTCCAAGAAACATCCTGCAAAAATGCCGGGTTATTTCTGGATAATTACATAATCAACCGCGCCAACTCGTCGCCCCGCCCGAAAGGACCGA
>JBHHXL010000424.1:0-4081 GCA_046757065.1 Anaerolineae bacterium
AGGGTGACGCCTTGAGGTCCTAGCGAAGCTGGTAGCGGTACGCCGCCGGCTCGGTTGTGACCGGGGCCTGGGCGCTGACGACCAGCACCGCCCGCTCCAACCGGTCGCCCAGCCCCTGCACCCGGTAGCTGCCCTGGTTGTTGGCGTCGAGGGCAAGCCGGTGAACGGTAACCTCCTCGCCGATCTCGATGACCTGCACGATGTAGCGCTGCCGCAAGACGTTATCGATGCGCACAAAGCCCTCGGCCTGCCAGCCGCCGTCGTCGGTCTCAGCGTCGTAGGCATAGCCGATTTCGGGGATGCGGATGTCGTCCACGGCGAAGCCGGGCCGGTTTACGGCGTCGTCGGTCACGTATTCGAAGCGGATCAGGATTTCCTGGCCGGCGTAGGGGGACAGGTCGAGCGATTCCTCGATCCAGACCGGCCCGTCGCCGGACTGGCCGGTGTAGCCGGGGCCGTAAGCGTTGCCGCTGGGGTCGTCGTCGCGGGTGTGGGGCGTGGGCAAGGCCGTCCAGGTCTGGCCGCCGTCGGTCGAGACCTCGACGTAGGCGTAATCCCAATCCTCTTCCAGATCGTACCAGGTCCAGTAGGTCAGCGTGGCCGCCTCGACGCCGCGCAGGTCGAAGGCGCGAGTCAGGGTCGAGTCGACGTCATCGCCCCGGTTGGAATACCATTGGTAGCGACCGCTGTGGGCCTGGTTGTCGAGCAGGCTGGCTGTGGCCTTGCCCTGAAAGGTGATGAGAACATCACCCTGGCCGGTCAACGCAATGTAATCGGCCCCGTATTGGCTGACGGTGGCCTCAGCCCCGGCGGGGTAGGCATCGACCCGTTCCTCGAAGCGGAGCGGGGCCAGGTCCACGGCGCGGTAGCCGTACCGGCCCCCGGCCAGGCTGGGGTCGTTCAGGACGTTGGCGACCAGCCAATCGGCAAAGACGTCATCGAAGGTCAGGTTCAGGCCGGCCTCGGCCAGGCCGGCCTCGAACCCGGCCTCGCCGTTGGCCGGGCTGGCCACCACGGCTTTCATCACCTCCTCGCCAAATCGCTCCAGAAAATAGACCATAAACAGGTAGCTGGCCCCGTAATGGGCGATGGATTTGCTGCGGGCGTCGGTCAGGCTGGTCCAGGTGTTTAACTGAAGGTCCGGGCCGCCCAGGAAGGCCTGCATCTTTTGATCGTTCTTGAAGCCGTTGAGCAGGAAAGCCAGCTCGCTCAGGCCCTCGTTGACCCAGACCGGCTCGTTGCGATCCTGGTGCCAATGGATCATATGTTGAAATTCGTGGGCCAGGATGCCGTCGAAGAAGCTATTGCCGGGGGCCAGGCTACGGGCGTTGATAAAGAACATCTCGTGTTCGTTGCTGAATTCGTTGACCAGGCTGGAATACTCGTCGCTGGAGGAGTAGTAGCCGCCCACACCGGGAACGTGGCCCAGGAAGATGTAGACGTGCGGGTCGTTATCGACGCCCGGGGTCCATTCGCTGCCGAAGAACTGGCGGTTGGTGGGGTAGGTCTGGTTTTCAAACACCTCGGCGGAGCGCCGGATGGCGTCCAGATCGAGGTCCACCCCGTCCGCTACCCACCAGTAGGCGTGCTGGCTGATGTGGACCAGGGTGGCCCTGGCCTGGAAATGTTCGGGCGTGCCGCTGGCCAGATCGCCGACCCAGAAAGTTTCGGTGTCTCCTAGCTGGTAGTTAGGCGCGGTCTCGTTGACCACTTCCGGCACTTCCTGGCCGTTAAGCTCCAGGCGTTGGGCCAGGAGCCGCTGGTCGCGAACGGGCACCTCGGTCAAGGCCAGCAGTTCCTCCGTGGTCAGACCCGGCGGGCTGCTGAGCTGGCCGCCTCCGGTCTGGGGGAGCGGCGTGGCGGTTGGCGGAGGGATTGTTGGCAAGACCGGCTCTACCTCGACGGTGGGCGTCGGCGAGGGCGGCGGGGGCGGGGTGGTATCGGTCGGGATGGCGGTCGCCGGGTTGGTCTGAAGGGTAGCGGTGGGCAACGCGCTAACGCCGGGCAATTGAAAGGGGGCGCAGGCAACCAGGCCAAGCAGGGATAGACCCACCAGAAGCGAGGCGCGTTTTGTCAGGAGAGAACGGAGGACAAAGAGGCTGGATGGTGGCCTGCTCTGTTGTCTGCTGTCTGCAATCTGCTGTCTGTATTCTGTTGTCTGCAATCTGCTGTCTGTATTCTGTTGTCTGTTGTCTGTTGTCTGTATTCTGCCGTCTGCCATCTGTTCTCTGATCACCGCCTGATACCCTGGTCGCAATCGCGATGGCAGATCCAGTCGGCGACAATCACTTCAGCGCCGGGCTCAATCACAATAGGAACCGCTTCGGACAGGGGCACGAACTGGTCGCATTGGGCGTTGAAGAAATCCGGGCACTCGTAGCGAACCACTTGCACGGTCCAGGTGCCAAAGTATTGGGCGATGGGGGGGGTGTTTAGGGCGATGTCCCACTTGCCATCGTGCCAGTCGGGCGCGACGGAACTCGGGCCGGAGGGGAAGGAGAGCAGGCTCAAGGAGCCGTTGGAAATGCGCACGCTAAAGCCATTCACCCCGCCGCCGCCCGTGTTTTTGATCACGCCCCGGAAGTGGACCAGCGCTTCGTTGTGGTCTGTGAACCAGCCTGCCGGGCAGAATTGGTACTGCTGCTCGCAAGGAGGCGGGCCGGGCGGCGGGTTGTTTTCGGGCGGGGGCGAATTGGCCGGCGGGGCGGCGGCTTGCGGCGGCGGGGCCACCTCCATCACCGCCAGGCTGTTCACGTCGCCCTCGGCGGCCAGGTATGCGGCCGAGATCCAGCCAAATCCTCCGGGGCCCGGCGGGTAGACCACGTACAACCAGGTGGCGTCCGGGTTGCGCCCGATCGCTTCGGAGGATTGGCCCGGCGCGGCCTGGCCGACAACGGGATATCCCGTGCCCGGCCCGTCGCGGACATTGACATTGGCCGTGGCGCTGACCGGCACTTTGACCAGCGATGGTGCTTCCGGCGGGGGCTCCCCGGTCGGTTCAGCCGCCGGTTCATCGTCTGTTTGCGGCGGCTCCTGGCCGGACTGGCCCGGGTCGCTGCTCTGGTCTCCGGTATCCCCACCCTCAGCCTCCGCCGGAACGGTTGGAACGGGCGTCGGCCGCTCAATTGTGACCAGGGCCTCGATGGGTGGGGTGGGCGTAAAGGTGGGCATCGGCGTCCGGGTTGCGACGGTTTCGACCTCTCCGCCGGCCAGGCCGGGCGCGTTGGCGCCCAGGCCACAGGCCAGGAGGAGGCCGGCCGAGATGACGATGATCCGGGAGAGCATCTTCAGATTTCTCGTGCGGTAATTCATTTCATTGCGCCCCGATCGTTTTTGACGAACACAAATCGAGCCTGCCCTGGGCGACCACAAGGGATCGCCCCTACTGGCGAAACTGGAAGAAGTCGATATGGACGTACTGCAAGGGTGCGGCAGCAAAGTTGATCTCCACCTCCGGCGATACCTGCTGGTCGCCCAGAACCAAAAAGGCGCGATAGGTGCCGGGGGTGTAAGGCGGTAACTCAACCTTCATATTCATGCGGTGATTGTCGCCGGTGCCGGGTGTGGTGCTGTCCGCGAAGCCGGGCCCGGAGACCTCACTGAGATGCTCGCCGCCCGGCCCGATAACTTTCAATTGATAGCCGGCCATCGACTTGAACTCACCGGCGCTTTGGTTGATGATCTCCGCTGCCCAGGCCGTAATGCGGGTAAAACTGGGCGAGCCGGTGTCGTGGGTGTAAGGCGTCGCGGTGAACGGATAGGCCGGGGTCGGCGTGGCCGTGGGCGGTTCCGGGGTTGGGGTATCGGTCGGCACGACGGGAGCCGGAACCGGGGTGTCGGTCGGTGGGGGCGGGGTGCCGGTCGGTGAGGCCTCCAGGGTTGGCTCGGATGTTGGCGTGCCGGGCGGAGGGGTAGCGGTCGGCGTGGGTGGCTCCGGGGTGAAAGTCGGCGTGTCGGTCGGTAGCGGCGGCGTCGGTGACCAGTTGGGCGTCGGCGTGAAGGTGGAGCGCGGCGTTTTGGTCGGGGTGGCGGTCGGCGTCGGCACGCGCACCAACAGCGTGCCCACGGAGCAACCCAGGCC
>JBHHXL010000425.1:0-4052 GCA_046757065.1 Anaerolineae bacterium
CGCTCCACTTTTACCTCAGCCAGAGCGACCGGGGCGAGCTGGTGATGGGCGCCGCCGTCGATCCCTTTACCTCCTATTCGCTGGACTCGACGCTGGGCTTTGTGGAGGGCTTGAGCGGGCACGTGCTGGAACTGTTCCCCTCCCTGGCGCGGGTCCGGTTGATGCGCCAGTGGGCCGGTCTGTGCGATATGACCCCCGATTACAGCCCGATTATGGGCTTCACCCCCGTTGAGGGCTTTGTGGTTGATGTTGGCTGGGGAACATACGGGTTCAAGGCGGGGCCGGTTTCCGGCAAACGGATGGCCGAACTGATCGCTACCCGTCGCACGCCGGAGTTGCTGGCCCCGTTCCGCTACGAGCGCTTCTTCGAAGGCAGGCTGGTCGGCGAAAAGGGCGCGGCTTCGGTCGGGCATTGAGTTCGACGAAGGACGGATATAGAGGAGCCAGCACGCCTACGTGCGGCAACACGCTTCGCAGCCGGAAGGCAACCGTCTTAGGGGCTTTAGCCCTGTGAGGTTGGCAAGGGCTGAAGCCCTCAATACAAAGTGCCTGGCTACCCCTGGGGGATGACAACGACGCGGAGCGTGAAGATTTCACCCCGCCCCAACCCCTCCCCGCTGGCGGGGAGGGGCTAGGGGAGGGGTATTCTAAGAAAGTGTTTGAAAAGTCCTAAAAGTGGGGACAAGACCTTTGTTTTTTGCGGAAAATGTGCCTTCGGTGAGGAGTGAGGCACGCCTACGTGCCGAGCGGAGCCGCACCTGGGGGTGCTGGCTCCTCTTTTCAAACACGCTCTAAAGGAGCTTCCGATGATCTTGCTAACCTGTCCGAATTGCGGAGAGCGCAACGTGGCCGAGTTTCGCTTTGGTGGGGAGTATAACCCGCGCCCGGCAAACCCGGCGGCAGCCTCGAACGAGGAATGGGTTGATTATTTGTACTTGAAAGAAAACAAGCTGGGCGTGCAGAAGGAGTGGTGGTACCACCGCGCCGGCTGCGGCCTGTGGTTTCTGGCCGAGCGCCATACCAAAACCCAGGTTGTGCAACAGACCTATCTGTGGGAGCCAGAGCGATGACATCCGACGTCAAAACCACACCGGCCGGTCCCGCCGCAGCGCAGCAGCGAACGGGCCGTTTGCCGCAACATCCCTCGCACAAAATCGACCGGGCCAGGCGCTTCGAGTTTGAGTTCAACGGCAAAACCTATCCCGCTTTCGAGGGGGATACGGTGGCCAGCGCCCTGTGGGCCGCCGGGGTCAAGGTCCTTGGCCGTTCCTTCAAATATCACCGGCCCCGGGGGGCGTTTGCAATGACCTCCGCCGATACCAATACCCTGGTCCGCGTGGGCGATGAGCCGAACGTGCGGGCCAGCACCCGCCCGGTCCAGCCGGGGATGGTGGTCAGGCCGCAAAACGCCTGGCCCTCGCTCAACGCCGATGTGATGTCGCTGACCTCGCTTGGCTCGCGCTTTTTGCCGGTCGGTTTTTACTACAAGACCTTCATCCGGCCCAGGGCGCTGTGGCCGGTGTACGAGAAGGTCCTGCGCCACGCCGCCGGATTGGGCCACGTCACCCCCGATGCGCCCGATACCTGTTACGACAAGAAGTATGAATTCGCCGATGTCCTGGTCATCGGCGGGGGGCCGGCGGGGATGAGCGCCGCCCTCCACGCCGCCGGGGCCGGGGCCGAGGTGCTGCTCCTGGAAGAGGCCCCCTACCTGGGCGGCCACCTGGCCTACGAGCGGCGGGCGGCTGACGCGGGCCGGGACCTGATCCAGCAGGTGCTGGCCGAGCCCCGCATCCGGGTCGAGTTGAACACGGCTGCCTTTGGGGTTTACGACTCGTTGTGGCTGGGGGCGCTCAAGGACGAAACGCGCCTGCTGAAAATCCGGGCCGGATCGCTGGTGGCCGCCAACGGCGCTTTTGAGCAGCCGCTCCTCTTCCAGAACAACGATTTGCCCGGCGTGATGCTGGGTTCGGCGGCCCAGCGCCTGATGCACCTCTACGCCGTCCGTCCGGGCCGGCGGGCCGTGGTTCTGTCAGCCAACGACGATGGCCTGCAAGTGGCCCTCGATTTGCACGCCGCCGGGGTCGAGCTGGTCGCCGTCCTCGAATTGCGGCCCGAACCCAACCCGGCCCTGGTCGAAGAACTGGCCGGGATCGGGGTGGCCGTCGAGACCGGCCGCATCGTGACCGAGGCCCGGGGCTCGAAGGAGCTGCTGGGGGTGATGCTGGCCGAAGCCCAGGAGCGAACGCCGCCCCCGCCCGAAGGCCAGGGCCGGTTGGCGGCCAGGCCGGGCACGCTGCAATTTGTGCCCTGCGATCTGCTGGCCGTCTCCGCCGGTTGGACGCCGGCCACGGGCCTGCTCTTCCAGGCCGGGGCAAAGCCGGTCTACGACGAGGCGCGCGTCGAGTTTCTGCCGGGGCAACTGCCGCCCAAGGTCCACGCCGCCGGGCGCGTGGCGGGTACGCACAGCCTCCAGGTTGAGCTGTTCGAAGGGGAGATGGCCGGCCTGAACGCGGCCAGGGACGCCGGTTACGGCCCCGGCGCGCCCGGCGATCTGGGCCAGAAGGTGTCGACCCTCAAAGCCGCTGAGCCGGCCCGCACCTCGAATCTGGTTTACATCCCCGGCGGCGACAAGAAGAGCTTCCTCAGTTTCGACGAGGACGTGAGCATCAAAGACCTGCGGGATGCGGTTGCCGAGGGGTACGGCAGTATGGAACTGCTCAAGCGGTACAGTACCCTGAGTATGGGGCCGAGCCAGGGCAAATACGAAAGCGCCAACACGATGGCCCTCTGCGCCGAGGCCAACGGGCAGACCATCGCCGAGACGGGCACCACCACCAGCCGCCCGCCCTTCAGTTCGGTGCCATTGGGGGCTTTGGCCGGTCGGATCATGGAGCCGGTCAAATACACCCCGATGCACGCCTGGCACCTCGAGCACGGGGCGAAGATGATGAACGCCGGCCTGTGGAAGCGCCCCGAACATTACGGCGACCCCAGCGTCGAAGTCCTGGCTACCCGCAACAGGCTGGGGTTGATCGACGTCAGCACCCTGGGCAAGATGCTGATCCGGGGCCGGGATGTGCCGCACCTGCTGGAGATGCTTTACACCAACCGGTGGCGTAAACTCGCCGTCGGGCGCGCCCGCTACGGGGTGATGTGCAACGACGAGGGCATCGTCGCCGACGACGGGGTGGTGGCCCACCTGGATGAAGATACGTACTACGTCACGGCCACCACCGGCGGGGCGACGGGCGTCTACGAAAACATCGAGTGGAACCTGCAATCGGGCTGGGACTTCGACCTCCAGGTTTATAATATGACCGACACTTATGCGGCGATGAACCTGACCGGCCCCCATGCCCGCGAAATGCTCCAACCCCTGACCGACATTGATCTCAGCAATGAGGCGTTCCCCTATATGGCCGCGCGCCGGGGCGTTGTGGCCGGGGTGCCGGTCATTGCCCTGCGGATCGGCTTTACCGGCGAGCTGGGCTACGAGCTTCACGTGCCGGCCGGTTACGCTTTGTACCTGTGGGAAACGCTGCTTGAGGCGGGGCAGACGTATGGCATCGCCCCCTTTGGCGTGGAGGCCCAGCGCATTATGCGCCTGGAAAAGGGGCACTTCATCATCGGCCAGGACACGGACGGGCTGACCGATCCCTTTATGGCCCATCTGGACTGGATCGTCAAGATGGACAAATCCGATTTTCTGGGCAAGCCGTCGCTGGTGAACATTCAAAAACAGGGCGTCGCCCACCGGCTGGTCGGCTACCAGATGCTCGATCCACAGGTGGTGCCGGAAGAAGCCAACCAGATCGTCCAGCCCAATCCCGACTGGCCGCTTGGCCTGGAAATTGTGGGCCGGGTGACCAGCGCCCGGTACAGCCCCACCCTCAAACAGTCGATTGGGCTTTGCTGGCTGCCCGTCGAGCGGGGCCGGCCGGGGACCGAGTTTACGGTTCGGGTGCGCGGCGAGTTGCATACCGGCCAGGTGGTGCCCTTGCCGTTTTACGATCCCGAAGGAAAGCGGTTGAAATCATGAAGGAGATGGG
>JBHHXL010000426.1:0-4041 GCA_046757065.1 Anaerolineae bacterium
TCACAGCTTCAAAGGGTTGGAAAGCCCGGTCGTCATCCTGGCCGAGCTCGACGGAGAGCAGGTCTGGAACCTGAACCGTCTCCTCTACGTCGGCTGCTCGCGGGCGTGTAATCATCTGGTATTGTTGGTAGCGAAGGATATGCCGGAGAAGATAATAGGAAAGCTACATGACTGACTGGCGCGACCACATCCTCCAACATTTCGCCGAGCCCACCCACCGCCTGACTCTGGTGGCCGACCCCGACGGCCTGCTGCTGGAGGAGGGATTGCTGGCCGCTATCCGGGCGCGCGGCTTCGATTTGCTCCCCTTCGAAGACCCGGTTGCTTTTCGCCACGCTTACGAGTCCGGCTACCGCCAGCATTGGGACGAAACGCAGCCAACCGACCTGGTTGTTATCTTGCGCTCTCCCCAGTCATCGCTGCAAACGCTGCCCTACGACCTGCTGCAAAGTGGCCGCACCCTCCATTTCAGCCTGCCCGAGCTGTTCCCCAAGCTGAGCTATCCCGTCGTCAGCGCCCTGGACCCGGCCCACCTGCAACCGTTGTACGCTACGTATCAAGGCTACCACGGCCTCGAGATGGGGGACCGGGCCAGCAAGCTATTCATCCTCAAACACGTCTTCGGCGTCGTGCCCGAACTGATCAAAACCCCGGCCGATTTGCTCAAGCTGCTGCTGGCCCGCCACGTCCGGGCGGAGGTCGCCCCGCCAATGCTGGATGAACTGTTGCTAGAGAAGCTGCGCCAGAACTCAGGGTTCGACGACTGGCCGTTGGAAAAGCTGCTGCACAGCGCGGCCGATTTCTTCGCCTTTCTGCAAGAGCGCTGGCGTGGCTTCCTGGCCGCCCAACAGCCAACGGTGGGGCACGCTTCCAGCGCGGCCAAAGAAGCGCGGGCTGACTACGCCTCTGCTGAGGCACTCCCCTTCGCCGACCCGGAGGTCCGCGTCTATCTGAACACCCTCTTCATAGAAGGCAAATTGAAGCCGCTCTCGCTGCCCGAGGGCTGGCAAGTCGAGGAATGGGCGCAGGTCGGTGTCAAGGGACGACCTAACCTCGAGGGTGCCCTACGCTTCAACCATTTGCTCCAACATTTGGCGCAAGCCCTGCCCGACCCGGACGCTCCCCACAAAGACTGGCTGCACTTCGCCGAGGGGTGGGCTGAACTGGTCGTGCTGCGCCATCGCCACCCTGAGGGCCTGGCCGAGAAGGACTTGAACAAGTTTGAAACCCTGCACCTCAAGGTCGAAGCCCGATTTGCCAGGTGGATGCTGGACCGCTATCATACGCTCCACAACCAGCCTCACCTGCCCCGGCCGGTGATGGTGCACCAGGTGCCGCATTACCTGGCCGCCTGTCGCCGGGAAGGAACGGCCAGCCGGCTGGCGCTGGTCGTGGTGGATGGGCTGGCCCTGGACCAATGGCATGTCATCCGTGAGGTGTGGGCCGAAGAAGAACAGCCTTGGTCCGTCCAAGGGGGAAGCCTCTTCGCCTGGGCCCCGACCCTGACCCCCATCTCCCGCCAGGCCACGTTTGCCGGCGTAGCGCCGCAGTTCTTCCCGGTCTCGTGGCAGACGACCAACCAGGAGTCCGCTCGTTGGAGCCGGTTCTGGGCGGAGCACGGTCTGCCTGCTGCAGCCGCTGGCTACGCCCGTAATCTGGGCACAAAAGATGTGGCCGGGGCCGCCGCCGATCCGGTCGTACAGCCAGGGACCGAAGACCCTCTGGAACCCGAAGTCCTGACCCTGATCGAGGATGACCGGCTGCAGGTGGTCGGGTTGGTGGTCAATACGGTGGACAACATCGGCCACGGTATGCAACTGGGCACGGCCGGGATGCACCAGCAAATCCGGCTCTGGCTGACGCACGATCGATATTTGACCCGGCTGGTGGCCAGATTGCTGGCTGAAAACTTCACCGTCTTTCTGACCTCCGATCACGGCAATGTCTGGACCCGGGGGCTTGGCCGTCCCAACGAAGGCGTGCTGGTCGAGACGCGCGGCCAGCGGGCCCGGGTCTACACCGACCCGGCTTTCCTGGCCAGCGCCCGGCAGCAATTCCAAAGTGGGGCTGACCTCCTGTCAGCCGAGGCCGGCAAGCTGCCAGCTCCACCGATAGAGGTGATGGAGTGGACCAACGTTGGACTGCCGGAGGGAGTCCATGTCCTTCTGGCCTCAGGCCTGAACGCCTTCCTCAACGCCGGCGAGCAGGCCATTTGCCACGGTGGGATCGCCCTGGAAGAGGTTATTGTACCGTTCATCGAAATCAATAAGTTAAGGCGCAGTTGATATGGAAAAGCAAACGATCGGTTTCGACCGGGAACTCAATTTGAGCTGGCTCGATCTGGCCGCCGGTTTGGTCCTGGAAGGGTTTGATGTAGACCAAATTCGGCAGGAACTGATAGCGCGCCTGGCCAATGAAATACCAGGGAGTGAAGCCTGCCGGAAAACCGTCACCGTTTTAACCCGGATTTGGAGCCGGGTGCCGGAAGAACATCAAGCGCTTCGGGCAGAAGCCCTGGCCTTGTTACCGCGCCTACCGCCGGAGGAGCGGCTTTGGCTACACTGGGGGATGTCTCTGCTGGCCTATCCCTTCTTCCACGACGTAGCCGGCACCGTCGGTCGTCTGCTGCATTTGCAGGGGGAAGTCGAGTCGGCCCAGGTGTTGCGCCGCATCCGAGAAACCTGGGGGCAACGGACCACCCTCAAGCGGGCCGTGCCCAGGACGCTCCGCACCTGCCTGGCCTGGGGAGTCATCCGCGAAGTACCGTCGGCCCGCTATGTTTATGAGGCCGCATCGCCACGCCAGACGGATGATCCTACGCTCGCCCTGTGGCTTATGGAATGTATCTTGCAGAGTTCCCTTAGCCCGATAGCCCACAACGGTCGGCAGCTTCCCCTGGCCGAGTTAGTGCAATCCCCGGCCGCCTTCCCCTTCGACTTGACCCCTCATCTGGCCGCCCTCCGCCGCTCCGACCGCTTCGAGATCAGTCGCCAGGGGCTTGATCTGGAGATGGTCGCACCGGTGGGAATATGACATCATCCCTCTCAAGCGAAATTCGTCCCGTACCCCCTAATCGGTCAAGTTGTCCGGCAGGAAACGGGAGCGCAGCGCCTGGAAAAAGCCGGGGTAAAGCAGCCTATTCCATAGTGATCGAGATGGCGACTCATAGTATATTGGCGATATTTGTCGATGGACATTCCTTTTGCCACGCCGGACCACCACCTCCCCGCTCCGTTCATTGAGTGTCACATCCCCCCGACGCAAGGCTAACGCCTCCGAGATACGAAGACCGGTGCCCAACAACAACTCAACCATAGCAATGTCACGCCCATTGCCCCCCTTGTGGACCTGGCGCAGGAGACGGCGAACCATCACCTCATCTAACGATCTGGGACGACGTGAGGTCAGACGTATCCCAGGCACCTCGGCCGTGGGATCGCTGCGGACATAACCCTGGTCCACAGCCCACTTGAAATAGCGCGAGAGGGCGACGAGGCGGAGGTTAATGGTCGAAGGTTTAGCGCCCTCTACCGTTTGTTGAAATGCCTTCCAGTCGGCAACATCGCGGGGAATGATCGCCGTCGGGTCGAAGGGTTGGCCGTAGGTTTGCCCGGACCAACGGGCGAAGTGGACCAGCGCGCGCCGGTAATTGGCCTGGGTCAACGGACTTTTGCCCTGGCGATCCAGATCGGCCAACCAAGCGGCGACGGTGGGATGGGGGACCTCTGTCATCGGCAACCTCTATTACGACTGCTGTGGCGGGCGCACATATTTGATGGCGCGCTTGGCGATGAGGAAATGATCGCCGTTGATTTCCACCACCAGATCGTAGGTATCCACTCCGACCAGCCGGCCGCTCATGGCCTTACCGTCTTTGAAAACGACCATGGCTTGTTTTGAAAGGCGTCGTGGAATTCGGCTGCGCTCATTCCCCAACGTGGGGGAGGTCTCTGTTCCCTGGTTTGACGTGTCTGTTTACCTGGTGAGGGCATTGATTTCCCTTCGCGAAATATAGTGTCGGCAGTTTTTAGGGCTTTAGCC
>JBHHXL010000427.1:0-3967 GCA_046757065.1 Anaerolineae bacterium
CTAGCCCGATTTATCGGGCGCTGTTTGGTAGCCCTGCGATTTATCGCGGGGCGGCACGCAGATAATAAGGCCAACCACAGCATCCGTTAGAACCAGCGGATTTCCGGCGGGCCCGGGGCTGGACAATCCTAACCATTTTCATAGGATTCTCCTATCAGTCTCCTACGATTTCAGGTTTATACTAGAAGGGTTGACCGGCGTCAAACTTTGCCGAGGCAGCTGGCCAACCGTTTCTTTGAAAATCACACAACTGTTTTTGCGATGAACTTTTACAATCGGATATCGATGCGACATCAAGATAGGGGGGATGTCAGATGAGGACCCGCCGTTTATTAATCGCTTTGACCTTGAGTTTGGGGTTGACCGTGGCTTTCTTGTGGCCGCTGGGCGTTGGATTGACGCCGGGCGCGCACGCCTTGACCCTGATCGGCGTGGACAGCACGGCCGACACGGTGGCCGACGACGAGGCCTGCACCTTGCGCGAGGCCATCATCAACGCCAACAACGATGACCAGTCCGGCTCGACGGATTGCCCGGCCGGCAGCGGGGCCGATACCATCCTCCTGCCGGCCGGAACTTACGCCCTCAGCATCTCCGGGGCGGGCGAAAACGGGGCGGCCAGCGGCGACCTGGACATCACCGACGACCTGACCATCGTCGGGGCAGGGGCGGCCAGCACGATCATCGACGCCAACGGCCTGGACCGCGTTATCGACCTGCCCCTGGCGGCCACGGTGGCCATCTCCGGGGTCACTCTGTCGAACGGCGCTGCCAATTTCGGCGGCGGCCTTTCGCTCGGCAGCGGGGGCGTGGTCACTCTGGTCAACAGCGTCGTCAGCGACAACGCTTCGACCAACTTCATCGGCGGCGGCGGGGGGATTTACAACGCCGGGGGGACGTTGACGCTCGACCGGACCACCGTTCGCAACAACACCACCAGCGGCAGCAACGGGGCCGGCATCGAGAACGTCTTTGGGGCGACGCTGACGGTCAACGACAGCACCATCAGCGGCAACATCGGGGCCAGCTCGTCCGTCGGGGGCGGCATCAACAATTTCCAGGCCACCACCTTCCTCAATAACAGCACCGTCAGCGGCAACACCGCCGCCCTCGGACACAACGTCAATAACTGGGGCGACGCCGGCCAGACGGTGATGGTCGTGAACCACAGCACGATCCGGGCCATCACCGGGACCGCCTTGAGCACGATTAGCGGCGGCGGGGCGGTGACGACCACCCTCAACCACACCCTGATCGCCAAATCCGGGCTGGGCCTGGCCTGCAGCACCACCGGCGGCGGGGTGGTTGTTTCCACAGGTTACAACCTGGCCACGGACTTCAGTTGCAATCTCAATCACATTACCGACAAACCCAGCAGCAACCCCCTCCTGGGCCCGCTGCAAAACAACGGCGGCGGCACCGAGACCCACGCCCTGCTGTCCGGCAGCCTGGCTATCGGGGCCGGCGATCCGGGTTTCAGCCCGCCGCCCGCCTTCGACCAGCGCGGGCCGGGCTTCCCCCGCGTGCAGGGCGGGGTGATCGACATCGGCGCCTTTGAGTCCAACCTGCTGCCGCAGGCCGATCTGTCCCTGACCAAGTCGGTCAATAACGTCAGCCCCGAGGTCGGGGACCGGGTCAGATTTACCCTCACCGTCTTCAACGGCGGACCCAATCCGGCCACTAACGTCGAGGTCACCGATCTGCTGCCGGCGGGCCTGAGCTACGACGCGCACCTGGCCAGCCAGGGCGTCTACAGCCCGGCCACCGGCCTGTGGGATGTCGGCGCGCTGAGCGCGAGCTTCGCCAGGCTGGAGATCACGGCCACGATCAACAGCGCCTCGGTTTTGACCAACGTGGCCGAGATCACGGCCTCGGACCTGCCCGACCCGGACTCCACGCCGGGCAACAACATCCCGACCGAGGATGACCAGGACAGCGCCACGGTGACCGGGATCGTTCTGGAGGCCGACCTGGCCCTGAGCAAAACCGACACGCCCGATCCGGTCCAGGCCGGGACCTCGCTGACCTACACCCTGGCCCTGTCCAACAGCGGCCCGGCTGCGGCGCTGGGTCTGGTGGTAACCGACGTGGTGCCGCTTGAGGTCAGCATCCTCTCCGCCGGGATCGGCCCGGAGGGGAGCTGCCAGACCCTGGGCCGGGCGGTGACCTGTACCACCGGCCTCAAGATTTTGCTGGTGGACGACGACGATGACTTCCCCGATGTGCGCGGTTTTTACACCCGCGCCCTGGAGGCCCTGGGCCAGACCTACACCGTCTTCGACGTGCCGGGCCAGACCGCCAACGGCCCGGACGCGGCCACGATGTCGGCCTACGACCTGGTCATCTGGTTCTCCGGGGACCAGTGTTGCGGCGGGGGCGAGTTTGAGGAGAGCGGCCTGCCGGCAGCCGGCCCCACCGAGGCCGACGAGCTGGCCCTGGCCACCTACCTGCGCAACGGGGGCAAACTCTTCCTCAGCAGCCAGGATTATCACTTCGATCAGGGCGACATCACCACCACCTTTATGGTCGATTTCCTGGGCGTGAACGACATCGTCTCCGATGTCGAGTCCACCTCGCCCATCAGCGGCGTGCTCGATTTCGCCGGGCTGGGGCCGTACCCCCTCGATTATCTCACCCCCGGCCTCGAGGCTTTCCCCGACGATATAACGCCCAACAGCAACGGGAGCGTGGCTTTCGTTGCTGCCGGGGGCCAAAATCTGGCCGCCAACACCGGCAACACGGTCTTTTTCGCCTTCCCCTGGGAGGCGATCCAAAACGCCGCCGACCGGCAGGCGTCCTTGCAGGCCATCATCGACCACCTGACGGGCGGCTTTGGCTCGCTGGCCCCCGGCCAGTCGCGCCTGATCACCATCGCCACCGCCGTTGACCCCGAGGCCAGCGGCCTCATCGTCAACACCGCTGCCGCCGCATCCGGCACGCCCGATCCCGATCCTGCCGGAAACTTCGCCAGCGAGGGGACGACCGTCAACCCGCCCGACCCGCCCCAAAGCGGGGCGACGCTGACCGTCAACACCGCCGCCGACGCGGACGACGGCGCGTGTAGCCTGGCCCACTGCTCCCTGCGCGAGGCGATCAACGCCGCCAACGCCACCCTTGGCCTGCAGGAGACGATCGCCTTCAACATCCCCGGCGCGGGGCCGCACACCATCCGCCCGAACTTCGCCCTGCCCACCCTGACCGATCCGCTGATCATCGACGGCACGACCCAGCCGCAAGGCGCGGTCGAGCTGGATGGCGGCGGGAGCGAAGCCAGTATGAACGGCCTGACCCTCGACACCGGGGACAGCACCGTGCGCGGGCTGGTCATCCGAAACTTCGACGGCGACGGCGTGCGCGTCCTGTCCGGCCCGGGCAACACCGGCAACGCCATCACCGCCAACCGCATCTTCAACAACACCGGCCTGGCCATCGACCTGGGCGGCGACGGGGTCACGCCCAACGACGCCGGCGACGCGGACAGCGGCCCCAACAACCTGCAAAACTTCCCGGTCTTGCAGCGGGCCATCCCGGCCGGGAGCAGCACCAACATCGAAGGGCTGCTCAACAGCACGCCGGAGACCGTCTTCAACCTGGAGTTCTTCGCCAACCCCGCCTGCGACCCGTCCGGCTTTGGCCAGGGGCAGACCTTCCTGGGCGCGATCTCGGCCACGACCGATCTGGCCGGAACGGCTCGCTTCACCGGCACGCTGCCCGCGGCCACGACGAACGGCCAGTTTGTGACGGCCACCGCCACCGACCCCAGCGGCAACACCTCCGAGTTCTCGCCGTGCATCACCGCCGGCCCGCCCAACGACTCCTGGGTCCGGGCCCTGGAGTTGACCCTGGTCCCCGGCTCGCCGCTGCAAGCCACGGTCGAGCAGCACGTCGATCAACCGGACCAGTCGCGCTGGTTCAAGTTCCGGGTCCAGCCCAACAGCCAGGTCATCGTCACCCTGACCGGCCTGCC
>JBHHXL010000428.1:0-3951 GCA_046757065.1 Anaerolineae bacterium
ACACCCATCAGACCAAACGTCTTCAAGCCCATGATATTACCTCCTTTGAGTCTCAGTAACTATTCACCCTATTAGGTGACTGGCACTTAATTGAGGTAAAACAACCCCGATTCCCGTCAAATCCACGCTTTTTAAGCCCAAAGTGCCAGTCACCTGAATAGTTACGAGTCTCAAACCTTTCCACCTGGTTGACTGACAAAACTAACCTTGGCCGCAAAGACTCGTAAAATCGTAAAATCGGACGCAGATTCACACAGATTTTCGCAGATAAAACAGAGAAATCAGCGTTTATCTGCGTTTATCTGCGTCCAAATTTGAGATTTGTCAGCCAATCAGACCTTTCCACACAACGTCTTGGCCACATCGGCCACAGATTCCGCGGTTGGCACGGTCAAATCCTCCAGCACCGGCGAGAAGGGGATGGGCACGTCCATCGCCCCCAGGCGCTTGACCGGCGCGTCGAGGTAGTAGAAAGCCCCGTCGGCGATGACCGAGGCCAGCTCGGCCGTCACCCCGTAACGTTCGTAGCCCTCGTCGATGACGATGGCCCGGCTGGTCTTTTTGGCCGAATCGATCAGCGCCTGCTTGTCCAGGGGGAAGGTGGTGCGGGGGTCGATGACCTCGGCGCTGAGGCCGATTTCGGCCAGCATTTCCGCCGCCTCGAGGGCGACGTAGACCATACTGCTGGTAGCCACCAGGGTGACGTCGGTCCCCTCGCGCTTGAGGTCGGCTACGCCAAAGGGGATGGTGTACTCGCCCTCGGGGACCGGCCCCCTGGTCTGGTACATCATCTTGTCCTCAAAGAAGGCCACCGGGTTGTCGTCGCGGATGGCGGTTTTGAGCAGACCCTTGGCGTCGTAAGGGGTCGAAGGCACGGCCACTTTGAGGCCGGGGATGTGGCTGAACCAGGCGTGCAGCGATTGCGAATGTTGCGCCGCCGAGCGGCGGGTCGCGCCCAGCGTCGTGCGCAGGACCATTGGCACTTTGAGCTCGCCGCCGGACATATAATGGATTTTGGCCGCCTGGTTGACCATCTGGTCCATGGTCAGGGTGATGAAGTCGCCGAACATAATGTCTACGACCGGGCGCATACCGGTCATGGCCGCCCCGACGCCGATGCCGGTGATGCCGGCCTCGGAGATGGGCGAGTCGATCACCCGCTCCGGGCCAAATTCATCGACCAGGCCCTTGAGGACCTTGAAGGCCGTCCCCGCCTCGGCCACATCCTCGCCGATCAAAAAGACGCGGGGATCGCGCCGCAGTTCCTCGGCCAGGGCCTCTTTGACCGCCTGGCCGTAGGTCAATTCGCGCATCTGCTGGCCGCCCGTGGCGCTAGACGTAGACATGCTGGTCCACCTCCCCCGGGTCAGGATAGGGCGCGTCCAGCGCAAATTTCACCCCGGCTTCGATCTCGGCCCGCACCGACTTCTCGATTTGCTCGAACACGTTGGCTTCGGCCAACTGCTGCTCGATGAGCCATCCGGACAGAATTTGCAACGGATCGCGCTCGGCGATCCAGCGCTGCTCTTCCTCTTTGGAGCGGTAGTAGGAACGATCCACATCCCCGACGTGGTGGCCGCGATAGCGATAGGTGTGGCAGAGTATGAAGGCCGGTTCTTTGTCCCGCCGGGCGCGCTCCACCAGGCGCAAGGTCGTGGCATAAACAAGGCGCACGTCCTGGCCGTCGACCTCCTCGCTCAGGATGCCGAAGGTTTCGGCCCGGGCCTTCATCTGGCCGGCGGTCGTTTCGGTGTGGTGGGTGTACTCGTTGTATAAATTGTTCTCGCAAACGTAGATGACCGGAAACTTCCACAGCGAGGCCATATTCATCACCTCGTACAGCAGCCCCTGGCCCAGGGCGCCCTCGCCGAAGAAGCAGACGGCCACCCGGTCCGTACCCAGCATCTTGGCCGACATAGCTGCCCCGGTGGCGATGCCGGCGCTGCCGCCGACAATGGCGTTGGCCCCCAGGTTGCCGCTGGCCGGGTCGGCGATGTGCATCGAGCCGCCCTTGCCCCGGCAATAACCCGCCTCTTTACCCAGCAGCTCGGCAAACATGCGGTCCACGACAGCGCCTTTAGCCAGGCAGTGCCCATGCCCCCGGTGGGTGCTGGTGATGTAGTCGTCCTGGCGCAGGGCTTCGCACACGCCGACGGCGACGGCCTCTTCGCCGATGTAGAGGTGAGCCAGGCCGGGCATTTTGGCGCTGGTGTACAGGTCGTTGACGTGTTCCTCGAAGACGCGGATTTTGAGCATTTGCTCATATATGTGGAGCCACTGTTCGACATCAACCGAGGCCAGGTTCAGCCCCTCTACTTCTGAACTGAGCGCATCTACCATCCGCACCTCCCTCACAGCCTCAACAGATCCAAATTTCGACCTGTAATGTAGGTCAAACTGTTAGTTTGACCCGCACAAACTAACAGTTTGTGCTACAAATTGGATCTACTGAGCTTGTCTGAAAAGAGCCTTGCCTTGTTTCGCCGATCACGTGTTAGTATCTGGCGTTAAGTGAGATTGAACGAAGTATATATTGGCGGCGGGCATTTGTCAAATAATTGTAAACGAAGTGGAGTTCTTCGCCCCAATAACAGGACAGACATCAACGTTATTACACGGGTTTTGTCAACCTAGACAACCCGTTGTATAATAACATTAAACCAGAGCGAAGGATGGCCCGCTGATAAGCGGCCCGGCAGCGCCGGCCAGGCCCCATCACCCCCCACCCGAAAGGCGAAGAGGAGGCCAGATATGCTGGAAATCGGTGAGAAGCTCCGCACAGCCCGGCGAAGCCAGGGCCTGAGCCTGCGCGAATTGGCCGCCAGGGCCGAGGTCAGTGCCAGCCTGCTCAGCCAGATCGAAAACGGAAAAGCCAACCCCTCCGTCAGATCGCTGCACAGCATTGCCGACGCGCTCTCGCTGCCGATCGATTACTTCTTCCCCGATAGAAGTTCAGAGGAGGCGACAGGCCCCTGGACGGCCAGCGACCTCCGGGCCGCGCAGGTCGCTGCGTTGAGGGAGGACGCGGCCCCTGGCTTCGATGAGCAGGAGCAGTCATTGCCGGGGCCGGCGTTGCGGGCAGACGCCCGGTCCACGATTGAGTTGAGGGGCGGGGTGACCTGGGCGCGCCTGACGCCCGGCCAGGAAGCGGGCATCGAGTTTCTTCAGGTTGTGTACGATGTGGGCGCGGATTCGGGGGTCAAGATGTCGCACCATATCGGGCGCGAGTTTGGCCTGGTGCTGGAGGGCGAGTTGACCGTCGAATTGGGTTTTGAGCGCTACGTGCTCTGCCCTGGCGACAGCATCATCTTCGACTCGACGACGCCTCACCGCCTGGTCAACGCGGGCCAGGCGCCGGTGCGCGCCATTTGGGTCGTTTTCGATACCGTCTCCAAATAATTCCCACCCCAGCCGCCGCAGTAGTCCGCCCGTCAAGTGTTGCTGGCTCCAAACGCAGCCAAGATTCACCGCCAAGACGCCATCCCCTGCCTTCGGCGGGGACAGGCGAACGCCAAGTTTCGCCTGATGTTTGCTTTTTCCTGGTTCTCGCGGATTCTGTGGTTGGCCTGATTATCCGCGTGCCTGCCCCGCGATAAATCGCAGGGCTACCAAATAGCGCCCGATGAATCGGGCTCAAAGCAGCTTTTGAAGCCGGATTCATCCGGCGCAGCTCAATAGCGCGGCGACACCTGCACTTGCGCGCAGGTGCAAGTGTTGATCGCCGGGCGGACATCAAAACAATAGCAACCACAGAAAACGTTGGAAACAGGCTTTTTCTTGGCGCACTTCGCGTCTTGGCGGTTCAACTCACCCCCTAATGACCCAACAACACCCAAACGGGGGACTACCGCCGCCGCTATGGAAGGGAGTGCTCACCAACCGCCGTCGCGGCGGCGACGCTCCGGAACTGGCGGGCGTACAGCCGGGCGTAGACGCCGCCCCGGGCCAGCA
>JBHHXL010000429.1:0-3922 GCA_046757065.1 Anaerolineae bacterium
ACTACTGCCTCAGCGTGATATGCGCGGAAGGCTTATTCCTGCTGTCAAGCTCTGTCCGCCGGCAGGAAGGCGCTGGCCGCACCCAGCAGCAGCCAGCCGGCCCCGGCCCAGGCCAGCCACGCTCCCCAGCCGGGAACGATGGGGCTGCGGTAGACATCTTCGAGCGCGGCCCGGGCCAGAAAGAACTGCTGGAAGGCCAGACCGACCGCCAGCAAAGCCAGCCCGGCCCCGGCCAGGGCCAGCCAGCGCAGCGGCAGGTTCTTGAGCAGCGGGGCCACGAGGCCCAGCCCCAGGCAAAGGATGGCCGCCAGGGTTTGCAGCCGGAACTCGGCGGAGACCAGCACCGCCGGCGTCCAGACCGGCGACAGCAGCGAGAGGGCAAAGGGCAGGACGGCCAGGCGCAGCAGCCATTGCAGCCAGCGCGGATAGCCCACCTGACGGTTGACGGCCAGCAAAGGCAAAACGACCGTCCCGGCCAGCAGGGGCAGCAGAAAAAACAGGCGGCTAACGGCCAGCTCGCCCCGGCGGACTTCGGGCAGGAATTTGACGAACTCGGCCAGCCCGGGCGCGGTCAGTTGCAGGGCCACCGCTTCGCGGTAGACCCAGGGCCAGAAGGCCCCGGCAGTGGCTACCACAACGGCGGCCAGCGGTAAACTTCGGGCAAGTCGCTCTCGGATCACGGCTTTATCTCGACGGTGGTCAGGGTCAGGCTGGTGCCGGCCGGGTTGCCCGCCTCATCCAGCAGATCGAGGCGGGGAAAATCATCCGTCGGCAGGTAGAGGCCGACGGTCAACGGATATTCACCCGGCGGCAGGTCCTCCGGCAGCGAGATGGCGTGCTGGTCGGCGATGATCTGGCCCGGACGCCAGACGTCGGTCGGGTAGGTCCAGCAGACGGGCACGCCGTCGGCCTGGGCGTAGAGCCGGTCGCTTTCCAGGTGGGTAAAGACCTGGTAGCTGCGCTTGATCGGGCGCAGCACCTGCCAGTAGAGCGTCAGCGGCAGGCGACCGCCGGGGTGGGTCCGGTCCAGGTTGAGGTCGTAGCCGACGAGTTGCACCAATCCGCCGAAATTGGCGCTGGCCGGCGTCGCCCCTCGCGCCGAGCGGGCGAACGCCTCGGGCCGGGCGCTGCGGTCGAAGGCGCGGGCCAGGGCATCCTGATCCAATTGACCAAGGTCCAGGGAGGTCGGCCGGCGCTGCCGGAGCGATAAGGCTTTGCCGTTGTCCTGCCTCACCCGACCGATCTCCCCATATTCCGTCTGGATGATGTCCGCCGGCACTTCAATTGCATCCACCACATCGTCTGCCAGGAGATAAAACTCCGGCTGCGGATCGCAGGCGCGGGGCGCGCCCCGCGTGTACCAGGTAGTCACCTCCGGTTCTTCATTGCTGCCGTAGTCCCCCGATAGGGTGCCATCGGCGATCTTCTGGCCGGCGGCCTTCCAGCCGCCCCGGTGCACGAAGCCGAAGAACCCGGCCGGCGGCGGCTCGCTGTACGGCGTCCAGAAGAAGGCCAGCCGGCCCGCCGGGTAATCCTGCCAGAACTCGCGGTCCTGGCGCAGAAAGGCGTTCCACAGGTAAACCGATTGTACCGCCACCAGCAAAGCGCCAAGGGCGGATAGGTAGGACACGCGGAGCGTGTTAGCCTGTCCTGGGCTAAACCTTGTTCCAAGCCAACGGGCCAGCCGCTCAAAGGCCAGCCCGGCCAGCAGCGCCCAGCCCGGCGCGATGGTGTAGAAATGGGTCAGCGGTTTGCCCACGGCGAAAGTGTAACCCAGGAAGGGGGCGGCCAGCCAGATCAACGCCGCCCGGTGCGGGGCGGACAGGGCCGGGGAGAGGACGGCGGCCAGGAAGATCAGGCCCACCGGCACGGCGGCCCAATCGGTGCCCTCCAAGCTGAGGGCCCCCGGTCGAAGGGCCAGGCCGGCCAGGACGGCCACGGACAGGGCCGGGGCCCAATATCTCCCGCCGGGCCAGCGGTGCAACGTCCAGGCCAGAAAACCGACGACCAGCAGGCCGGTCAGGAGCAGATAATAAAACGAACTGTAAAAGGTGGTAAAATGCAGGAAATCGGCCAGGTTGTTCTTCAGCAGCCCCTGGCCGAGGCGCTGCCCGATGTATTCGCCGGTGCGGCCAGCCTGGGGATCGAGGGTGTAGGGCAGGTAGAAAGGCAGGGCCACGGCCAGGAGGGCCAGGAGCCAGATTGCCACGTTGCGTATGAGTAATTTGGAGAGGCTCTCACCCCCCGGCCCCCTGTGCGAAGCCTCCCTGTGGGGCTCCCAACGCGAAGCGTGGGAGAGGGGGTGCCCGGAACGAAGTGGAGGGCGAGGGTGAGGGCTGCGGAATGCATTCCGCACTCCGGCGCGGAGGCTTGTATCTGACATTGCCAGCCATCCCACGTAAGCAATCGCCGGCGCGACCAGGATCGCATCGTAGTGCGCCAGGAGACCGCTGCCCAGGAACACGCCGCTCAGGGCCGCCCAGCGGCTGCGGCCCGTCTGCCGCCATTGCCAGGCGCACAGCAGAGCCAACGCACTGAACCAGATGACCAGGGCCTGGTACTGCACGATCCGCCCGAAACCGACTATAAAGCCATTGAAGGCAAAGACGGCGCTGGCGGCCAGGGCAACCCGCCGGTTGAACAGGCGCTCGGCCAGGCGGTAGAGGGTCAGAATGGCGAGCAAACCGGCCAGGGCGAACGGTGCGCGGGCGATGCCCTCGGTGATGACGCCGTCGAGCCGCCAGACGGCCAGGGGCAGCAAGACCTCGCCCGGACCTTTGCCGCGCAGGAAGAGCGCATCCTCGTGCCCGGTCAGCGCCTCGGCGGCGGAGATCATGGCCAGGGCCTCGTCCCCCTGAAACTCGCTGTAGCCGAGGGCCGTGGCGCGCAGGGCCAGGGCAAGGAGGAGGATCAGCAGCAGCGGCCAGTGCTTGGGGAGATTGGACGCTTCGCGTGGGTATTGGATATTAGAGATTAGGGATTGGGGGTTGGGGATTAGGGACTGGGGATTGGAGATTGAAGACTTAGAAACTTCCCCTGAATCTTCAGATGCGGCTGAGGGATTTTGAGCGACTTGCAGGGCCAGGGCCAGGATCGCGGCCCCGTTCAATGCCAGGAGGAGGTAGGCAGCCGGGATGGGGCCGGGCAGGTAATGCAGCCACAGGCTCAAAAAGCCGGACAGGGCGTAGCTCAGGCCCGCGCCCAGCAGCAGGTGCGCCAGGGGGGAGCGTCCGGGCAGCAGCCACAGGCTCCAGGCCAGGCCGGGCAGCAAGCCCACCAGCGACAGGGCCCCGACCACCCGCCAGGTCGAACCGGGCGGGGCCAGCAAGAGGAGATCGGCGATGGCGAGCGGGGTAAGTTGGGCCAGGGGGCGCAGAAGGCGGGCGGGCATCATCGCGAAGGCGGCGTGGGGCGACCGTCGCCGCCGGACTGGGCGGCTTTGGCCCGCCGCCGGGCCAGGCGATGCTCCTGGCGGGCCTGGCCCTCGGCCCAGCGGCGGCGTTCCTCATCTGTTTCGAGGGTCAGGGGCGGAACCCGGGTGGGATGGCCGGCGTCGTCCAGGGCAACATAGACCAGGAAGGCGGAGTTGGTGTGCGTTTGCTGGCAGGTCAGCGGGTTTTCGGCGATGACCTTCACCCCGACCTCCATCGATGTCTGACCGACGTAGTTCAAACTGGCCAGCAGCGTCACCAGGTCCCCCACGTGGACCGGTGAGAGAAAGGTCATCGAGTCGATGGCCACCGTGACCGTCGGGCGTTGGGCGTGGCGCATCGCGCACAGGCCGCCGGCCTCGTCGACCAGCTTCATTATGATGCCGCCGTGGACGTTACCCAGGGGGTTGGCGTGTTCCGGCAGCATCAGTTGGTTGAGGGTGATTTGCGAGTCGCTGACACGCTTGGCCTTCATCGAGCTACCTCTTGAA
>JBHHXL010000430.1:0-3918 GCA_046757065.1 Anaerolineae bacterium
AAAAGTGAAAAGTTATTTACGGACAGTTACTAAGTGTTGCTGGCCGCATTGGCGATTAAGATTGGCCGTCTCCTTTCAGCGAGCGGCGCACCTTTTCGGCCAGGATGTTGATGTCCAGTGGCTTCTTCACCCAGTCGGCAACGTTTTGGGCCAGCGCATCTGAGGGGTCTGCCCGCAGCGGGTAGCCGGTAATGGCCACCACCTTGAGGTGCGGATCCTGCTCGTGCAAGGCCCGGGCCAGATCGAGCCCGCCCATTTCCGGCATTGATATATCGGTGAGTACCAGCGCGATGTCGTCCCGGTGCCGGCCATATATCTGCAACGCTTCCCGGCCGTTGCTGGCCGACAAGACCTGGTAGCCCAAATGTTGTAACATTGCCCTGGCGACGTTCAGCACGTTAGGTTCGTCCTCCACCAGCAAGATGACTTCGCCGCCTCCGTGCGGCACATCCTCCTGCGCTGCCGGCGCTGGCAGGCCATCGGACGGCGGCAATGCGGGGAAATACAGGGTGAAGGTCGCCCCCTGCCCCGGCCGGCTGGCGGCCTCGATGTAGCCGCCGTGCTGTCTGACCAGGCCGTACACCTGGGCCAGCCCCAAACCGGTGCCCTGGCCGACCTCTTTGGTGGTGAAGAAGGGCTCAAAGATGTGCGGCAGCACTTCGGGCGGGATGCCGCTGCCGGTGTCTGAAACGGACAAAACCAGCCAGTCACCGGGCGGTATCTCCGGGATAGGAGGCAGGTCGTCGCCGCCGAAGGTTAAACACGATAGCCGGAACTTCAGTTTGCCCCCGGCCGGCATCGCGTCCCGGGCGTTGACGGCCAGGTTGGTCAGCACCTGCTGGATTTGGGTCGGGTCTGCGCTGAGCGTGCAGGACTGGCAATCGCGGGCCAGGTCCAGTTCGATCTGGATGTTTTCCGGGATGGTGCGTTCCAGGAGCCTGACCACCTTCTTCAGGAAGGGGACCAGGTCCATCGGACGGCGTTCGGCGGCCATCGATTGGCGGCTGAAATCGAGTATCTGGCTGACCAGACTGGCCGCTCGCCGCCCCTGCTGGGTGATGCGGCTCAGGTCGTGGTGCACCGTTTCGGGCAGGCCAGGCTGGTGGCGGCTGAGTTCGGCGAAGCCGATGATGCTGGTCAGGATGTTGTTGAAATCGTGGGCGATACCGGCGGCCAGTTGGCCGACCGCCGCCAGCCTGGCCTGTAGCTGCACGCGCTCCTGAATCTGCCGCTCCGCCGTCATTTCCCGCACGACCATCACCCAGCCCCCGGCCTGCGGTTCTTCCGCCAGGGGCCGGGCGGCGACCTCAAAGACGCGTTGGGGAGGGCCGGCCAGCGTTACCTCCAGCCAGCGATCGCCGTCGTGGCCGGCCAGCACCTCAGCCAGGGGATGTTCTCCCAGGTGGGTGACGGTTTCCCCGATATTCGCCCCGGCCAGCGCCGCCAGGTACTCCTGGGCGGCCGGGTTGGCCAGCTCGATGCGAAAATCTTGGTCCAGGAGCAGGATGCCCTCTTGCACGGTGTCCAGGATTTGCCGGACCTGCTGCCCCTGCTGCCGGGCGGCCTGGTGCAGGCGAGCGTTTTCGATGGCGATGGCGGCCTGGTCGCCCAGCAGACGCAGGACGCGCAACTCGGCTTCGGGCCAGGCCCGGGGTTGGGGATAAGAGACGTTCATCACCCCCACCACCCGCTGCCCGATTTTGAGCGGCAGGCCGATGATCGCGCCCGTCCAATCGGGCGGCGCATCGGCGTAGAGGGGATGGGCGTGCATATCGGACACGAAGACCGGTTCGCCCCGCCGGGCCACGGTGTAGGTCAGGCCCTCGGTCCGGGGCTCTTCCAGCACCGGGGTCTGGCGGCCATCGGCCCACAGCGCCGCGCCAAATGCCAGGCGGCCGGCGTCGTACAGAAAAATGTGCGCGTTCTGGGCTGCCGTGACCAGCTTGAGGGTGCTCTCCAGAATGGCTTGCAGCACGGCCGGCAACTCCAGCTGGGCGGTCAGGTTGAGGCTCGCCTGGCGGACAGCTTCCAGCCCGGCGGCGTGTTGTTCGACGGTTTCGAACAGGTAGCTCCTTTCCAGGGCCAGGGCGATGGCATTGGCAATCTGGGTGAGCAGAACCAGTTGGTCCGGGTCGAAGCCGGCCGGTTCAAGCCAGATCAGGTTCAGGGCGCCAATGACCCTTTCCCCGACGTACAGCGGCAGGTTGACCCGAGAGCGGTAGCCGGCTTCATACAGCGTCCGCTCGATGGGGAGATGGGACTCGTCGGTCAGGTTTGGCGTCAGATGAACCCGCCCGGCCAGAATATCCTCGGCGGCGCCCGTGTCTGCCGCCTGCAGGGGAATGCCCTGGCCCACCTCCTCGCGGGGCCGGTCCAGGGCAACGATGGTGAACCAGTTGCGGTCCTCGTTCAATAAAGCCAGGCTGCTGCGCTCGCAGCCGGTAATGGCCTGCAAGCTGGCGGCAATTTCGGGGAAGATTTGGGTCACATCGGGGGTGGCGTTGAGCCGGCGTAAAATGTGGCTGGCCGCCTTTAATTGCTCCGCGCTGGCCCGGGTTGACTCAAACAGGCGGGCGTTCTCGATGGCGATGGCGGCCTGGCTGGCCAGCAAGACGAGCAGGTCCAGACTGCCAGAGTTGAAGGCCGGTTTTCCGGCATTGTTGATCAACGTCAGGGTGCCCCTCACCGTGCCTCTGATGGACAGGGGGGCTACAGCGAGGGATTGGCCCTGTTCGGATTCGCGCCTGGCCTGCGTCAAAGCAAGCCCCCGATTGCGGGGATCGCTCAGCAGGTCTTGCGAGATGGTCGGCTTTCCTTCCCGCAAAACCCAGCCGCTGATGCCGTCTTGAATTTCCTGATAGGTGATGTCCTCGATCTGGCCGGGCGCAAAGCCAACCCCGACCGCTTTGGTCAGCGCTTCGGCTTCCGTGTCCACCAGCAGGATCAGGCCCTTGTCGGCCCCGGCCAGGCGCGTGGCCCGCTCGACGATGAGTTGCAGCAGGCCATCCAGCTCCAGGGTGGAGGTCAGGTCCTTCCCGGTTTCGTACAACGCCTCCAGCCGGTCGGTCTGCGTTTTGGCCTCCTCAACCGATCTGGCCGTGGCCAAGGCCAGAGCAATCTGGTTGGCGATCTGTTCGCCGCGCGCGATCTCGTCCGGGGTGAAATGATGCGGCTCGTCGAAGCCGATCAGGGCCGCGCCGAGTTTCTGGTCGCCCGCGATCAAGGGCAGGGCCAGCAACGAGTGGGTGGGGAACATAGCCACAATGCGCGGGCTTAAGTAGGGCGAGTTGAAAACATCCTCGATGACCAGCACGTGCCCGGCTTTTAGGGCCGACTCGGTGGCCGTGGTCTCGCCCGGTTCGAGGCGGATGGCGGAGTAAGTTTCGCGCAGTTCGCCATAAGCCGCGGCCGGAATGGCGGTTTGGGTGGTCTCGTCCCACAGGGTCAGGTAACAGCCGTCGGCGTCGATCAAATCGCCCAGCCGGTCGGCCAGGATTTGCAGCATTTCCCGGAAATCGGGCGTTCTGAGCGCGGTCAAGGTGACGTCGTTGAGCAGGGCCAGGAACCGTTCGCGGTCCTGGCTTTCCTCCTCTTGTCGTTTCCGCTCCGAGAGGATACGTTCCAGGAAGATGACGGACAGAAAGGCCAGGACGCTGACGATCAGCCCCGGCGACTCGGTCAGGGGGGTCAAGGCGGAGAGGGAGCCAAAGCTGGGTTGCGCCAGCAGGGTCAGGCCCTGGCGCAGGGCCATCAGGGCCAGCATTGCCGTCAGAAATCCCATCCGCCAGTCTCGCACCCGCCGCAACAGGACGATGGACCATCCCATCGCCACCAGGCGGATGACAATCGACACAATCAGAATGAGACTCATAGCCGTTTCTCCCGGCAGATGACCGCGCAGCACCTACTTTGAGCGTA
>JBHHXL010000431.1:0-3918 GCA_046757065.1 Anaerolineae bacterium
CCTCGGCCTCAATCAGGGCGATCATGCGGCTGAAGTAGCCGTTCAACAGGCGGGTTAGCTCTTCCGCGCCTTCGGGTCCTTTTTGGGCCAGGGCTTCGGTCAGAGGGGTAAAGCCGGAGACATCGGCGAAAAGTACGGCAGCCGGAAAACGGTTGACGTCGGGTTCTTCGGTGTGGATGGAAATCCGTTGGTTGAGGGCAGCACGGGCTACCTCCGGGGGAACGTAAGCAGCCAGAATCGGCGTTAAGTTGGTCATAAGTTTCTCGATTACAACAACTACTTAAGCAGCAAACACGAGATGTCGGCCAGGATGCCGGCGAAACTGACGCGCCACTGGTATTAAGCATACCACAAACACTCCCGATCTCCCATCCCAATTTTATCCTAATCCCCGTCGAGGGTGAAAACCGCCCGTGACAAAAACAGACCCTGCCTCAGCAAGGTCTGTTTTTGCACGTGCGTGATTCGGCTTTTATTTAGACGCTCACTTGACCAGAAGCGGCAGGTAGATGAACGAATCGCCGCCCAACTTGGGTTGTAAGAAGCGCGCCCCGCTCATTCCCTTGCGATCCCCGCCGCCGATGCCATTGCTGACGCCGTTGCCGCTTTCGGTGACGGCCCACGTCAGGAACTCGTCCCAGCGCCCGTTGATGCCGCTTTCATCGGTGCTCATAACGAAGAGCCGCTCTGCGGTGTAGTCGTTGAAGGCTTTGGAGGCGTTGCCGGCGGGATAGTAAACCGACAGGCCGTGCGCGTCGGCGTGGTCCCAGGTGAAACTGCCCACGTTGCCGCTGGCGTGTTGTTCGACCACGACCGCGTTGTCAACGGCGGTCTTGACCTGGGTGGCCGCCGAAGCCACACCCGGTAACCCGGCGGTTTTGTCGGCCAGGTCCCACAGGTCGATGTAGTCGGCCAGGGCGGGGTTGGTGGCGTCGTCGTCGGCAGCGAAAGCCTGCGAGTTGCTGCGGGCGGCGGTGACGGCGTTCTTATCGCCGGTAGCCACCAGCGCGTTCGCCAGATCGGTGACGGCCTGTTTGACGGCGCCCATCTGGCCGGTGTCGATCAGCGAGATGGTGTTGGGATAGCCGGCGCTGTTGGCCCCGGCGTTGTAGCGATTGACGATACGGGTGCCGACGGTAAGCGGCGTATCGGCCCCGGCCAGGTCGCTGAAGTATTGGGGATAGGTATCGATGCCCCAGCTAATCTGCTCGGAGAAGGTGACGTAGTTGACCCAGTCTCGAACGTCGTAGGCGTTCTCGGCTATGCCCATCAGGCAGGCTTCGTAGTCGAAGATGTCGATTTTGCGCGCGCCGTTGTTGGTGGCGTCCTTCAAGGCCGAGTAAATCTCCGGCGGCGTCAGGCTGTCGTTGCCGTTGGTTTTGTCCCAACTGATGCCGTACACGCCGTGGCCGTGGTCGTCGATGGCCAGGTAGTAGTTTTCAGCCGGGTAGTTGTCCATCGACCATTTGGCGAAGGCGGCCAGGGTGTCCCGGTCGCCCAGGTTCTGTTCGCTCAGCGGCCATTTGTTGACGCCGTTGGTGTAGTTGCCGCCGGGTTGCAGCAGGTAGCGAACGGTATCGCCGTTGGCCGGCCCGTCGAACAGGACGGTTACAGTCAGGAAGCCGGTTTTGCCGACCAGGACCGATTCCATATCGGTGATGTACTTTCGCAACGTCTGCTCAAAGCTCTGGTCTTCGGCGTTGAGATAGAGCATCAAGGTCCAGGTATCCGCCGGACCGGTGGGGGTCGAGGGCGGGGTGGGCGGCCCGCTGCCCGTACCGGCGCAGTTGACGCCCAGGTCGTAGAACGAATCGGAACTGCCGTAGCCGTCGTAAGAGACGACCTGCACGTAGTAAGTGGCGTTGGGAACGGTGTTGGTGTAAACCAGGTAGGAGTCGTAGGTAACGCCATCGTCATCGTTAAAATCCAGCAGGGCTAAGCTATTATCGTAGAGATAGACCACCGAGTCCAGCGCCGACGGCGGCGATTTTGTCTCGGCGTCAATGTTGATGTCCATGCGGCCGGTGGGCACGTTGTCGACCCTGAACCAATCTTCATCGCCATAACTGTTGAGGACATCGCCAATCGTGCCGGTGGCGGTGCCGCCGCAGGCCAGGGAGGTGGCGCTGGTGGAGTCGTCGTTGGGTTCGTTGCTATCAACGTAGCCGCCGCCCTGTCCGCCGACGGCGTACAAGCGGACGAAATCGACCCAGGCCGCCGTGCCCGTGCCGGCTGCGCCCCGGTTGTACAGCTCGAATACCAGGTTAACCGAGCCGGCGGCGACGGCGTCGGCCACCTCCTGATCGGTCAGGCTGTAGATCGCTTCCTGCCAGGTGCCGGTGGTAAAGGCCGCGTCCAGGCAGCCCAGATCGACGATGAGCGTGCTGAAGCTTGCGTCCGTCAGGCTGGCGCAGAACCAGTCGGTGCCCTGGTTGGCTTCGAGGGTGGTCACGCCGAACCAGAAATTGAACTCAATGCTGGTGGCGCCTGAAGGAATGGTCACCGGTTGGTAGAGGAAATCGTTGAATGAGCCGTTGGAGAACATGCGGGCCGACCACGAGCCATCGACGTAGGTCGTGCTATCCAGGTCGACGGTAGTCGGGTTCAGCCTGCCCACCGGGTTGGCCGAACTCGCCGCTGTCGCCGGGTTTGTGCTCCACTGCCAGCCCTGCCCGCTGTTTTCAAAGCTGCCGTCCTGAATCAGGTTGCCCTGCGGATCCAGGGAGGGGATGTCGTAGGTCCAGATGCTGATCTCATCGACCCAGGCCCCCTCGTTTTGGGTGGGGTTGGCGTCGCTCTGGAAAATCCAGGCCAGCCAGACCTGCGAGTAGCCGGCATAAGGGGTCAACCAGAAGGGCTCGTAGGTCCAGCCGTCGGAGGAGCCCGACCAGTAGGTCACGTCGAAGACGTTGTTGTCAACCGACGCGCCAAACAGGAACCAGTCGGCGTTCAACTCGGTGTCCAGCCACAGCCAGAAGTCGGCGTAGGCGTCGGCGGCGTTGCTGAAGTCGAAGGGGCCGCAGGTCATCCAGCTGTTCAGGTTGTTGGGATAGTAGAAGAACTCGGGGTCCAGGGCATCCGCGCCGCTGCTGGCCGGCCAGGCGGACCAGGAACCGGCGAAGCTACGGAAATTATCGTCGCCCCAGGAGCGGTCAAGCCCATCCGGGCCGAAGTCCTCGATGTCCCACAGCGGTTGCCCGCCGCTTACGTTGCAACTGACCCCGGTCCCGAACTGGCCCTCAAAATCTTCCTGGCCCTTGAGCGTCCAACCCCCGGCCTGGAGCGCCTTGGCCTGGTCCGGGGCATCAACGGCCTGGGGGCCGATCATCCCTTGGGATGGAGCCGCGCTCCCCGGCGATGTGCCCCCTTCAGGAGGTTGCGGCCTGTCGCCCAACTGGACCCGTAGTTGGGGCTCGAATTCAGCGGCCTTGATGCCGCTGCGCGCCGCCGTTTGATCGATGCTTTGCCGGGTGTGAGGATTAAAGGCCGGTCCGGTCACCGGCGGGTCCAGCGGGGGCGGGGGCGGCAGGGCCTCGGTTGGCCCCGGTTCCTTGCCCCCCGATTGGGCCTGGGTCGGCGCTGGGGTTATCACCACCAGGCCGATCAGTATCAAATTCAGGATTAATATCGCCAGCAAGTGTTTCGGGGATTCTAGCAAATAGATGGTGTTACGGGTGCGTCTCATCATTATGCCCTCCTGCGAGTGACGCGGCCAAAGGCCGTAACTAACATTCCAGGTCACATACAACGATTTGGAAGATCGCTACGGGGTTGAAGATGCAATGATGCAGTATAGAATTGGTTGTTACGGACCAAAGAGGATTTAACTTGCAACCTATCGCTTAACAGTATAACCGGTTTCGAAGATGTGGTGGGTAGGAAAATGTACCTATCATTTGTTTTCGGGTGTAAAGTGAT
>JBHHXL010000432.1:0-3916 GCA_046757065.1 Anaerolineae bacterium
GCCAGGTCGGGCGGCAACTGGTCAAGGAGGGGCCATATCTCCTCAAAGGATTGGGGGTAAGTCGGCGTCGCTCCCGGAATGCCAATGAATTCGTCTGCGCCGATCATGAAGCGGTCCGGGAAGTCGCTGATCAGCTGCAGCCATTCAGGGCGAAGCTGTCTATTTTCATCAACGATGCGATTCGGCATGGGGTTGTTGCTCTCAATCTGAACCTCTCGCTCTTCCACCTTCAACGCCAGGTAGAGATTGGGGTGCTCTGTGAGCAGCCTGCGCAGCAGGTCAACCGTCATATACCCTATGTTGTCCCAGCCGATGTGCTGCCAGACGATTTTGGCGTCTCGGTTGTGCGCCAGCAGTTCTTCAAGGGGCGGAATGGTCGCCGCGAGCGTGGACGGATTCTGGCTACATGCCTGCAATAGATTAGAAGGCATAGGTATATCTTCGGGTGCAGCTTCCATATGCAGGTCGATGGGGACGCCGTGACGCGCGGCGATGTCCGCCAGGAGCAGGAAGAGCGGGTGGTTGGGCGGCGCGGCGATGAAGTGGTGTCTTTGCTGCATACAGAGATGGAGCGCGGCCATCTCCCCGAACGCCACCGCACCGTCGTCAATGATCGCCTCGGCTTTGTTTTCAAAATCGGCGCGCAGTTGCTCCGTGACATCTGAAGCATCCGTCCCAACAATGAGCGGGTTGAGCGTGCCTCCACCGGCGACCAGGTAGAGCCGGCCTGGATGTTCTGCAACCGCTCCCAGGAGATTATGGTAGTCATAAGCGCCGGGTTGTCCAGGGTACTGGGGCGGCGGCATGACGAGCGCCCTGGTGACATTGTACTGGTCCATCAGCGCGATCAGATTCTCCGCCGCCGTCTCGTAATCCTTAACGGCCCCGCTGCCCGATCGGTACATGCCGTCCAGGTGCATGTGGGCGTCTATGTAATCGCCGGCGGCGATTTGCGCGGTTGGAGGGGCCGCGGTTGCTTGGGGCGGCGAGGTGGGCGGCAAGGCCGGCGTCTCGGGGGCCGCGGTCGTGGCGCCCGACGCGGCCGTAGTCGCCGGTGTGATGCCTGCCTCTGTGGCTGTCGCTTCGACTTCGCTCAGGGCCGGGCTGGGGACCGGTGTGTCGCCGGCGGACGTTGGCGCTACGCGCCCGCCGGGCCCACACGCCAGGACCAGCAACGTAAAACTAATCAGAAAGATGGTCAAGTGTTTCATTACGCTCGATGGTGACATGCTCGTTGAGGCGATAATGATACCGCATTTGATCTCATTCACCTCCCCTTCGGGTGTGTCCGACATTTTAGGAGGACCGGGGGGTGTGGGGGGTGTCCCCCCAAGTCCCCCCTGTGCTTTCCAAATATTTTGGACGCACCCTCCCCTTCATTGAGGCTGTCACCTGGACAGCCAGTACACCGCCGTACGGCCCGGCTCCAGTTGGCCGCCGATTTGCAGGTGGCCCTCGGCGGTCACCGCAGCCGGTACGGTGTCGCCGCTCACCGTTTCGACGACGCTTAGCCCTGCCGCCTCCTGGCCCAGCGCGGCCAGGTCAATCGTCAGGGTAAAGGTGGCCGGTGCCTCGCCCCAGTTATGGACGGTGAAGGCCCGCTCGCCGAAGCGTTCCACCCATACGTCGGGGTGGTCAGTGGTCGCCTGGGGGATGGGCTGCCAGCCGAGAGCGGCCAGAGGGCGCATCTGCTCCTGCTGCCAGGCGAGGATCGCCTCTGCCCCGCCGGGCCAGCCAGCAGCGTGCGTCCCCCGGCTGGTTCGCATGCCGTAGAACAGGGCCTGGTGGGCGTAGGTCTCGATCTGCGCCAGGGTCAGGTTGGATTGCTGGTTGGCGAACGAGCGCAGGCGCCCCATCGCCGTGGCGCGGCGGTAGTCCAGGATGGGGGCATCCCAGTTGCCGCCCTCTTTGGCCGATTGCCCCTCGCTGCCGAAGGCATCTATAAAGGGGGCAAGCAAGGTTGGGATGTTGAGGCCCCAGAAGTTGACCACGATGCTGCGGTAGGGCGGCGGCTGGGCGTCCAGCAAGCTGCGCAACCCGGTCAGGTATTCCCAGGCTGCCGAAGCAACGTGGACGCCGGGCCGGTAGGTGTTGGGATCGTAAGTGAGCGGCAGGTCGGCGACGGCCAGATGTTCGGGGCATAAATCGACCGTGGTGACGGAGATGAAGTTGTCCACAAATACGCCGTTGAGCGTCAGTCCCGCCTGCTGCATGTTGGCGAACAGCGCCTCCAGATCGGCCAGCTTTTGTGCCCCGTAGCCGTCCGGGAGGTCGGGGTCCATATTGGGGATCCAGATGGCGTCCCATTTGCCATCGGACCAGGGGAACACGTCGAGGCTCTTTAGATGTGGTTCGCCCGCCGAGTCGCAGATGGTCGAGGCGGGGTAGCTGGCCCGGATACCCGGGGCGCTTGAAAGGTCGTTCAGAAACTGCAAGGCTTCGTCGAAGGAGGGGCGGGGGGCATCTTCCGCCTCCAGATGGACCGGGAGTTCAAAGACGGTGTACTGGGCGGCGTACACGTTGGCGTCGTTGTGCGCTTTGAGCAGGTCGGCTTTGGGGCCGCTGGCGCGGTAGTGTTCGCGGGTGTAGCCGGTAAACTCCGCGAAGCTGGCGGAGGTGTCGTACCAGTCGGGGTTGATGGCGGTGTGCTTTTCGGCGGCGGCGCGCAGGCCCCAGACCGGGTCGGTGCGGTAGAGCAGCAGGGTGAAGTCGGCGCTGTTCTCCAGTTTTGTGGCGACGGGGCTGATGCCCAGGTGAGCGCGTCCTTCGTAGCGTCCGGCCGGGCCGTCGTAGCGCAGCAGCACGTAGCGCGGCGAGTCGAGCGGCAGGGCCAGGGCCAGACCGGACGCGCCGTTCTCCAGGACGGCATAGGGGTACAGCGAAACAGGCAGGTAGCCGGTGATGTCGGCGCTCACGGCGCGGGCAAAGTCCTCACCGCTCGTTATGGGGCGACTCTGGCGCAGGTTGTCCCACCAGTTCCAGCCGGTTGCGTCCAGGGGCAATCCCCAGGCGACATCCAGCGCGCGCGGGCCGCCGGTGGGGTCGGTCACCGTGGTGGTGATGGCAATGTGGTCGCCAAAGGGCCGGTAGGTGACGGCCACCTGCAACCCGGCCACCTCCCCGGTTTGGGTGACGTGGTTAGCGCCGATCTCCAATTCCCCCCCGTCCAGGGGCTGCTCGATTTCTGGGCTTTGCACCCAGGCCAGGTCGTCAATCCAGACCGCACCGGCCACGGGCTTCGCTCCGGCGATGATCTGGACGGCGGCTGCTTCAGGCGGGGCCACCACCTCGCGCGTAATCCGGTGCCAGTTCTGCGCGTTCCAGTGCAGGGGCGCGGCCAGTTGCGGGGCAGCCTGTAGCGGTGAACCGCTGGCATCCAGCCATTGCAGATAGAGGCCGGTGATCGACCGGGAACCTGTGTACAGGCTATCTTGCCAGAAGGTGGGGTTCCCGGCTTCATCCACGTAGCCGAACTCGATTTTGAAGTGGGCCGAAACCCGATAGCGGCTGCCCGGCGTGACGGGTATCGGATCGCTGATGACCGCGCCCTGGCCGTCCTCGTTTTCGCTGCGGATTGCCAGGGCATGTGCGCCTTCGTGGGCGGCATCGACGGCGACTTCCATCGCAACTTTTCTGGCCTGGAGGGGGTTCCACCCCGCATCGCTCGCTTCAAAGCCGGGATTGGGGAGCAAATTTGGAACGTCGGGCGCGGTCGCCTGGGTCAAATCGCGTACTGCCAGGGGAGGGGCAGGGGCGATGGGCAGGGGGTCGTCGTCCAGGGCGAGGGCGGTTACCCGGCCCCCGGCATCCAGGGTGAGGCTCAGGCCATCGTTGGTAAACAGGCGCGCACCGCCGCCGGGGAGAGGCTCAACCTGGCCTGCGGTCGTGGGGGGAGCCTGGGCTGTGGCCGTGGGGG
>JBHHXL010000433.1:0-3887 GCA_046757065.1 Anaerolineae bacterium
CCAGGCCCAGTCCTCATTTGACGGGCTCATGAGGCCCACGTATAATTAGTTCCTGGCGCGAAATGCGTAGGAAGCGTGCCTTGCCTACGTTTCGCACCGAAAACTAATTGGTCAGGATTGGTCGCCGGGGAACCGCTCATCCGTTTCCAGGCAGATTGAGGAGAAAACATGGCTTCTCAGGCGCTCTATCGCAAATGGCGCCCGCAAGCTTTCCACGAGGTGGCCGGGCAGGGGCATGTCACCCAAACGTTGCGCAACGCTCTGGACGGGGATCGGGTGGCCCATGCCTATCTTTTCACCGGACCGCGCGGCACCGGAAAAACAACCACGGCCCGTCTGTTGGCCAAAGCAGTCAATTGCCAGGGCGCAGCGGACGAACGCCCCTGCAACGAGTGCCAGATTTGTCGGGCCATCAACGAGGGACGCCTGCTGGACCTGATCGAAATCGACGCGGCCAGCAACACCGGCGTGGACGACATTCGCGATCTGCGAGACAAGGTCAGTTTCCGGCCGGGGGAAGCCCAAACCAAGTTTTACATTATCGACGAAGTGCATATGCTTTCCAATTCGGCATTTAATGCGCTGCTGAAGACCCTGGAAGAGCCGCCCCCTCACGTTATTTTTGTCCTGGCCACCACCGAGCCGCAGAAAATTCCGGCCACCGTCCTTTCCCGCTGCCAGCGGTTTGATTTCCGGCGCATCGGGCTTGACGATATTGTTGAGCGCCTGAGATATATCGCCGCCCAGGAGGGTTTGACGGTCGAGGATGCTGCCCTGGAATTTATCGCCCGGCAGGGCAGCGGTTCAATGCGCGACGCGATCAGCCTGCTGGATCAGATCGCCGCTTACGGCAACGACGCGGAGCGTATCACCCTGGAGCAGGTACAGGCGATACTGGGGGCTGTTACCTCGGAATCTGTCTGTGAGCTGGTAGACAGTCTGGTGGCGAAGGACATCGCCGCCGGCTTGTCGGTCATCAACAACGTTGTCAATGGTGGGGTTGAACCCCGCCAGTTTGCCGCCGAGATTGTGGAATACTTACGGGCCTTGCTGCTGGTGAAAGTCGGGACGGGGGGGCATCTTCTCAACGTGTCGGAAGAGATGCTGGCTCGTCTGCGCGCCCAGGCGGAGCAGATTGAGCGCGGGCGGCTTATCCAGGCCACACGCATTTTCAGCGATGCGATGCGGGACGCCTGGGCGAAACAGAGCGTGGTGGCCCTTCCCCAGCTTCCGCTGGAACTGGCCTTTGCCGAAGCTACCAGCGAGCCGGTCGCGGTTCCACTTGCGCCGGAAAGTGTTCCTCAATCGACGGGAGTAGTTCCGACACCTGCCGCTGGGCGCCAGCCATCACCCCCGGCAGCGACGGCCCCCGCAGAACCTGATCCGTCGCAGGCACTTCCGGTGGGTGATTTTACGCTGGCGCGGGTGAAGGCTCAATGGTCTCAGGTTCTGGCCGGGATTCGGGCCAGGGACAAGATGGCTTATGGGCTTTTCAACTCTGGCAAGCCCGTGGCTGCCCAGGGGAACACGCTTGAGTTGTCCTTTCAGTCAGACTTGCTTAAAAGCCGGGCGGAGCAGCAAAAAAATCGGGAGTTGGTGGAGGGCATCCTCCAGGCAATTTTCGGGCAGAAAATTGTGTTGCAATTCGTCATTGAAGAGCGGTCTCAATCCGCTACACCTCAGGCAGTTGATGCTTCGCCGGAAGGATCAGCGCAAGGCGGTGCCGGCGACAGCGCCGCCGTTGAAAATGATCCGCTGGTAAGAACGGGTGTGGAGTTGGGTGGACAGGTTGCAGGAACGAAACCTCTGTGAGGCCAGACCAAGAAATTAAAGGAGATAGATATGGCTAAGGGCAAGGGTAAAAAGGGTATGCGTATGCCGGGTGGTATGTCCGGTATGGCCAAGCAATTACAGCAATTGCAGCAGCAAATGGTTGACACGCAGGCGGCGCTGGGGGATGAAACGCTCGAAGTGTCGGTGGGGGGCGGGGTGGTATCGGTGGTGATTACGGGCCATCAGCGCGTACAGTCAATCAAGATCGCTCCTGAAGTTGTTGATCCCGACGATGTAGAGATGTTGCAAGACCTGGTTACGGCAGCGGTGAATGAGGCCATCGAAAAGTCGCAGGCGATGGCGGCAGAGCGACTGGAGGGCTTGACCGGGGGCTTGGGCATTCCAGGCCTGTTCTAACCTGGCTTTACGGAGCCCTATAATGGGTCGAGATTTTAGGATAGATAGGGGGGCGCGTCCCCCCTGGTTTGTCCAGATTTCCTGCACCTGCCCGGCAAGCTGGACGGCGCTGGGAAATTCTGGACGCACCCCCTATGGTTTTCGGTAAAGAGTTAAGATATGAATGTTACGCCTGCACCTGTGATAAAGTTAACCGATGAATTTTCCCGCCTGCCGGGGATCGGTCCCAAGACCGCCTCGCGTTTGACGTTCTTTCTATTGCGCGCCTCGGCCGATCAGACCAAGGCGCTGGCGGACGCTTTGCGCGAGCTTCACGAGAAGGTGGTCTTTTGCTCGCAGTGTTTCAACATCGCGGAAAGCGATCCCTGCCCGGTATGCTCGGATGAACATCGGGAGCGGTCGATGGTGTGCGTGGTCGAAGAGCCACTCGATGTGTTGGCCATCGAACGGACGGGGGAATACCACGGCCTGTACCATGTGCTTCACGGTGCGCTGGCTCCGGTCGAAGGGATCGGCCCCGAGGACTTGAAAATTGCAGAGTTGCTGGCCCGGTTGCAAGGTGAGGAGGTTCGCGAGATTATCGTGGCCACCAATCCCAATCTAGAAGGTGAAGCAACGGCGATGTATATCCGGCAGCAGTTGGTGGGCTCGGACATCAAGGTAACGCGTCTGGCGCGCGGCCTGCCGGTTGGGGGCGATCTTGAATACGCGGATGAAATTACCCTGAGCCGGGCTCTGACCGGGCGGAGTGATATGTAGTTCGCAACCTTAACAATCGCGGGTTCCCCCTCAGCTGAATCTGCCAACAGATCGTTCGTGGATCGAATAGCACGGCCGGATTTGACAAAAGATTTTTATGTGTTACAATGCCCTTCTGTTGCCGTTGAACGGCAGCGTGAGGTCAACAAGAACTTACCGCCAAATTGAATCAATACTTGACAAGTATGAGCAATTGTGTTATGATAGGCGGTGCGACAAGTTGAGAACTCGCTTACTCATGCCAGGGTAAGAAGTTCAAGTAACAATAACATAACCCGGGCCGGCGGCCTCTGGTCGTCGGTTTTTCTGTGTCAACTTGTTGACCGGCAGGTTCTTTAACAACTGAAGAGTGGTAGGTAAGCTTGTGTCGGCTCTGCTGTAAAAAATTAAGTAGAGGTGAACTCTGCTTGATATAAATTTTACGGAGAGTTTGATCCTGGCTCAGGATGAACGCTGGCGGCGTGCCTAACACATGCAAGTCGAACGTGAAGCCCTGTTTCTTCGGACTCGGGGTGGAAAGTGGCGAAAGGGTGAGTAACACGTGGATGACCTGCCTCGAAGCGAGGGACAACCACGGGAAACCGTGGCTAATACCTCATGTGCTGTAGCTTTTTAGAAAAGCTATAGTAAAGTTCTCTTTGAGTTCGCTTCGAGAGGGGTCCGCGGGCTATCAGCTAGTTGGTGGGGTAATGGCCTACCAAGGCGAAGACGGCTAGGGGGCGTGAGAGCGTGACCCCCCACAATGGAACTGAGACACGGTCCATACTCCTACGGGAGGCAGCAGTGAGGAATATTGCGCAATGGGGGCAACCCTGACGCAGCAACGCCGCGTGAGCGATGAAGGCCTTCGGGTCGTAAAGCTCTTTTCTGGGGGACGAGAAAGGACGGTACCTCAGGAATAAGTCCCGGCTAACTACGTGCCAGCAGCCGCGGTAAAA
>JBHHXL010000434.1:0-3849 GCA_046757065.1 Anaerolineae bacterium
CTAGTACCTCAAGGCGTCAATGAGCCTATAGTTACCAAACACCCTTCGGCAAGCTCAGGGTAAGCTCTTCGACAGGCTCAGGGTGCGGATCAGGCGACCCATCGGGGCCAAGGCGTATCCTGAGCCTGTCGAAGGATACGCCTGAACTATAGGGTTACTTGCGCCCCGGTGTACTAGTCGACCATCGTCAGGCCGCCGTTGACGCTCAACACCTGGCCGGTGATGTAGCTGGCCGCCTCGGAGGCCAGGAACACCACCGCCGGCGAAATCTCGTCCGTCCGGCCCGGCCTGCGGCCCAGCGGGATCGATTTGACGATGGCGGCGATGGCTTTGCCCCCCAATTCGGGTTCGGACATCGCGGCCAGGAGGGCCGTGTCGGTGATGCCGGGCGCCACCACGTTGACCCGGATGTTATTGCGGGCGTGCTCGCGGGCCAGGGTTTTGGAGAAGGCGATGACGCCCGCCTTGCAGCCGGCGTAGATCGATTCGCCCAGGCTGCCGCCCCGGCCCGCGTCGGAGGCGATGTTGACGATGGCCCCGGTGTTGCGCTCGACCATATGCGGCAGCAGGGCGTAGCAGGTGTGCACCACCCCCTTGTAATTGATGGCGATGACCCGGTCCCAAAATTCCGGTTCGGTTTTCAGGAAGAGGTTGAAGCGGTCCCAGCCGGCGTTGTTGACCAGCACGTCAACCTGGCCCAACTCGGCCAGGACCCGGCCGGCCATCTGCTGCACGCTGGCCAGGTCCGCTACATCGGTCCGCACTGCCAGCGCCCGCCGCCCGCTCTCCCCGGCGATCTGCCGGGCGGTTTGCTCCGCCGCTTCCTCTTGCAGGTCGGCGATGACCACGTCCGCCCCGGCCCGGGCGCAATCGGCGGCGATCGCCCGGCCAATGCCCTGCGCGCCGCCGGTGACGACGGCCACTTTCCCGCTAAGATCGATGATGCTCATAGGTTCCTCTCCAACTTATTTGGGTGTGTTTCATCTGAGTCGTGGCATTCCGGCTCAGGGATGATGATACCACCAGCCGCCCCGCTCCTGGCGGCGCAACAACCCCTCCTCTACCAGATACTCCAGGTGGGCCAGGGTTTCGGCCAGGGCAAAGCGGATTTCGTGCACCGACAGCTCGGCGGCGTCGAAGATTTGCCGGCTGACCTGGTGGACGCTGGTCTGGCCGTTGACCGCCGCCAGCGCGTTCTCCAGACGCAGGGCGTGGTGGGCCTCCAGCTCGGCCAGGCGCCCCTGCCAGTCGGTGATGGGCGGTCCGTGGCCGGGCAGGGCCAGGCGCACCTGCAAAACGGACAAACGCCGCAGCGAATCCAAGAATTGAGCCAGGGGATTGGGGTCTCCCCCCGGCCAGAGGCTGATGTTGGGCGTGATTTTGATCAAGACCTGGTCGCCGCACAGCAACAACTGCTCGACCGGATCGTAAAAGATAATCTGGCCATCGCTGTGACCGGGGGCGTGCAAAATCGCAAAACGGCGTTCGCCGATCTGGAGGGTCGCCCCGGCGTCCAACCGTTGCAGGGTGGGCGGCTGGGGCAGCGTCAGGCCGCGCACCTTCACCGTCTCGGAGGCCAGCGGCGTCGCCGTTTCGGATGGCAGCCCGCAGATCTCGAAGAACTCGATCATGCGCGCCTGCAAGTTTTCGGCGTCGGCCCAGACCCGGCGAGCGATCTCGATTTCGCGGGGCGACATCAAGACCGGCGGGCCGTCGAGGGCCGCATCCCCGTCCCGGCAAAACTCCAGGAGCCAGCCGGCCAGGCCATAATGATCGGGGTGGCTGTGGGTGACGATAATCCGGTTGATGTCGCCGGGGGCGATGCCCAGCGCCTCGAACGTGGCCCGCCAGGCGGCGCGGGCCGGGGGAATGTTCAGCCCGGTATCGACGATCGTCCAGCCGCCGCCGTCGCGCAGCAGGTAACAGTTGACGATGTTGAGGGCAAAGGGCAACGGCAATCGAACCTGGTAAACGTCCGGCGCAATCTCTGAGAAAGTTTCCACGTGTACTCCAATCCAAACTCGGTCCAGCCCCGTATCTTAGTGAGGATCGGCAACTTGTCAATGTGTTGCGCCCGTCCTCAGCAATTCTCATTTTGGCCGTAATACAATGTAGGACAAGCTGTTAGCTTGTCCAGAACGGCGACAAACTAACAGTTTGTCCTACATTTTCTGCACCCACAATGTCAAAATGAGAAATGCTGTCCCGTCCTGGCCGGACTTTTTCCACATCATTAACCGTGGTATACTGCGGGCTATGGAAACGCCGCTGCTGCGCACCAAATTGTATATCTCGCCCCCCCGCCCGACCCTGGTCCGCCGCCTGCGCCGAGGCCGTGTCAATCTGCCGGGCGGCGGGCAACATCAACGCGGCTATGGGCGGAACCGAAGGCCTGGCCGCAACCCAGGCGGCGCAAGGCCATCTGCGACAGGCCAGAGCCACCCTGGAGCAAGAGTTACGCTGGGCCGCCTGCTATACGAAGCCGCCGTGCGCGGCATCGCGCCGGCGTACGCCGGCCGGCTGCTGGCCCTTATGGACGCGGAAACACCGGTCAGCGACGGCCAGCCAGCACCCCAGCCCCTGATCGAGCCCCTGAGCGAGCGCGAGATCGAAGTGCTGCAACTCATCGCCGAGGGGCTTTCCAACCGCGAAATCGCCCACCGCCTCGTCCTCTCCCTGGGCACGGTCAAAGTCCACACCCGCAACATTTACGGCAAGCTCGGCGTCAACAGCCGCACCCAGGCCATCGCCAGGGCCCAGAGCCTGGGCATTCTATGACCCCCCGCGCGAGGTGATGCATGCGAGCGTTATATTTCAACCAAACCTTGAGCTACCGTTCCGATTATCCCACGCCGGACCCGCCCCCCGGCGAGGCCCTGATCCGGGTCAGGCTGGCCGGTATCTGCAACACCGACCTGGAGATACTGCGGGGCTATATGGGTTTCCAGGGGGTGCTGGGGCACGAGTTCGTCGGCGTGGTCGAGCGCGCGCCGCAGGCTCCGGAGTTGGAGGGCCAACGGGTGGTGGGCGAGATCAACGCCTGCTGCGGCGAATGTGCCACCTGCCGCCGGGGGGACCCCACCCACTGCCCGCAACGCACCACCCTGGGCATCGACCGCCGCGACGGGGCGATGGCCGATTACGTCTCCCTGCCGGTGAGGCTGCTCTACCCCGTGCCGCCCGCCATCCCGGATGCCTGGGCCGTCTTCACCGAACCGCTGGCCGCCGCCTGCGAGATTCTGGAGCAGGTGCATCTCCGGCCCACGGATCGCGTCGTGGTCCTGGGCGACGGCAAGTTGGGCCTGTTGGTGGCCCAGGTCTTGCAACTGACCGGCTGCCGGCTGACGGTGGTGGGCCGCCATCACCGGAAACTGGCCGTTCTGGACCGGCGCGGGATTCCGGTGGCCCTGGCCGGAGAGATGGCCGAAGAACGCCAGGCCGATGTCGTGGTCGATTGCACCGGCAGCGCGGCCGGTTTCGCCCAGGCCCGGGCGCTGGTGCGCCCGCGGGGGACGCTGGTGCTGAAGAGCACCTTCCACGGCAGCGTTGAGATCGATTTAAGCAGGCTGGTTGTGGACGAGATCCGGCTGGTCGGTTCTCGCTGCGGTCCGTTCAAACCGGCGCTGCGGCTGTTGGAGCAGAATCTGGTCGATGTCGAATCGTTGATCGACGAGCAATATCCTTTGGAAGCGGGCCTTCACGCCTTCGAACGGGCCGCTTCGCCGGGGGTGTTGAAGGTGTTGCTGGAGATGAGGAACACCCGGAAAAAAATTTCCGAAGCCGGTTGATCGCGCCGGGCCGCGTCCGCCGGATCGCTGAAGTCGATGGGGCGGATGGGGACGTTGTTAA
>JBHHXL010000435.1:0-3820 GCA_046757065.1 Anaerolineae bacterium
ACGACCTCTAGCAGCTTCCTTGCCCATGAAACCTTCTCCAACGACACTGTCACTAACAAGTATAAAGGAGAGCCATCGTTGGGACAAGACGGACGCCGGCTTAGGGAGCATTTCAGTTTAGGGGCGAATTTATGGAGTTGCTAGCAAAATGGGCTTTGGAGTCAAGGCTTTAGCCGGTCAAAGCCTACTAATCTCCGGCTGAAGCCTCGACTCCGCAAAACTTGCCCCAAAAGTGAAATACACCCCCGGCTTATCCGCGCCCAAAAAAGAAACGGGCAAGCAGCCGCTTACCCACTCGCTCGCTGATTGCTGGCTTTTATAGTTGCTGGGCCACCAACTCGGCGACTTCCTCGGGCTGTCTGGCGACGGGCACACCGACGGCCTCCAGGGCCTTCGTCTTTTCCCCGGCGGTGCCTTCGCCGCCCTGGATAATCGCCCCGGCGTGGCCCATTCGCTTGCCCGGCGGGGCGGTGCGACCGGCGATGAAAGCGGTGACCTTCTTCGTCATCTTGCTGTCGATGAATTTTGCCGCCTCCTGCTCGTCGGTGCCCCCAATCTCGCCAATGAGGACCACGTGATCGGTCAGGGGGTCCTCCTCGAACAGGCGCAAAATATCCACGAAGGTGCTGCCGATGATCGGGTCTCCGCCAATGCCGACCGCCGTGCTTTGCCCCAACCCCCGGTCGGTGAGGGCTTGCACCACCTCATAGGTCAGCGTCCCGCTCCGCGAAACCAGGCCGACGTTTCCCTTGCAATGGATATGACCGGGCATAATGCCCACTTTGGCCTCATCCGGCGTGATCAGGCCGGGGCAGTTGGGGCCGATCAACCGCGCCTCAGTCTGGTCGAGGTGATTGCGAACGCGGACCATATCCAAAACGGGAATGCCTTCGGTGATGCAAACGATGAGCTTGATGCCGGCCTCGGCGGCCTCCATAATGGCATCCGGGGCGAAGCGGGCCGGGACGTAGATGATGCTGGTATTGGCATCCTGCTGGCGCACCGCCTCTTTCATCGTATCGTAGACGGGGATGCCGGACACCCACTCCCCCTCCTTGCCGGGTGTTACGCCCGCGACGATGTTGGTGCCATATTCGCTCATCTGCTGGGCGTGAAATCTTCCTTCACGGCCGGTAATGCCTTGCACCACTAACCGGGTATCTTTGCTTACCAGAATGCTCATAGTCTACGGTCTCCTTCGACAGTATGCGGCTCAGGTGATCGGCTTGCCCTGGGCCAGGGCCACTGCCTTTTGCGCCGCTTCACCCAGGCTGGAGGCGCTGGGAAAGTTGGCCTCGGCCAGGATAGCCCGACCCTCTTCCTCGTTCGTCCCTACCAGACGAGCCACCATCGGCACGTCGGTTTTGAGTTCTGAGAGCGCCTCCAGGATGCCCCGCGCCACCTCATCGCAGCGAGTGATGCCGCCAAAGATATTGAAAAGAACGGCTTTGACTTTGGGATCGCTCAGAATGATGCGCAGGGCCGTTGCCACTTTGTCAGCTTTAGCGCCGCCGCCGATGTCCAGGAAGTTGGCCGGTTCGCCGTGATAGTGTTTGACGATGTCCATCGTCGCCATCGCCAACCCGGCCCCGTTGACCATACACCCAATCTCACCCTCAAGCTTGACATAACTCAGACCAGCCGCGCGAGCATCCCGCTCCGCCTGGGTCTCTTCTTGCATGTCGCGCAACTCAACCAGGTCGGGATGGCGAAAAAGGGCGTTATCATCCAGGACCATTTTGCCGTCAACCGCCAACAAGGCGTCGTTGCCATCAACGATCAGCGGGTTGATCTCGGCCAGGCTGGCATCAGTTTCTACAAAGGCCCGATAAAGCCCCTTGGCAATGCGGACGAATTGGTTGATAAAGGCCCGGCGCAGACCCAGGTCGAACGCCAGGTTGCGCGCCTGATAATCCATTAACCCCAGCAGGGGGTCAACCGGCAGGCGAATAATGGCCTCGGGGTTTGTCCTGGCCACAACCTCGATCTCCACCCCCCCTTCCGAGGAGGCAATCATCACCGGTTTATGCACAGACCGGTCAATCACGATGCCGAGATAAATCTCTTTCTTAATATCTGACGCCTCATCGACCAGAACCTTGTCGACGGTCAGGCCCTTGATGTTCATGCCCAAGATTTGGGTAGCCAGGGTTTCGGCTTCATCAGAGTTTTTGGCTAATTTAATCCCGCCGGCCTTGCCCCGCCCCCCAACCAGAACCTGGCTCTTGATAACCACGGGGCCATGCAACCGCTTGGCGATCTCACGAGCGCCTTCAGGGGTGTCGGCGACTTCGCCTTTGGGGATCGGCACGCCGTACCTGGCAAAAATCCTTTTGCTTTGATATTCGTGTAGTTTCACATAAACCTCCTCGTTGAAGTATTATGTTTCGATTTGACGCCTGAAGATTATATCACCAATCCCTTCGCCGGGCAATGATGAATCAACCAGGGCAGGGGGCCTCGTCCCTCAGGACTCCCAGCGCTTCAGGACCAGGCTGGCGTTTTGCCCGCCAAAGCCGGAGCTATTGGCCATCCCCACAGATACATCCAGCTTTCGGGCCTGGTTGGGGACGTAGTCCAGGTCACAGGCCGGATCGGGCCGTTCATAGCCGGCGGTCGGCGGCAGCCAACCTGTCTGCATCGCCTGGACAATGCTCACCACCGACATCGCGCCCGATGCGCCCAGCATGTGGCCGGTCATACTCTTCACGGAACTGACCGGGATATGGTAAGCCCTTTGGCCCAGGGCAGCCTTGAGCGCGGTCGTTTCGGCAGCATCGTTCAAGATGGTGCCCGTGCCGTGCGCCGCAATGTAATCGAGGGAGGCAGCGGTCAAACCGGCTTCCCGGAGCGCCTGGGTCATAGCCCGGGCTGCGGCCAGGCCGCCCGGATCGGGCTTGGCCAGATGATAGGCATCAACGGTCAGCGCGTACCCCACAACCTCGGCCAGTATCTTTGCCCCCCGCCCCAGGGCGTGATCCAGCGATTCTAAAACGACGACGGCAGCCCCTTCGCCCAACACCGTGCCGTCCCGCTCCGCGTCAAAGGGGGTGATGGCCCGTTCCGGCGTATCGTTCCGGGTTGACAGCGCCCCCAGCCGGCTGAAAGAGGCGATAGCCAGGGGGGTGATGATGCTCTCGCTGCCCCCGGCGATCATGACATCCGCGTCCCCCCAGGCCACCCGGCGCATCGCCTCGCCGATGGCCGAAATGCCGGTTGTGCAGGCCGTCACCGTGGAACTGGCGGGGCCCTGAATGCCAAAATGGATGGCCAGGTAACAAGGGGCCATATTGATCAACACGGCGGGCAGGAGGGTTGGATTGATGGCCCGGGGCCCTCGCTGCTCCAGGAGCAGCCGCCCCTCTTCGGTGACCTGCACGCCGCCGAGCGCGCTGCCGATCTCCAGGCCAACGCGGGTTTTGTCCTCCCGGTCCAGGTCCAAATCCGCCGCAGCCAGCGCTTCCCGGGCCGCTGCCAGGGCGTAGTGGATGAAGGCCGAGGTGCGGCGGGCATCGCGGCGGTCCATATAATCGCGGGCATCGAAATCTTTGACCTCGGCGGCGATCCGGGTGAGGTAGCGGCTGGCATCGAAGGCAGTGATCGGCCCTACGCCACATCGCCCCTCGACCAGGCCCTGCCAGGTCGAGGCCAGATTGTTTCCCAGAGACGAAATGGCCCCCATCCCGGTAATCACCACGCGGGGCCGGATGTGCCTGCTGTTTTCAGCTTGCATCGTCTTTTCTCCAATAACGCCGAATGGAATTATACCGAATCCCCGCAGAATCGGGGAATTCCTGGCCGGTGGCCGGGGCCGGCTTTC
>JBHHXL010000436.1:0-3818 GCA_046757065.1 Anaerolineae bacterium
CAATTCCTGCCAGGCGCGCAACGCCTCGGCCACGCTCCAGGCCTGGGCGAAGCAGCCGCGCGGGGTGTGCGGCGGGTTGCCGTCGAAAATCTCGCTGATGGAGCCGAGACAGGCGTCGGAAAGATGGTGCTGCCAGGGACGCAGCCAGGCCCGGGCCGCCTCCGCGTCGCCGTAGACCCGCCGGTAGGCGGAGGCGAAGGGGCCCAGCAGCCAGCCCCAAACCGTGCCCTGGTGGTAGGCTCCGTCGCGGGTGACCGGGACGCCGCCGTAGCGGCCCTGGTAAGCCGGGTCGTTGGGCGGCAGGCTGCGCAGGCCGTGCGAGGTCAAAAGATGGCGGGCACAGACTGCCACGACGGATCGGGCTTGCTCGCCGGCCAGCAAGGGAAAGGGCAAGGAGACAGCGAAAATCTGGTTGGGGCGCAGGCTGGCGTCGTAGCGGTTGCCGTCGAGGCCAGGCTCGCCCTGCGGCCCGTCGATGACGTCGTACAGGTAGCCGCCCGCTTCGTACCAGAAGCGCCGCCGGAAATTGTGGGCGGCCCGGTCGGCCCGGTCGCGGTACTCCCGGGCCGCCTTGGGCCGGCGCAGGCGGCGCGACAGGTCGGCCATCACCCGCAGGGCGTTGTGCCACAGGGCGTTGACCTCGACCGGCTTGCCGATGCGCGGCGTGACGACCCAGTCGCCGACCCTGGCGTCCATCCAGGTCAGTTGCACCCCCGGCTCCCCGGCGAAGAGCAGGTCGTCGGTGGGATCGACGTGGATGTTGTAGCGCGTGCCGCGCAGGTGCCAGTCGATGATCTCGGCCAGCGTCGGGTACAGCGTTTTGGCCAGGGCCGTGTCGTTGGTGGCGCACAGATGCTGGTGAACGGCGTAAAAATACCAGAGCGTGGCATCGACCGTGTTGTATTCCGGCTCGCGGTCGGCGTCGGGGAAGCGGTTGGGCAGCATGCCCTGGCTGACGTAGTGGGCGAAGGTGCGCAGGATGTCGGCGGCGTCATCGGGCCGGCCCGTGGCCAGGGTCAGGCCGGGCAGGGCGATCATCGTGTCCCGGCCCCAATCCCCGAACCAGGGATAACCGGCGATGATCGTCTTGCCCGTTTCGTCGCCCGCCTCTCCCCCGCCCTCCGGCGCGCGGCGGACGATGAACTGGTCGGCGGCCAGGACCAGGCGGCGGACCCAGACCGGCGCTTCGCGGTCGAGGGGGGCCCTGGCCAGCAGGTCTGCCTGCCGCCGGCGTTCCCCGGCGAGGGCCTCGCGCCCGGCCTGCGGCTGGACCGGATCGGTGGAGCAAACGACGGTCAACGTCTGGCCGGGTTGCAGGGTAGCGTTGAAATGGCCGGGGGCGTACAGGTCTTCCGTGTCGTCCAGGCCCCGGTAAGCTTCCAGCCGGTGCTTGAAGCGCCAGTACCAGGCCCCCGCCGGCCTGAAATCGGCCCGGTCCGCCACCACCCGGTAAGGTTGCGCGCCGTAAAAGGCGGTCACCTCGAAGCCGCCGGCCACCGGTTCGACCTTGGGATGCCAGTTGCCCTGGCTGTGGTTGTGAAAGTGGCGGTAGGTGCAGAGGGGGGTCAGGCGCAGAGAGACCGGATCGCCGGCCCGGACCAGGGTGTAGGTGATGTAGGTGGTGTTCTGCTCGTGGGCCATCCACAGGCGCTGCTCCAGGCGGGCATCGGCCAGGGCAAAGCGCCAGACGGGGATCAGCCCCTCCAGTTGAAACGACTCCAGCCCCAGGTAGCCGTGAGGGTCCACCGTGCCGTCGGCGAACTCGTTGGTAAACAAGGGGTAGAATTTGCCGCCGTAGCTGGCCAATGGATCGATCTTGGCCACCAGCACGGTCCGGCCCAGAGGCGGGCGCAGGGCGGCCACCAGCAGGCCGTGGTAGCGGCGGGTGTTGGCCCCGGCCACGGTTCCGGCTGCGTAACCGCCCAGGCCGTTGGTCACCAGCCATTCCTTGCGGACGGCGGTCTCAAAGTGGCCGCAATCGGCTCGCCCCAAAGCCACGTCACCCGTTGGAAGCTGCACCGTCGTTCCACCTCACGCCCGGTCGGGATGCTGGCAGCCCAGCCGCCAGACCCGGCCATCGCGGGCCAGAAACTCGTCCGCCTCCACCGGTCCCCAACTGCCCGGTTCGTAAACCGCCAGAGGCGGCGTCTCCGGCGATTCCCAGCCCCGGATGACCGGATCGATTAGTTGCCAGGCCATCTCGATCTCGTCGCTGCGGGCGAACAAGGCGGCATCGCCCTTGAGCGCGTCCAGCAGCAATCGCTCGTAGGCATCAGGTAGGACCAGGTCGTCGAAGGAGGAGCGGTAGTGAAACTCCATATCGACCGAGCGGGTGGCCTGGGCCGAATCGGGCACCTTCGTCTCGAACTTGAGGTGGATGCCCTCGTCGGGTTGGATGCAAATGGCAAGCACGTTGGGCGTCAGGTTGTTGCCGGGGGGCAGCTCGAACATCACGTGGGGCGGGCATTGAAATTCGATAATGATCTCGCTGGTCTTGCGGGCCAGAGATTTGCCGGAGCGGAGGTAGAAGGGCACTCCCTGCCAGCGCCAGTTATCCACGAATAATTTCAGGGCGGCGTAGGTGGCCGTCTGGGAATCCGGGGCAACGCCGGGCGCTTCGCAATAGCCGTTGTACTGCGCCCGAACGGAGTCGGCCAGGGCGATGGGCCGGGTGGCTTTCAGGACCTTGACCTTTTCGTTGCGCAGGGCGTCGGCGTCGAACGAGGCCGGCGGTTCCATCGCCACCAGGGTGAAGAGCTGCAGCAGGTGGTTCTGGAACATATCGCGCAGCACGCCGGCGGTGTCGTAATAACCGGCCCGGTGGCCGACGTCCACGCTTTCGGCCACGGTGATCTGGACGTTGTTGACGTAGCGGCGGTTCCAGACCGGCTCGAAGATGGTGTTGGCGAAGCGGAAGAAGAGGATGTTCTGGGCCGTCTCCTTGCCCAGGTAGTGGTCGATGCGGTAGATCTGGCTTTCGTTGAACACGGCGTGGATGTCCCGGTTCAGCGTCCGCGCCGAGGCCAGGTCCCGCCCGAAGGGTTTCTCGATGATGATGTTGCGCCAGCCGCCGGTCTCGGCGGCCATGTTCGCCGCTCCCAGGTGGGCCACAGCCAGGGGGTAGAATTTGGGCGCGGTGGCCAGGTAGTAGAGCCGGTTGGCCGGGCCGCCTTCGAGGTCCTGGAGGAAGGCCCCCAGCCGGACGTAGTCTTCGGGCACATCCAGGTTGCCCTGGAAGTAGCGCAGCTTGGCGGCGAAGGCCCCCCAGGCCCCGGTCTCAAAGGACTCGCCCGCAAACTTCTCGACCCCTTCGCGCAACCGGTCCCGAAAGTAGTCGTCATCCCAGGGACGGCGGGCGAAACCGACGATCTCCAGGTTTTCCGGCAGTCGCTTTTTGCAATAGCCGTTGTACAAAGCCGGCACCAGCTTGCGGTAGGTCAGGTCGCCGGAAGCGCCGAAGATTACCACCGTAGTCGGTCGTGAATGGTCCTGATTAGCGGGTTTGTTTCCTGCCATTATGTCACCTTCTTCCAAGAGGTCGGGCCGCCCTTGGGATCAATACTTTTCAAATGAGCGAAGGATTCTCAGCGGATAGGAAGCGGATTAACGGATAAACTCTGCGCCACAGGACATCCGCTAATCCGTTAGGCCGAAGGCCATCCGTTGATAATGGCCTCTGCGCCGCTTATTTGAACGGTATTGCCCCTGGGATACATTTCACTTTAGGGGCGAGAATTAATGACGGGGATTTCTCCCCCCTTTGTCCCCCCGCTGGGCTGATAAGGGTAGGTATTTTCAAATGGCGGCCACTCAAGCCC
>JBHHXL010000437.1:0-3797 GCA_046757065.1 Anaerolineae bacterium
GAGGGCTTTAGCCCTTTGCGGCGGGTAAGGGCTGAAGCCCTCAATACCCCTCCAAAGCCTCCCCCTTCACGCGAAGCGTTCAGTTCAAATTCTCGAAAATCCCGGCTGCGCCCTGGCCGCCGCCGATGCACATCGTGACCAGGCCGTAACGCCCCCCCCGGCGCTTCATTTCGTGCAGGAGTTGGGTGGTCAGCTTGGCCCCGGTCGCGCCCAGCGGATGGCCCAGGGCAATCGCCCCGCCGTTGACGTTGACCTTGTCCAGGTCCATCTCCAGCTCGCGGATGACGGCCACGGCCTGGGCGGCGAAGGCCTCGTTCAACTCGATCAGGTCGATGTCGTCCAGGCTCAGCCCGGCGTATTTCAGGGCCTTGGGCACGGCCACCACCGGGCCAATGCCCATAATGTCCGGGCGCACCCCGCCCACGGCAAAGCTAACGAAGCGGGCCAGCGGTTTCAGGCCCAGGGCCTCCGCCTTTTCGCGGGACATGAGGACCACCGCCGCCGCCCCGTCGCTCATCTGGGAGGAGTTGCCGGCGGTGACGGTCCCCTTCAGCTTGAAGACCGGGCGCAGCTTGCCCAAAACCTCGACCGTCGAGCCGGGGCGCGGCCCCTCGTCGGTGTCGAAGGTGACGGTCCGGGTGACGCGGTCGCCGTTTTTCAAGGCCACCTGCTCCACTTCGAGGGGGACGATTTCATCCTTGAATTTGCCGGCGGCGATGGCCGCCAGCGCGTTCTCGTGGGAGCGGGCGCTGAACTCGTCCTGCGCCCCGCGGCTGACGTCAAATTCCTCGGCCACGTTTTCGGCGGTCAGGCCCATGCTGAGGTAGACCTCCGGCATATGCTCGGCCATCCAGGGGTTGGGCCGGAATTGGAAGCCGGTCATCGGCACGGCGCTCATGCTCTCCGCGCCCCCGGCGACGATGACCTGGCCCATGCCGCTCATGATCTGCTGCGCGCCCAGGGCAATGGTCTGCAAGCCGGACGAGCAAAAGCGATTGACCGTCTGGGCGGCCACGCTGTCGGGCAGGCCGGCCCGCAGGGAGATGACCCGGCCCATATTCAAGCCTTGCTGCCCTTCGGGCATAGCGCAGCCCATGATCACATCGTCGATCTCGGCCGGGTCCAGACCCTCGGCCCGCCGGAGCGCCTCGGCGATGGCCGCCGCGCCCATATCCTCCGGGCGGTAGCTGGCCAGGCTGCCTTTCCTGGCTTTGCCCACCGCCGTGCGCGCCGCGCTGACGATTACAGCTTCTGTCATAACGAGAACCTCCTGGGAATCAGTGTCAAGTGTCAAGTGCAGTGTGTCAAGTGCCAGGTGCTACGCAACACGTGACACTTGGCATTTGACACCCTTAACCTGGATTTCAATTCCGCAACGGCCCCCCGGTTTGCAGCATATGCCACATACGGGCCTGCGTCTTTTCCGTTTGCAGCAATTCGAGGAACGCCTGCCGCTCCAGGTCGAGGAAGTACCCCTCATCGACCCACTGCGGGGCGCTCAGGTCGCCGCCGGCGATGATGTAGGCCAGCTTGTCGCCGATGAGGGCGTCGTGCTCGCTGATGTAGGCCCCCTGCTGCATCGACCACACGCCCAGCTTCATGGCCGCGTACAGATCGCGCCCGCCGGCGTAAAGCTGGGCCGGGGCGGGCGGGGTGTAACCCCCGGCGACCATCGTCAGGACCTCCTGCCTGGCCTCGTAGAGCAGGTGATCCCGGTTCATCACAATTCGATCCTCCGGCCCCAGAAAGCCCAGTTCCCGGCTCTCGGCGGCGCTGCGGCCGACCTTGACCAGGCCGATCGTTTCAAACACCTGTTGGGCCAGGGGCAGCGGATCGGCGTGCCGGACCTGCATCCCGGCCGAGATAATCCGGCGCACCAGCTCTTTGACCCCGCCGCCGGCGGGCACCAGGCCCACCCCCGGCTCCACCAGGCCGAGGTAGCTTTCGGCGTGGGCCACAACGCGGGAGGCGCCCATCACGATCTCCGCGCCGCCGCCCAGAGCCCGGTTGTGCACGGCCACCACCACCGGCTTGGGGCTGTAGCGAAAGCCCATCAACGCGTCTTGCAGGGCTTTGATGGCCGGCTCAACCTGGTCCAGCATGCCCTGTTGGGCGGCGACGACGATGGTGAAGATGTTGGCCCCCACGCAGAAGTTCTCGCCCTCGTTGCCGATAACCAGACCCAGCCAGTCATCCTCATCGAGCAGGACCCTGGCCTTGACCATCATTTTGACCATATCATCGTCGATGGCGTTCATCTTGGCGTGGAACTCCAGTAACAACACGCCCTCGCCCATATCGAGGATGCTGGCGCTGCCGTTCTTGTGCAATTCCTGGCCCGCGCCCCGCAGGTCGTCGATCCTGATGCTGCGGGGATCGGGCTGAATCTCCTTATACCCCTTGCTGCCCCAATCGTAGTGCGCAACCCGGCGGCCATCATCGACCTGGTAGAAGCTGTCGTGGCCCGCTTCCAACATCTCTTTGACCCAGGGGGCGACTTGCAGCCCGGACGCCTCCATTTTGGCGGAGGTCTCCGCCACACCGAGGCTGTCCCACAGCTCGAAGGGACCGGCTTCGTAGCTGAGGCCCCAGCGAATGCCGTCGTCGATGCTTTTCAGGTCGTGGGCGATCTCCTGGGCGCGGGCGGCGGCGTAGGCCAGCTGGTGGCCGACCACGGCCCAGGCCAGTTGGGCGGCCCGGTCCTCTTGCCAGCGGTCATCGAACAGGGCTTTCAGCCGCTGGCCCAGGTCTTCGATTTTGCGCACCTCCCCAACCGAGTCGAAACGCGGTTTCCGGGGCATCTCGTACTCGAAGGTGTCCGGGTTCAGTACCAGAAAGACGCGCTTGCCCTCGGCGTCCTTACTTCGCCGGTAAAAGCCCTGCCCGCTCTTGTTGCCGAACCAGCCACGCTCGACCAGGCCGCCGATGACCCGCTCCCCGTGCGGCGAGCGCAGCACGTCCCGGTACTCGTCGTCGGGGATCAGGTCGTACAGGTTCTGGCTGACGTAAGCGCCAACGTCGATCCCGGCCAGGTCTTGCAGGCGGAAGGTGGCCGTCTTGGGCCGGCCGATCAGCGGGCCGGTGATGGCGTCCACCTCTTCGATGGTGTAGCCGTTTTCAAAGGCGTAATGGATGGTGAACGCGCCGTTGACCGACAGCAGGCGGTTGACGATGAAGTTGGGCGTGTCCTTGCACAGGATGACGCCCTTGCCCAGCATCCGCCCGGCGAATTCGATCATCGTTTGCACGGCTTCCTCGTCCGTCTCGGCGGTGGGGATGATCTCCAGCAGTTTCATGTAGCGGGGCGGGTTGAAGAAGTGGGTGCCGAAGAAATGCCGCCGGAACTCCCGGCCCCGGCCCTCGGCCAGCGAGGCAATGGGCAGGCCGGAAGTGTTGCTGGTGACGATGCTACCGGGCTGGCGCGCGCCCTCGATGCGGGCCATCAGGGCCTGTTTCGGCTCCAGCTTCTCGATGATGGCCTCCACAATCCAATCGGCTCCGGCGATTTTGTCGAAATCATCCTCCAGGTTGCCCAGCGTCACCAGCCGTTCGGCGGCTTTGCTCATAAAGGGCGCGAACCTGAGCTTGCGGGCGCGCTCGAAGCCTTCCTTGACGATGCGGTTGCGGACCGCTGGGCTGTCCAGGGTCAGGCCCTGCTCCGCTTCGTCGGGGGCCAGGGCGTCGGGCACGATGTCCAGCAGAACCGCCGGAATTCCGGCGTTGGCGGCGTGAGCGGCGATGGCCGCGCCCATCGTCCCCGCGCCGATGACGGCCACGCGCTTGATTGGTTGGGTCAT
>JBHHXL010000438.1:0-3792 GCA_046757065.1 Anaerolineae bacterium
CTCCAGCCAGCGTAAGCCGGCGTCGTCCGCGGAAGGCGGGGTCAAGCGCGGTAATGGCCCCTTAGCCATGGTCCTCCTCCCTGACGACTTCCCAGCCCGTGAGCCGCCGATTGCCGGCCAGGACCGGCCTGACTATGGCCCAGACCGGCTCGGCGTAGAGATAGGACCCGCCCGGCCGGTATTCCTTCTCCTGCACCTGCCAGCGATAGAGCAGGTAGTATGCCCCTGCCTCCAGGTCAGAAAGGGGCGGCAGAGAGACCTGAGAGACCAAGGGCGCCTGGCGGCTACGGTTGGCTAACTGTCTCAGACGGTTGGCCATCTCTTCTCGTTCGGTGACCAGGGCAGAGGCCGCGCTTTCCAGCAGAGACCGCTCGTCGGGCTGCAAGGCGAGGGTGGGGTGCGTGGCACAGCGGGGCCACCATTGTCCGGCGATGGCCCAGCCCAAACCGGCCTGCTGGGCCAGCTCGCCAGGGGTCGGCACGCGGCCATTCAGGCTCCAGTCGTAGAGATCGCCGATGGCGCAGCGATGCAAGCCGGACCGGAGGCTACTGCCCTCATCGGTCAGGTAGGGCGCATCGGTCCGGCAAAGACCCTGCTGGGCTGCCCAGCGACAGCGGCCCTCGGGCTGGTGGTTCAGGTCCAGGGGATCGCCGCCTCCCGCCTTCAGCACCAGGGTTAGCCACAAGCGCTCGGCCCGGGGCAAGAGGTAACGGGCATCGGCGAGGGCGTAATCCCGCCAGGCGCAATCGACGACGAAGCCGGGGTCGCCGGCGGTCGGCCGCAGGCTGAATTGGGCGTTGCAGCCGTCGCACCAGGCCGAAGCCAAGGCCAGGCTGGTGAACTCGGCCCCGCCGCAGAGGGGACATTTGAGCGGGGCAAAGGGGGGCAGGGAGCGGCAGATGTGTTCGACGGCCAGACCCAGGTCCTGAGCCGCCGCTTCCTCCAGGCTGCGGATGGCGTTCAGAGCGGCCGCGATCTGCGGCTCTTCGAGCGGCGCGACGGCCTCCGCCGCCAGCGGCTCGTCGCGGGCCACGACCCGGCCGTTGGCCAGCCGGTAGCGATGCTCTATTTCCGGTTCGGTCCCGCCGGTCCAGACCGGGAACGCCCCCAGGTCTAGCAGCCAGGCGCCGGCTTCGAGCGTCACATCCTGGCCGCCTCGCAACAGGGCATAGCGGGCCTGCACCTCCCAGCCGCGAGGCGTGCGGCAGGTCGTGTCAGTTTTCAAGCAAATCACAGGTTTCATGGCTCTTGGTCTCCTTTCGTCATTGGCGTGTTCAAAAGTCGGTCATCGAGAAGACAGGCTGGTTGATCACAATCGTTCCTCCGTGTGGTACAGTTCGCTTTGCGGTTGGGGTAGATGTCCAAGGAGTTGTCATCGCCTTGGCCCCTCATTTAAGCTTTGCTTTGGCGCCACCGGGCCAGCAGCCAGCCGCCGAGGACCCCGATCGCCACCAGCCCGAGGTCCAGGTAGAGCCGGTTCGAGGCCGAGGTTCCCTCCGCCTCTTCTGCCAGGTCAGGTTGACCGGGGTCGGGTTCAGCCGCGGCCGGGGCCTGGGGCCGTTGCAAGGCGATGGTCACTTCCTGGCGCTCAGGCCAGAGCCTGAGTTCCTGTTCAACGACAACTATAATTACCCACGGACGACAATTAAAAATGCCCACTAGAGAAAGTCGGGTAGGTTCAGTAAACTGGTCTCAACTTAAGAGAGTGAGGCCAGGAGATGACTTGCACCGATGCTCAAGTGAGGCTGATGATGAGAGAACGAAGTAAAGGTCGCACGCAAGAACAAGCGGCCGTTAAAGCGAACCTTAACAGTCGAAAAACTGTGGCTAAGTATGAGCGACTGGGCCAACTGCCCAGTGAGCTGAAGCAACGGCGCCAATATCGCACGCGAGCCGACCCCTTTGCGGCAGATTGGCCCGAACTGGAACAGATGTTACAGGCCGCGCCTGAACTGGAAGCCAAAACACTGTTTGAGTGGTTGTGCGAGCAACGGCCAGGCCAGTATCAGGAAGGTCAATTGCGCACGCTGCAACGTCGGGTCAAAGACTGGCGAGCGCTGAACCAGGAGCAAGTGGCCACGTTGGAACAAGTCCATCGACCGGGTGAAGCGCTCCAGAGCGATGGCACCTGGTTGACGGAATTAGGGGTGACGATCGCCGGTCAACGCTTCAAGCACATGCTGATCCACTGCGTGCTGCCCTATTCCAACTGGGAGTGGGGGGCGATTGCCCAGCCCACAGGGTGCTGCGCTTATCGGAGTCGTTGTTGGCCTTGCAGCGGGGCTTGCAGAGCAGCCTGTTGAAACTGGGTCACGTGCCTGAGTATCACCAAACCGACAACACCTCGGCGGCCACCTACCAACTGAGAGGGGCCAACGGGCGCGAGCGGGCCTACAATCCGGGCTACCTGGCGTTACTCCACCATTTTGGGCTCAAACCGCGGACGATCCAGGTCGGCTGTCCCCAGCAAAATGGTGACATCGAAGCGGCCAATGGCAGTCTGAAGCGGGCTTTGCATCAGCATCTGTTGTTGCGCGGCAGCCGGGACTTTGACACCCTGGCCGACTATGAACAGTTCCTGGGACAAGTGATGACCCAACGCAACCAGCGGCGTCAACAACGGCTGCAAGAAGAATTGGCGGCGATGAAACCGTTGACGGCCTCGCCCTTGTGGCCCTATCAGGAAGTGCGGGTCAAGGTCAATCGGGGCAGTCTGATCCGGGTTCAGAACAACGTCTACTCGGTGCCCACCCACCTGATCGGCCAACAAGTGACCGTGCGCATCTACGAGTGGCATTTGGAAGTCTATTATCGCGCCATCCAGGTGGAGTGGATGCCCCGTCTGGTCGGCCAAAAGAAGCAGCAGATCAACTATCGACACCTGATTGACAGCTTGTTGCGCAAACCGGGCGGCTTTCGCCGCTATCGCTATCGGGAGGCCCTGTTCCCCAGTTTGGTTTTCCGCCAGGCCTGGGATCAACTCAAGCAGCCGTAGGCAAAGGTAGGATTATGATTTCCCTGTCATAGATTGGCTTGATATGCAATCAGGACTTCGTGTACCTTTGCTACCGTGGTACTCGCCGCGTAAGGCCGACCTGATTTACTTGCGAGTTCTGCGCCTGGCCGCCCGCTATCTGGAATGCGAAGTGGCCGAAGCCCTGACCCGCTTGCTGGCAGAGACCACCCGCTGGGACGAGACCGATGTCGAAGGCCTGCTGCCACGGCAAAAACCCGTGGCTGTCCCCGCCTTGTCACCCCCGGTGGTCAACCTGGCTCAGTATGATACCCTGCTGCAGGAGGTGAGCCGTGACCCCGCTTGAGGCCATTGACCAACACTGTAAAGAGTTGCGCCTGACCACTCTGGCCCAGGCCCTGCCCGAAGCGCTGAACCAGGCCCAGCAGCAAGACTGGTCCCTGGAAAGCTTCCTGTTGTACCTGTTGGAGCAAGAACTGACCCGGCGCCAAGAGCGGCGGATTGAACGCTTCCTGCGCCAGGCCCGGCTGCCCCCGGCCAAAACCCTGGCTCAGTTTGACCAGCAGCGGCTCCCCTTACGCCTGCGCCGGCAAATCCCCGGCCTGGTTCAGGGCGAGTTCATCCCCCAGGCCGAGAATATTCTGATCTTCGGTCAACCCGGCACGGGCAAAACTCATCTTGCCTCAGCCCTGGCCTATGAATGGGTCCAGCGTGGCTACCGGGTCTACTTCACGCCCACTTTCAAGCTGGTTGATGGCTTGCTGCGGGCCAAACGGGATTACGAACTGGAGCGAGAACTCAAACGCCTTGACCGTTTT
>JBHHXL010000439.1:0-3787 GCA_046757065.1 Anaerolineae bacterium
CGGCCCGCTTTTATGCCCTATACCGTCCTGGGTTACCCAACGCCGCAGGCGACCTTCTCCATCGTCCGGAGTCTGGTTGAAGCGGGGGCAGATTTGTTGGAGTTGGGGATTCCTTTCTCGGACCCGCTGGCTGACGGCCCGACCATTCAGGCCGCCACGCGGCAGGCGTTGGCTCAGGGAATGACCGTGACCCGCTGCATTGAGATGGTGGTCGCTTTGCGCGCCGGGGGAGTGGAAACGCCGGCGCTGCTGATGGGCTACTTCAACCCCATTCTGGCTTACGGCCTGGAGCGATTCGTGGCCGACAGCGCCGCCGCCGGCGTGGACGGCTTCATCATCCCCGATTTGCCGCCGGATGCTACGCAGGCGGATGAATTGGAGGCCACCTGCCGGGCGCATAGCCTGGCGCTGGTCTTCCTGCTGGCTCCAACCAGCACCCCCGAGCGCATTGCCCTGGTCGCGGCTAAAGCTCGCGGGTTTCTCTATCTGGTTTCGCTGGCCGGCGTTACCGGCGCGCGAGAGGCTTTGCCGCCCGGCCTGGCCGCGTTTGTGCGGCGGGTGCGGGCCGCAACGTCGCAGCCGCTGGCCGTTGGGTTTGGCATCGGTACTGCGGCCCAGGCCCGGGCCGTGGGGCACGCCGCCGGCGCGGATGGCGTCATCGTCGGCAGCGCCCTGGTCCAGCGCGCCGGGCAGTCGGTCGAGAGCGTCAGAGAATTGGCGCTGGAGATCCGGCAGGCCCTGGACGGCGGCCAGTTGTAAAGTGTGGTTAGTTGCTGCGAACCCGGCCACCACGAGCATTGCACCCGCGCCGGTCGAAAAAACCTTGACATCCCCGGCAGAGTGTGCTATGATAGCGCCATCTTTCCCTGGAGTACCGGAATGGCCCGGCGCAGGATTCATCTGCCGTCAGAACCGAAGGTCGTTGCCCAACCGCTCAGCCAACGTATGGTGTGGAGCCGGGGTCAATTAGTTGCGTTCGCTTTTCTTGTGGCGAGCGCATTTTATTTTTACGGCTATTACTTTTTTGGCGGCCTGTGGCGCGCGCTGGTCCCGTGGTGGCGGTGACGGTCTGAACGAAAGCTGGTATCAAGGCAGCGCGAGCCAACAGGGTTCGCGCTTTTTTTATGCACAAAAAAACTGAGGAGGTCTTTTCATGACTACTATCATATGTCGAGGGGTGCGCGGGGCAACAACCATCGAGGCCGACACGCCGGCCGAGGTATTAACGGCAACGCGGGAACTGTTGCAACGGATGGTCGAGGCCAACGACATCGACCCGGATGACGTCGCCAGCGCCATCTTCACCACCACCCACGACGTGACCGCCGAGTACCCCGCCCTGGCCGCCCGCCAACTCGGTTGGACCGACGTGGCCCTGATTTGCGGCCACGAGATGAACGTGCCGCACGGATTGCAAAAATGCATCCGCATTTTGCTGCACTGGAACACGACCAAAGCATCGTCGGAGATCAGGCATATTTACATCAAGGGGGCCGCTAACCTGCGCCCCGACAGGGCCGCGTTGCAGACCCTGGAAGAAATCTCGCCATCCGGGCGCGGCGATGGGACGGCCCCGAACGGGCGAGAGTAGGCATCGTCAAAAGGAGTGAGTCGAAAATGCTAAAACCTGCACCGGCCACGATACCGGGAGTCTCCCAACGAGGCTCCACGCGAGAGGGGAGAACAAGCCCCTCACACTTTGCACGGGCTTAACGGGCCCGACAGGCCAATCTCCCCCGATTTACATCCGGGGGCAAGGCGAAAGGTAAGAGCGATGATCATCATAATGAAAATGGGCGCGTCGCAAGAAGAGATCGATCACGTTGTGACACGTATCACCGATCTGGGCTTTAAGGCGCATGTCTCTCAGGGCGAGGAGCGAACCATCATCGGCGTCATCGGCGACGAACGACGGCTGGATCGGGGCGCGATGAGCCGGATGCGGGGCGTGGGCCGCGTCGTGCCGGTGCTGCGCCCCTTCAAGCTGGCCAGCCGGGATTTCAAACCCGAAGATACGGTTATCCCCGTCAACGGCCACCGGATCGGCGGCCAAAAGCTGATTGTGATGGCCGGCCCCTGCTCGGTGGAGAGCCGGGAGCAAGTGCTGGAATCGGCCTGGGCGGTCAAGGAAGCCGGGGCGCATCTTTTGCGGGGGGGCGCGTTCAAGCCGCGCACTTCGCCCTACAGCTTCCAGGGCATGGGGGAAGCGGGCCTGAAGCTCCTGGCCGAAGCGCGCCAGGAAACCGGCCTGTACGTCATCACCGAGGTTATGGCCCCGGAGCAGGTTCCCCTGGTCTGCGAATACGCCGACATCCTGCAAATCGGGACGCGCAATATGCAAAACTACCCCCTCCTGAATGCCGTGGGCCAGACGCGAAAGCCAGTTTTGCTAAAGCGCGGTATGATGAGTACCATGGAAGAACTGCTGATGAGCGCCGAATACATTATGTCTAACGGCAACCACCAGGTGATGTTGTGCGAGCGCGGCATTCGCACCTTCGAGAAGTACACCCGGAACACGCTGGACATCAACGCCGTGCCGGTCTTGAAAGAACTGTCGCACCTGCCGGTCATCGTCGATCCCAGCCACGCCACCGGCAAGTGGAGCCTGGTCAAAGCGGCCAGCAAAGCCGCCGTGGCCGCCGGCGCGGATGGCCTGATTATCGAGGTCCATCCCGACCCGGAAAATGCCGTGTCGGATGGGGCGCAATCGCTTAAACCCCACCGCTTCGCGGAGTTGATGAAGGAAGTTAGGGCGGTCGCGGCAGCGGTGGGCCGGTCGTTGTAACCTGGTCAATTGGTTAATCGGTTGACTGGTTGACCAATTAACCAGTACCCAATTAACCAGTATCCAATTAACTAATTAACCAATCAACCAATCAACCAAACCCGGAGGTGTATCTTCGCCTCGGAATTTGACTTGAAAGCGGCCCAGGTAGCCATCGTCGGCCTGGGGCTGATGGGCGGATCGCTGGCGATGGCCTTGCAGCAACGACAGGCCTGTCGCCGGGTGACGGCTCTGGTCCGCCGCCCGGAAGTCGCTCGCCGGGCAGAGGGCGACGGCGTCGTGGCCTGGGCCGCCACCGATCCGGCCCGCGTCCTGGCCGGGGCAGACCTGGTGGTTCTCAGCACGCCAGTGCGAACCATCATCCGCCACCTCGACCAGTTTGCGCCCCGGTTTAAGCCGGGCGCGGTCATCACCGACCTGGGCAGCACCAAAGGGGAGATTACGGCCAGGATGGCGGCCTTGCCGCCGGCGGTGTACCCGGTTGGATCGCACCCGATGTGCGGCAAAGAGGTTACCGGCCTGGCGGCGGCGGAGGCGAGTTTGTACCAGGATGCGCCCTGGGTGATCAGCCCCTTGCCGCGCACCCCGCCCGGAGCGGTCCGGCTGGTAACGGACCTGGCCCTGGCTGTCGGGGCCAGACCGGTGCTTATGCCGCCGGAGCGCCACGACCGGTTGGTGGCGGCCATCAGCCATTTGCCCTACACCCTGGCGGCGGCGCTGGTCCTGGCCGCAGAAACGGTCGCCGGGAATGACGATGCGGTCTGGTCGCTGGCGGCCTCCGGCTTTCGCGACACGTCGCGCCTGGCAGCCTCAGATGTAACGATGATGATCGACATCTTGCTCACCAACCGGAACGCCGTCGGCGCGATGCTGGACGGCGTTCGGCGCGTGTTGGACGAGCTGGCAGCGGCGCTCGCCGCCGGGGATGAAACGGTGTTGCGAGAACGGCTGCAGCGGGCGCACGAGCAGCGCACGGCGCTTTATCGGTAGATTTGGGAT
>JBHHXL010000440.1:0-3777 GCA_046757065.1 Anaerolineae bacterium
GCTCCCAACCCAACATCTCCCACGCCTTGACTATTGCCGAATAGTTCTGGCGGATGTCTCCCCGGCGAGGTAGCCGATGTTCTACGGACACCTCGCGACCCACTATTTCCTGAACCATCTCAGCCAGGTGCACGATACTTGTCTCTACGCCGGTCGCGATTTGAAAGACCTCGCCGCTGATTTCGCTGGCCAACGCTAACTCAACGGCCCGACACAGGTCACCGACGTAAATGAAGTCTCGCGTTTGTTGACCGTCGCCGTCAATGGAGATTTGCCCTCTGGCCAGGATGTCCTTAAAGAATCTGGCCACCACACTATTCTTATGACCGGAATAAGGGCCGTAGATATTGGCGAAGCGTAAAACAACTGTGCCCAATCCCCACGAGCCGTGGTAAGCCAGACAATACCCTTCGCCAGCCAGCTTGCTGGCCCCATAGGGCGAGATGGGCAACGGCGCTTTGTCTTCAGTGGCGGGGGGCGGCTGGCGGCCTAGAGGGGCGTTGGACGAGGCGAACACAAACCGTTTTACTTTGGCCCGGCGGCAGGCCTCCAACAGGTTCAGCGTGCCGAGGACGTTCACCTCGCAATCGTGATGCGGATCTTGCAACGAGCCTGGCACCCCTGTCTGCGCCGCCAGATGGACTACGCCCTCGACGCCATCAACAGCCTGAGCTACGGCTTCGGGGTTAATGATGTCCTCCTCTAATATTTCCAGGTCCAAACCGGCCAGATATTCTCGCCGGCCTGCGCTGAAGTTGTCCAACACGCGCACTCGGTGGCCCGCGTCCAACAGGAGCCGGACCAGATTAGCACCGATAAAACCGGCGCCACCAGTCACCAAGACATGCATCAAGCCTGGGGGATGGTGAGATTGAGGAGAACCCATAGATCTACCGGCTGATCTGCCCCGCCACAATTGTCGTATTGGTTTTGTTATACCAACGATCAGCGGGCAAGCTCTGGCTCCCGTTGCAGGTAATGAACTTTGCTGCGAGTTCCATCCCAGCGAATATCGGGGATGAGGGCCTCCTTTTTGGCAATGATCCTATCTTTATACTCGAGCAGATCGGCCAGCATCACCCGCAGTTCAGCTTCCATATCGTGCGTCGGTTGATAACCAAGGTCAAGCAAGTGTTGGTGATCCGGGTTATAATAGTGCTCTTCGGCCTCCTTGCGGGGATTCTCCAGGTTCCAAATCTCGCCTGCCAGCCCCAGTTCACGAGCGACCTTTTGCACCTTGCGGGCCAACTCGGTTACATCGTAGACTTCTTCAAACTGGTTGAAGACGCGATACTCACCTTCGACCGGAGGATTTTCAATGGCCAGGGTCAAACATTGCATCGAATCACGCAGCGGCAAAAAGCCACGTTTTTGATGGCCTTTGCCAAAGGGTGTCATCGGTTCGCCGATAACTGCCTGGCAGCAAAAGCGGTTGATGGCCGTGCCGAAGCTTTGGTCAAAATCCAGGCGGGTCAACAAGCGGTCATCGCCATTCATAGCATCGATGCGCGTGCCGTAGACGACCCCTTGCATAATGTCGGTGGAGCGCAATCCCCAGATTTTGCAGGCAAACATCACGTTATTAGAATCGTGAACCTTACTCTGGTGATACCAGCTACCAGCCTGGCGGGGGAAGGGTAGAGTATCGGTGCGCCCGCGATAATTGATCGTGAAGAAACCTTCCGGGATGTCGATGTTCGGCGTCCCATATTCGCCCATCGTGCCCAGCTTCACCAGATGCGCCTGGGGGACAATGTCGCGCATTGCAAACAGGATGTTCAAAGTGCCCACGATGTTGTTGGTTTGGGTGAACACTGTATGGTCCACATCAACCATTGAATAGGGGGCTGAGGGCATTTCGCCCAAATGCACAATCGCCTCCGGCTGAAATTCCCGGAAGAATTCATGAATAAACTGGTAATCACGCAGATCGCCCTCACGAAACAGCAAACTCCGCCCGAAATTCTCTTCGAAGGCAATCAGGCGCTCCGCCATCGGCAAGATTGGGGTTGCACTCCAACTCCCCATTTCGTCGACCCACTGGCGACGCAAATACAAATCTGCGCCGGCCACTGTATGCCCTCGATCAGTCAGATATTGGGCTAAGGGCCAACCTAAGTAGCCATCGATGCCGGCGATGAAAACTCGCATTCGTGCTATCCTCCTCTTCTGCCAACGAAAATGGTATTTGTTACCCCAAAATCAGAGGCAAATCAACTGGATCAGGTCATCTGCCTCGTAAAGAAGGGTTCAATCGACGTATCCGGCGCCACGACCCGGGCCAGCGGCGATTCTACCATCAAGTCATAATAACGCAAATCAGCCATCGGCAGCGCCGCCGATGATAGTAGCGCTGGCTCTAATGATCGTGCCTTCTCTGACCCACACCGCCCAGGATGATTATGATTGACCCCACCATCTCCCTCCCCTCGCAGAAGATGGCGATGTTTCAAACTATCCAGGCCAAACCCCCACGCCCAACCGCACGATCTTGTGGTGCGGATCGGGTAGCCCTCGAGTGGCGTTGACCGTGTCCACCACCAGCGGCGAATGCTCTGCAATCCAGCCGTAATCCAAAGAGCGGTGGGAAACCAGGATGGCCACGCAATCCTGAGCGCGCAGCAGGGCCTCGTCCAGCGGCGTCGAGTACAACACCTGCTCCCCGCCGTAAAAGGCGCTGGCCCGAAACTCAAGGCGCGGCACATACGGATCGTGGTAGGTCACCTCGGTCCCCCGGGCCAGCAGCAGTTGCATCACCCGCTCCGAAGGCGCGTTGCGGGCATCATCGATATCCGGTTTGAAGGCGGCCCCCAGGGCCAACACCTTTGCCCCGCGCAGGCCCCGGCCCCGTTCGCCCAGGGCGCGAGCGATCAGTTCTACGATATGATAGGGCATACGCTGGTTGGTTTCAGCCGCCAACTCGATGAAGCGGGTATGGAAGTCGTACTCTCGCGCCTTCCAGGAGAGGAAATAGGGATCGACCGGAATGCAGTGGCCGCCGACGCCCGGTCCGGGGTAAAACGGCATAAAGCCAAACGGCTTCGTTGCCGCCGCCTCAATGACCTCCCACACGTCCAGCCCCAACCGCTCGGCCAGCAAGGCCAGCTCGTTGACCAGGGCGATGTTGACGCTGCGGAAGGTGTTTTCCAGCAGCTTGCACATCTCGGCCACGCCCGGCGAGGAGACCCGGTGCACCTGGGGGTTGATCTGCTCCAACAGGGTGGCGGCCAGTTCGGTGCAGGCCGGGGTCAGCCCGCCAACGACCTTGGGCGTGTTGTCCACCGTCCAGCGGGTGTTGCCGGGATCGACCCGCTCCGGCGAGAAGGCCAGGTGAAAATCGACGCCCGCCCGCAGCCCGCTTTGCTCCAGCACGGGCTGGACCACCTCTTCGGTTGTGCCGGGATAGGTGGTGCTCTGCAAAACGACCAGATGCCCGGCCCGCAGGTGGCCGGCGATCCCCTGCCCGGCAGCCACGATGTAGGACAGATCGGGGGTCTTGTGATCATCGAAGGGCGTGGGCACGCAAATAAAGATCACATCGCAGGCGGCGAGGGCGGCATAATCGCTGGTGGCGACCAGGCCCTTCGCCTGCCTCACCAATTGCGCCAGCACTTCGGAGGGGACATCCTGGATGTACGACTGGCCGCGATTGACGGCTTCCACCCGGGCCTCGTCCACATCGATGCCCACCACATAAAAACCTGCCCTGGCGAACGCTGTCGCTAACGGCAGGCCAACGTAGCCCAGCCCGATGATGGCCAGTTCCGCCTGATGGCT
>JBHHXL010000441.1:0-3755 GCA_046757065.1 Anaerolineae bacterium
GGCCGGGGTTGTTGGGGTGGCGGTGGCCTCTGGGGCCAGGCGCGTGGGGGTGGCCGTGGGCAGAATGGCGATTTCGGTTCCGCTGGGCGCCCACAATTTTAGATTATCGAAGCTAACCCACAGTTTCGGCTCGGAGAAGGTGCTGGCGAAGAAGCCGAAGTTGCCGTTGGCAAAAGCGTCGTCTCGCACGCGGGTCAATTCCTGCCCGTTGGCAAAGACGGAAATATCGGGGCCCACGGCCAAAACCTTGAGCAGGTTCGTGGTCATCCCCTGCTTGATGGCCGGATGGGCCGTCCAGTCTTGCAAAGTGATCCATTCTCCATCCTGGAACTTGCTCAGCAGGAAGAAGCCATCGCCGGACACGTCAAAGCGGTAGAAATTATTGCGATCTTGAAACCGGAAAAGCAGACCATAGCCGTTATTGGTTGGGCCGGCTTCCTGGGTGGCTTCGACTTCCAGCTCGAAGTCGCCCACGTTGCGGTTGGCCAGCCCCCGCGCCCAGAGGTTGCTGTCGTTGACTTCAATGTGATATTTAAGGTTGCCGTACTGTTTGGTGGTAAACTTGTCGAAGGAGTCATCCCAACCGCTGTCGGAGTCGGAAAAGTCGTCCTCGTAGACCAGCTCCCAGTTGGCGTTGACGGCGCGGCTCACGGAGGTGGAAAGGGGCGCTGCCGTTTCCCCGGCAGCCCGATCATCTTGGCGAAGCAGGGTCAAGATGCCGGCCACCGCCAGCAGCAGAACCAGGATCAGGCCGCCGGCGATCCAGATCAGGCGGCGGGTATCGACCCTGCTCTCTGCCGGGCGGGCGGGCGCGGCGGCGAGGGGGGCCTGGACCGTGGCCGGCCGGGTGATAGCCTGCGCCTCCTCGGCGGCCTCCGGCAGCCGGAAAACCAGGCTGGTGTCCCCCAGAGCGATGGTATCGCCGGGCTCGAGGGCCAGTGAGGTGAGGATAACCTGCCCGTTAAGATAAGTTCCGTTGGCGCTCCCCAGGTCGGAGATGACCCACCGGCTCCGCTCCAGCGAAATCTGAGCGTGGTAGCGGGAAACCTTGGGATCGACCAGAACAATCTCGTTATCGCGCTCCCGCCCAAGACGGGTTTTCAATTTCAGTTTGAAAGACTCGCCCTGCTGTTCGCCGCGCGTCACTTCCAGCCGGGGAGCCAGCGAAGGGCCGGCGATGGTATCAGCGCCGTGGCTCCTGTCGTTCATAGCCTCGTTACAATCCTTCCTTCTCGATTCCAGCCAGGCAATTATAGCAGAGGCCCGATGAGGTGACAAAGTGACGAGGGAGGGGAGTAGGGGCACGGCCTATCCTTCACAAGCCGCCGGATCGACGGTGATGGGCAGCGTCGCCTGGCCGAAGGTGGGGAATTCATTGCCCCGCACCTGGTAGAGATTGACCCGCAGCCTCAAGCCAGGCAGCAACTGCGGCTCCCGGACCGGCAGATCGACCTCGTCGCGGATCACCGCGCCGGGAGTGAGCGATGAGGTAGCCAGATAACCGCGCATTAACCCCAGGTGATCGTTTTTGGCGATGGCCGCCTCGCCCTCCGGCTGAACCGCCACGAAGTAATCTTCGGCAATCCCGGTCCGGGCCTGCCAAAAGAGTGTCAGGCGCAGAAAGCAGCCGGTCCTTTTGCGCAGCAGGCGTTGGTGGAACCCGGCCAGTGAAGGCACACCGTCCGGGAAGTCGCCGGACGGCTGGGCCTGGACCGTTTCGCGGGGGGGCAACTCGGTTCCAAAGGGAAGCGGAACCAGTTCCCACAAATAGGGATGCCCGGTTGGAGCTACGAAAAAGTTCCCCCCTTCGATGGCCTGGTTGAGCCAGGGGATCATGCGTAAGTCCAGCGTTTCCCGGTCGATCAACACCCGCCGGCCTGCCTCGAGTTGGGCCTGCACGGTGGCCCTGCCCTCAGCCTCCGGCAGGCGGGCCAGGGTGGTCGTCGACAGGGGGTAGAGCGGTTGCTCCAGGACGGCCTGGGCGTAGATAAAATCGGGCAAGACGCTGTTGTCCTGGCCGATGATGGCCAGCGGCGTACCCGCACCGGCCACGGCCACCACTTCTTCCACCAGGTCTTCGGCCTGCCAATCCTGGCTCAAATCGACCTGGTGGTAATTGGCCTGCGCCAGCGGGCGCAGCAGGACAAAGGCGGCGGCCACAAGGATGAGCGAGCCGCCCGCCCCCAGCCGGCGGCCCAAGCGCCCCCGACGCCCCAGCCAGGTTAGCCCCCGGCCCAGGAGCGTTCCCAAGCCGATCACCAACGTCAGGGTCAACGGAATGAGCATACTATCCAGGTCAACCACCCGGTACGAGGCGGCAAACAGGACAAAGGCGATGGCAGAGACTCCGAACAAAAGCCGGTAACGTCTCAAGCCCGCCAGCCCCGCCAGGCCCAGCACGACCCCGGCGGGGGTTATCTGGCCGGCCTGCTGCCGGAACAGGGTCTCCAGCGCCCCCGCCCAGGCCGCTAACCCCACCGGGGGTTGGACCAGGCCCCACCACTCGCGGGCCACAACGACGAACCAGAAAACGTTCCATTGGGACGTATCGGCGTAGAGCCAGGTCTGTCCGAGGCGGGCCTGGGCGGCCAACGGCAGGTAGAGGTAAGTGACCAGAGGCAAGGTGGCTACCACGCCCGTCAGGGCGATGTTGCGCGCCGCCTGTCGAAAGTTCGGGGACCCGACCAGCAACCACAAAGCCACGGCCACCGGCAAGATGAAGGCCGTCCGGTGGTGGACCAGGCCGGCCCCCAGGACAAGACCCAGGGCGATCAGCCAGCGACGCCCGCCGTCCGGTTCTCGCCCGGCTGCCCGCGCTCGATCAAAACCCAGGACCAGGGCGTAGGCCAGGGCGAAGATCAGGCCGTTGAGGCTGTAGACCTCGGCCATGATCGCCGCCCGCCAGAAGATGAAGCTGAGGCCGAGCCAGGCCACGGCGATCAGCGCCCCAACTCTGCTCTCGCTGGTGACCCGGACGATGAGATAAACCGTTGCCAGCGTCAACAAGCTGGTGGTGGTGGACCACAAACTCACCCGCCACACGGCGGCGCTGCCGGGCGCAAATAGCCCGACCCCACGCACGAACAGGTTGGCGAAAATGGTGTAAAGAGGATAGCCGGGCGAATGGGGTACGCCCCAGGTGCTGCCCGTGACCTGGAGGACGGCGGAGTCCCACCCTTCGACGATCCAGGAACTGATGCCGGGGGGCATCGTCCGCCGGTAGAGGTAGGCCAGACCCAGCAACAGGGGCAAAAGTTCCCAGGGCCACGAACGCCAGGGCGGGAGTCGTTTGAAGCGCGATTCGCTCACGGTCCCCAGGAGATGCGCTCTCGCGTCCAGTCGTGGTCGCCCGCGCCCCAGGGGGCCGGTGGTAAGTCAAACAACTTGCTGGCCTGACCACCGCTGACAGGGACCACCCACACGGCCCAGTTACCGCTGCGATCAGAGACAAAGGCCACCCACTGACCATCCGGCGAGAGCGTACCCAGGCCGTCCTGGGTGGGATTGTTGGTCAGGTTGACCGGCTCCCCGCCCGTAATCGAGGTCTTATAAACTTCCCAGTTTCCGCTAGTCTGGCTCATCAGCAGCAAGGTAGTGCCGGCCGTATCGGTGGGGATGGCGTTGAGGTTTGAAACCGGGTTCGGCCTGATGTACCCATCGCCGGCGACGGTGGACCAGGAGGGCGTGCGCCACACGGCGCATTGGCCGCCCCCGCCCGGCTGCCAGTAGTTGCAGGCCCGGAAGATGAGATAGTC
>JBHHXL010000442.1:0-3753 GCA_046757065.1 Anaerolineae bacterium
CGCACAAGCTAACAGCTTGTGCTACAAAACCCCATAAAAGCTCAAAGAGCCCCAAATATTAGGGTTTGTTGGAAGTATAGAAATTCGTACTTCGAATGTCAATCTCACGCTACACGCCCAGATACTTGTGCTTCAATTCCTCATCGGCCTGTAACGTTTTCGGATCGCCGGCAAAGACGATCTGGCCCTTGTTCATGACATAAACCTTGTCGGCCACGGACATCGCCATTGAGAAATTCTGCTCGACCAGCAAAATGGAAAACCCCTGCGTCTTCAAGTCAATGATGATCTGCCCGATTTCGGCCACGATCAACGGCGCCAGCCCTTCGGACGGTTCGTCAAGCAAAATCATATCCGGGTTGGTGGCCAGAGCGCGGGCGATGGCCAGCATTTGTTGCTCGCCGCCGCTCAACTGGTTGCCGAAGTTGCCGGCCCGTTCCTGAAGCACGGGGAAGACTTTATAGATGCGCTCCAGGTTCCAGTTTGTGCCGTTGGCCTCCCGCCGGGAGCGCCCGGCCAGGGTGATATTCTCCTGGACCGTCAGGTTGGGGAAGATGCGCCGGCCCTGCGGAACCAGGCCCATACCCAATTGCGCGGTGACGTGAGAGGGAATGTGGGTGATGTCCCGCTCCTTAAAGGTGATTGTGCCCCGCCGGGGCGGGGTGAAGCCGATAATGGTGTTGATCGTCGTGGTTTTACCGGCCCCGTTGCGACCCATCAGGCTGACGGCCTGGCCCGCTTCGACTTCGAGCGAGATGCCTTGCAGGATGTGGCTATCGCCGTAATAGGTGTGCACATCGTGAAGCTTTAACATCAGCTTAGAAAGGTTCCCCCCGCATCCTGGCCAAGATAGATTTCCTGAACCTGCTTGTTGTTCTTGATCTCCGGCGGCGTGCCCTCGGCAATGATCTGCCCGTAGTGCAGCACCGAAATCTTATCGGCCAGACTGAAGATGACATCCATATCGTGCTCGATGATCAAGATCGTTAGCTCGCGCGGCAGACGGCTGATCAGGTCAACCATATCATTGGTTTCGGCGGGGGACATGCCGGCGGTCGGTTCATCGAGCAGGAGGACTTTGGGCCGGTTCGCCAGGGCCAGGGCCATCTCCAGGGCCCGCTGCTGCCCGTAGGCCAAAGCCTTGACCGGTTCATCCTGCCGGGCGGCCAGGCCGATTTGCTCCAGCAGGTGGACCGTTTCTTCGTTGACGGCGCTGAAGCTTGAGGCCGGGGAGAAAAAGCGGCGGCTGACGCGCTGCCGGTGTTGCACGGCCAGCCGCACATTTTCAAAGACGGACAGCTCGAAGAAAAGATTGGTGCGTTGAAAGGTGCGGCCAATGCCCAGGTTGGCCCGCTCGTAGGCGGCGCGCTCGGTAACGTCGTGGCCGTCCAGGTAAACGCGCCCGGAGACTGCGGGTAGCTCGCCGCTGATCAGGTTGAAGAGGGTCGTTTTGCCCGCCCCGTTCGGCCCGATGATGGCCCGGCGCTCGCCGGGGTTGATTTGCATTGAGATATTGTAAACGGCCATCAGGCCGCCAAAGTTACGAACCAGCTTGTCTAAGCGGAGGATGTCGGTCATATTTCATTCCGGGGGGCATTCGTCCCCTGGCGTTGGCGGAATTTTTTTGCCAGGCCGCTAATTCCTTGCGGCGCAAAGAGAACAAAGCTGATAAAAACCAGCCCCATAATCGTTTGCCAGCGTTCGGTATAGCTGCTGGCGTAACTCGGCAACAAGCGCACCAGGGCCGCTCCCAAAATGGGGCCGCTCAGGCTGCCCATCCCGCCAATTAAGACCATAATGATGACCTGGCCCGAGACGATCCAGTAAAGGCTTTCGGGGGCGACGTGCCGGTTGAAGGCGGCCAGCAGCATCCCTGCGATCCCGGCGAATACTCCGGCCACGACGAAGGCCGAGATTTTGAAATTCCAGGTGTTATAACCCAGGGCCAGCATCCGGGCTTCGTTTTCTTTGATGCCTTTCAAGGTGTGCCCGAAAGGGCTGTTGACCAGCCGCGTCAGAAACCACCACGAAAACAAGAATAAGACCAGCACCAGGTAATAGAAATTATTGTCCCGGCCAAATTGGAAGGCGAGATCGCCAAAGCCGAGATAGGGCCGGCCAAGACCGGCCAGGCCGTCCGAGCCGCCGGTCACCGGCGTCCATTTGATGGCCAGCCCGAAAAACATCTGCGAAAAGGCCAGAGTCAGCATCAAAAAGTAGATGCCGGTCGTTCTCAGGGCAAAGAAGCCGATGATAAAGGCTATCAGGCTGGTGCCGATGATGAGCAGGGGCAGAATGACGAACAGGTTTGAGGTGATGTTCAGAATGGTGAAGCCGAGGATGTAGCCGCCCAGGCCAAAATAGGCGGCGTGCCCGAAGGAAACCAGGCCGGTGTAACCCATCAGCACGTCAAGGCTCATAGCGAAGACGGCAAAAATCAGGACCTCGATCATCAAGCTGCGAATGTAGGGTGGAGCGCCAAAGGGGAAGGCGAAGAGGACTCCCAGCAGACCCAGCAGCCACCACATCTGGCGGCGTTGGCCTTTTTCTCCCGGCAGGGCTAACAATTTCAATGCGGCCTGCATCGGCTAAACGCCCTCCTGAGCCCGGCCAAAGATGCCCGACGGTTTGACCAGCAGGACCACGGCCATAATGACGAAGATGACGAAGATGGAAAATTGCGGCAGCAACGACTTGCCAAACGTATCGGCCATACCGATGACCAGGCTGCCCCAAAAGGCTCCCTTGAGCGTTCCCAGGCCGCCGACGACGACGACGACCATAGCCAGGATCAAAATCTCGAAATCGAGGCCGGGGTAGAGGCTGACGATAGGGCCGGCGGCGACCCCGCTTAAGGCGGCCAGCGCGGTGCCGGTGGCAAAGACACCGGCGAAGACCGCCTGGATGTTTATGCCCAGGCCGCTGACCATTTGGGCGTCGCTGACCCCGGCTCGGACAATGGCCCCGATGCGGGTGCGCTCCAGCAGCAGCCACAGCGCCGCCGCGATCAACAGGCCCAGGCCGATCATTGTCAGGCGGTAAACGGGAAAGGCGATGCCCATCACATCGACCTGGCCGGATAGCAGGGCCGGGGGCGGCACCGACTCGACATAAGCTCCCCAGGTCCAGCGCATAAGGTCCGTCCCGATCAGGGCTACCCCAAAGGTGAACAGCACCTGGTCCAGATGGCCTCGCAGGTACAGCCGCCGGAGCAGGGTCAGTTCCAGCAGCAGGCCGATGCCCCCCACAACCAGGGGCGTAATCAACAGGGCCAGCCAGAAACTATCGGTCCAGCGCAAGATGGTCAGCCCCACGTACCCGCCGAGCAGGTAAAACGTGCCGTGGGCCAGGTTGACCACATCCATCAGCCCGAAAATCAGGGACAGGCCAGCCGCCATCAAAAACAGGAGGAGGCTGAAAACAACGCCGTTCGTCAATTGGATGACAAAGGTGTCAAAATCCATCAACCAGGTAAGCCTTTGTGTAATTTAAAGGTGACCGGCTCTTAGAAACCGGCTAAAAACAAATGCCGGTCACCTGATTTTGGGCAAACTATGTAAGCCCTGTCAATTAAACGATGCACAATCCCGGAGACCATCGTTTGCGAAATAGTCGCCGCGCAATGGGGGCAAAAGGGTTAAGAGTGGATTGATTTATCTCAACCCACCCCAAACCCATCAATTTAACATTGACAGAGCACTAGCCGAGGGAGTCGTCTCCGGGGTCGGCCACTTCGCCCAGGTCCTCGATTAC
>JBHHXL010000443.1:0-3752 GCA_046757065.1 Anaerolineae bacterium
GTTTTTCTTTGCCTTCTTGCCCCAATTCGTCGATGTCTCCAGCGGGATCGTGGCGCTTCAGATTTTGCTGTTGGGGGTCATCTTCGTGCTGCCGGGTGTTTTCAGCAATGGACTTTGGGCGCTGCTGGCCGGAACCGCCCGCTCCTGGCTCAAAGGCAATCTGCATTTTCTGCGGACTCAGCGCTATTTTGCCGGCGGCGTCTTCATCGCCCTTGGCTTGACGACGGCCCTGTCCGGGTCGAGCAAAAAGTGAGTTCGCCCCGGTCAAATAAGCGATTGAATTCGCTCCTACAGGGCTAACACCTGCAGCGCGAAGCCTCCCTGTGGGGCTTGCAGCGCAGGCCGCGAAGCGAGTGAGCGGGTCGCGCCGTGCAACCCGCCCAAGCGGATGGGCGGACATTCGGCGCGAAGCCTGACGCAAAGCGTGGAGTCCAGAGCTTGCTCTGGTCTACCCAACCAAGGTTTGGACTCCTATTTTCGGAGGAGGTCAACTATGCCGGTGGAAAAAATGACGGCTGCTCAGATCGAGGCCGGCCTCAAGGGCCTGGCCGGGTGGGAACTGAAAGAGGGCAAACTGCATCGCCAGTTGAAGTTCAAGAATTTTGCCCAGGCCTGGGGCTTTATGACCCAGGTGGCTATGCTGGCCGAGGGGATGGATCACCACCCGGAGTGGAGTAACGTTTACAGCCGGGTGACCATCGATCTGACCACTCACGAGGCCGGCGGCATCAGCCGGCTTGATTTCGAGCTGGCTGGCAAGATCAACCGGCTGTTGCCTTAAAGCTGCTGGCGAAGCTCCGCCTTAAACCGTCAAAACTCCCCGAAATCCATAGCTGGCCCCCAAACTGAAACGCCCCCATTCGCCGGGGGTGTATTTCACTTTTGGGGCAAGTTTTGCGGAGTCGAGGCTTCAGCCGGAGATTAGTAGGCTTTGACCGGCTAAAGCCTCGACTCCAAAGCCCATTTTGCTAGCAACTCCATAAATTCGCCCCTAAACTGAAATGCTCCCATTCGCCGGGGGTCTTTGGTCGGGTAGGCAGAATTGTGGTACAATACCCTCACGTAGTTTACCATAACAACCTGCACGCATCTTGAGTTGTTGACGACAGAGAGTCAAAGGCTATGAGCGTTGAACTTCCACCTGAGGTGTTGCACGCAACTCTGATAGAACTGCTCCAGAAGAGCGAAGCCACAACCAACTTCACCCCAGAGGAACTGGAAAAATTGGCCAATCAGGCCGAGTTTCGCCTGTACAAGCAGGGCGAAATTATTGTGCAGCAGCACGATCCGGCTAATGAGTTCTACTTCGTCCTCTCCGGTCAGGTGCGCGTGCTCGACACGGACCAATCGCCGCCGCGCCTGGTGAACTACCACTGGCGCGGTCAATTTTTCGGGGAGCGGGCCTTGCTCACCAGCGGGCGGCGCGCTCTAACGGTCGACGTTGTGGCCGACGCCCAGGTGGCTGTTTTCAACCGGCGAGTTTGGGAAGAGTCTTTGATTGGACCGCACCCTCGTATGCGGCAGTACTTTGAAGGGCTGAGGCGCCGTTACGCTCGCAATTTACAGTTTGATTTTCCGGGCCGCCAATGGGATGAGGTGGCCGTCATCAACACCAACCGCCATATTTTGTCCCTCCTGATCAGCTTCATTGGACCAACGATGATGCTGATCATCGGGCTGATCATCCTGGCGACGCTGATCATTTCATCGACGCTGCCGCTGTGGGGTATTTTCTTGGGCTTCTTGCCTTATGTACTGATCGTCATCGGTTGGTATATCTACAGCTATATTGAATGGGATAATGATGATTTTATAATTTCCAATAAGCGCGTGATCCACATCGAGCGGACGATCTTGTTCGGTGAGCATCGCTACGAATCGCCCTTGAGCGAGATTCAAGACGTGACGGTCGAAACGCGGGGCTTCATCAGCCGCAGCTTTGACTTTTATAACGTGATTATTCAAACGGCCGGAGCCGGTAGTATTGTTTTTGATGGCGTCAGCGATAGCTTCAAGATTAAGGAGGCCATCTTTGAGGAACGGCGGCGGGCTATCGAACGGATACGGGCTGCCGACCTAGGGTCTATCCGCAGTTCTCTGGCCGCGCGCATGGAATGGGATGTGCTGGATAGAAGCGTGGCCCCTATCGATACCCGGCCGGTTCACATCGAGATGGAACGAACCCGGCATTTGCCGGGGTTGCTTGACTATTTGATCCCTCGTGTCCGGGAGATGGACGAAGACAAGATCACCTGGCGCAAACACCCCTATATCTTGCTCAAGGCGATTTTCATGCCGGCGATCACGCTCCTGATCGTTTCATACCTGCTGCTGGCTTCCCTGATCCTGGCCTTTCCCTTCCACAACCTCTTCTTCATCAATTTTACCCTGTCGGCTGTGCTGGTCGGCGCCTGGGTTGGGGCCTTTTTTTGGTACCTGTGGCGGTATGACGACTGGCACAAGGATGTTTACGTGGTCACCGAATCACAGATTATTGACATTCAAAGTAGCGCCTTTCGTCTGATGGGGGAAAAAGCTCGCCAGGGCACGTTTGATGTCGTCCAAAACATCAATTTTGAAAGCCCTAACTTTTTTGCCCGTCTGTTAAACCTGGGGGATGTAACGATTGAAACCGCCGGCACCGCCGAGACATTTACCTTTGAAGAAGTCTACGATCCTCGAACGGTCCAGCAGGAGATTTTTAAGCGGTGGGTCAATTTCAAGGAGGGGCGGCGGCGGGCAGAGCGTGAGGCTGAGGAAGAGCGCTTCACGCAATGGCTGAGCGAATACCACACGATGCGCGAGTTGAGCAAAAAGCGGCACCCCGAGCGCTACTTCGACTAGAAACCCTTTCCCGAACCTACACCAGGAGCAGGCCGTAACCCCGGCCAACTTACATCCTACCAGCCAAAGGCGATGCGATTCACCAGGCGGGCCGGAAAGTCCTGCTCCTTCATTTGCTCCTGGGTCTTACCGATCGGGTACGTCACCCGGCGATGCTCGAAGGTTCCCTTTTCGGTGTCCAAAATCCCATAGGCGGCCCTGGCATCGCCGTCCCGAGGTTGGCCGACACTGCCGGGGTTGACGATCAGCCGCCGCTGTCCGAGCGGGACGGGGCCATTATTGGGGGTAGGTATCTCCGCCTGGCATTGCGCCTGCGGGTCTTCACCGGCAATGAAGATCACCGGCGAGTGGGTGTGCCCCACAAGACAGTAGGGGGTGTTAAAATGCTCGAAATTCATCTGGGCGATGGTTGGATAGAGGATATATTCCCAAATTGGATGGCGTGGGCTGCCATGCACCAGGGTGTAATCTTCTTCTCTAACCAACACGACCGGTAGCTCGTCCAGATAATCGTGCACATTGGTCTTGAGTTGCTCTCGTGTCCAGAGGGTCACGTGGCGGGCGTCGGCGTTGAAATCATCGACATCCAGTTTGCCCAGGACGGCCCAATCGTGATTGCCGGCAATACACAGGTGATCGAGGGTGAGCAGCAACTCCACACATTCGTTGGGGTTCGGACCGTAGCCAACCATATCGCCCAGACACCACACTTTCTCGTATTGTCCCTTGGCGTCGGCCAGCACCGTTTCAAACGCGACCAGATTAGCGTGAACGTCCGAAATGACCAGGTAGCGCATATATTTCCTTTACGCTGACGATTTGGTTGCGATGATATGTCAGCTCCTCTTGCCATTATAAATATACCACAGATAGTATGAAACGCAACCTGCGATCCGCTTGGGGTGCGT
>JBHHXL010000444.1:0-3746 GCA_046757065.1 Anaerolineae bacterium
GAACGCCAAGTTTTGCTTGATTTTTGCTTTTTCGGCTCTTTGAGCTTTTATGGGGTTTTGTAGCACAAGCTGTTAGCTTGTGCGGGACAAACTAACACGCTTCGCGTGTCCTACATTACCACACAATTCCTCACAGAGCCGCTTTTTCTTGGCGCACTTCGCGTCTTGGCGGTTCAACTCACCCCCCCATGACCCAACAACACCCAAACGGGGGACTACCGGTTCAAAAGCCGGCCTAAAAGCGGTCTCTTTTAGGGCACGATGCTGACCGGCGTACCGACATCCACCCAGTCGTACAGCTTCCTGGCGTCCTCATCGCCGAGGATGATGCAGCCGTAGCTGACGCGCTGCCCCAGGTAACCGTCCCACAGCTTTTGGCCGGTGTGTCGCACCGTGGGCAGGGCGTGAAAGCCGTTTTGAAGGGGGCCGGCCCAATAGATGCCGAGCCAGTACGGCATATCGAGGTTCCAGGTGCTGGCGTAGGCCACAGGGATCTTGTTCTGGATTTCAAACTCGCCGAGGGCTGTATCGCGGCCCGGCTCCCCCGTCGAGACGATGAAGTCGAACACCAGCTCATCGCCCTCGTAGGCGTAGGTGCGCTGCTCGGAGATGTCAACCACCACCCGCTTGTCTCCGGCGGCGGGCTGTGGAGCCGGATCGGGGGCGGGGGTGGGCGGCTGGAGGAGGAGCTTCACTTCCGCAAGTTTTTGCGGCGCTTCCGGGGCAGTGGGGATAACCGCCGCGGCGGCCTGGAACGAGGCTAATGCTTCCGCCAGCTCGTCCGCAGCGAGCCGGGCCAGGCCCAGATTGTAGTAGGCGCTGTACAGCAACTCGTCGATGTTGGGGTAGGTTAAATCGCGATCATAGACGGGCTGCAAGGCGTCGATGGCCTGTTGCCAGCGTCCCTGCCGGTGCCAGCCGATGCCCGTTTGGAAGAGTTTGACCAGCTCAAGTTCGCGCTCGACCGCTTCGGAGGGAGGGCCGAGGGCGATGGCCTGCTCAAAAGAAATCTGCGCGCCCGCCAGGTCACCGGCGTTGCGTTGCAGCACCCCCTGTTCAAAATAGACCTGCTGCAATCGGGCCACGACCTGCGGGTTGGCGGGGTCCAGGGCGCGCATTTGTTCCAGAATGTGCATCTGGGCCGGGCGGTCTCCGGCGAGCCGGGCGGATTCCAGGGCCGGTTGCAGACGAGCTACGGCCTCGGCGGGGGTGTCGGTCGGAGTCGGCCCAAGGGGTATGGCTGCCTTCGCATCGCCGGGAAGAAATCGCCTGGCGCTCTCTGGCGGAATGGTCAGGCCGATCGCGGCGATACCCAAAAGCGTCACCAAAGTCGCGGCGATCCAGGCTACGAGCAGGCGCTCCCACAAGCGGTAGCCGGTTTTCTGCCGGGGTTGGGGCTGCGGCTGCGGTATCTTGCCGGCGGGAGCCTCCGCCTCGGCCGGCGATGCCGGTTGAAGACTCTCGGAGACCCACTGGCGGGCCCTGGCCAGATACGGGCTGGCCGGATTTAGCTGCTGGACCCGATCCAGCGCCTGAGCCGCTTCCTCGGGGCTGGTGGCCGTTCCGGCCAGCCACAGCCAGGCGGCTTCGTTGGCGGGGTCCTGTTCGACAGCCTGCTGCAAAATCCGGCGCGCCGAGGCGCGCCGGCCCGATTTTGCCCTGGCAATGCCCTGTTGCAAAAGCGCTTTCGCATCGATCATACAGGGAATTTACACCAGACCTGAAAGGATGTCAAGTTTGACATAAAACGCACGATCAGGCAGATATAGCTTTTCAGGAAAAGATTTTGACTTGTAGCCGCCGCACGCTGCGCGCCACGCGCCAGTCGCCCCCATTTTTCCGAAGGCCGGTGTGCTTAGCGGCCAAACGCCCGGTCCAGCTCGAACAATAACGCCTCGGCGGTTGCCATCAGAGACCAGCCGGCGCCGGGCGGGAGGGGGCTGTAGCGACCCAGGTCACATTCAGCCAGGCAGGCCCCAAGGCGCTCGATGAGCGCCTCATCCAGCCCCCGCCGGCGTAAGTGGGCGGCCAGCGCGGTGCGGGTCAGACCGTTGACCGGCGTTTGCAGAATGTGGCTCAGGTGGGCGTTGAGGGCCTGGCGAACGGCTCGATAGTTGTCCCCGTTTTCCTGGATGGCGGCGGTCAGGGCCGGGTGCCGCCCCTGCCCCGGCTGCGGTCGCTCCTGCTGTTTTGCCGTCCGGGCGACGGCCTTCTCAGCCGGCTTCCGCCCGCTGCGCCACATCCACAGCCCGCCGATGCCAACCAGGGCTCCGAGGGGCACGGCGGCGCACAGACCCAGGAGCAATACCATCACCATTGGCGAGCTGAAGGCTTGATCCAGGGCGAGAGATTCAAGCCGGCCTGATGCCGCTTGCTGTTCTTCTGGAGGCGACGCTTGCGCGTCGGGAACGGCGGCCAGGGGGGTCACCGCCGGCAAGGGGGGCAGGGCGGCTTGATCCGGGGTGGGGGCCGGGAGCACCGTCACCGGCAGCGGCCCGGTGGAAATGGTGCGGTATTCGGCGGCCAGGGGGTCGAAGTAGGCAAAATGGATGGCCGGGATGGTGTGCTCCCCGGCCCGGTCGGGGACCACCAGCCGTTCGTAGACCTGCGTGCCGGTCAGTAAATCCTCGTTCATCTCTGTGGAGAGGCTGGTCAGCGTTTCATAGCCCCGCCAGCCTTCCAGGTCGGGCCAGACCGGTTCCGGCAGCAACTGGATGTTGCCCTCGCCGCTGATGGCGATGTGAAGCTTAGCGGGTTGCCCGGCGACGGCAACGCGGGGGCTTAACCAGGACTGTATCTCGAAGCGGCCAACTGCTCCCTTGAATTCGGGCGGAGCGTTGCCGGGCAGGGCCAGCACCTCAAGCCGGACCGGTTCGCTGAAAAATTCGGCGGGCGCTTCGTAGATGTTGCCGGGCAGCATCAGACGCGCGGGGGGGATATCGACCCGGCCAGGGTTCCTGGGAAAGAGCGCCATCCGAATTTCGGTGATCAGATAGGTGCGGCCGGCCACATCCAGGTTGTATTGGCGCACGGGCAGGCCCTGCGTTTCAAATTCGCTGAACAGGGGGCCGTCGTATTGCGGCTCGTGGTAGAGGTAGATGGCCTGGTAAAAGCGGAAGGTGTAAATAATCTGCTGGCCGACGTAGGGCCGGGCCAGGTCCACTTCCGACTGGACGAAGAAATCCTGCCCGGCCAGCTCTATTGGCGGCGAAATGTGCGGTGGCTCAACCGCGTTTTCGGGCGAGGGGGCCGGGGCAGCGCCCTGGCTAACCGTGATGGTTATGGCCCGCGTTTCATAAACCTGACCGTCCACCTCCAGGCCGACCGGCGGGATGATCAACGAGCCGGTCCGGCGCGGTTGCAGAAAATAGGTGTAGACCGCCTCGGTCTGGATGTGGCCGCCTACCAGCCTTACGTCGGTGACCAGGTCAATGTCCACCACGGCCAGCCCGTCCAGGGGGGGCAGGATCGGTTGGGGGCGCTGCGGCGAGTCATCGACCACCGTGACGATCAGGGCCACCAGCTCATCGGTTGAGACGTGGGTACTGTTGACGCTAACTGAGATAGGGAAGTCCTGGCCGCTGGTTGGTTGGGGGAACAGGGCCAGGGTCAGGGCAACCAGGACGCCGACCGCGCATCGCAGCCTTGAAATAGACGTTACACCCAATTGCGCTGGCGAATTGATTCTCAAGTGAACATACCCTCGAAAAAAACCGGGATTGTGCGGCCGGCGGCATTGTTAGCTG
>JBHHXL010000445.1:0-3722 GCA_046757065.1 Anaerolineae bacterium
CTAATCGCCGAGCCAGTCGTCTCCCCCGCCCGCGTCGTCGGACATCCCCAGGTCCGGCAACTCGTTCTCGATTTCATCGGGGCTTTGACCCGCTTCCAGACGATCCATCACCTCGTCGAATTCAGGGCCGAGGTCTTCGCCCATTTCGTTGCTCATCTGCCGCATCCAGCGGGCCATCGATTTCGGATCGTCTTCGTCGAAATCGCCGAAACTGGAAGGGTCCGTCAGGTCATCCAGCCGGCTCTCCTCAGAGCGGACGAAGGCTACCCGGGAGATCAGGCGTTTGAGGTTGGTGCCCCCGCAGCGAGGGCAAACGGCCTCGCCTTCCTCTGCGGCTGAGAAGCTGCGAAAAAAAACGTTGACCCGTTTGCGACAATCGTAGCAGCCATACTCGTAGATCGGCATGTTTGCTTCGTCTCCTCATTGCCAGTATACTTTTCTTGATTATACTTTCGAGCGCGCGCTGAATCAACTTCGCGAGGCGAAGCGGTGAGCCACCTGCCCCATCCCTACCGTCGCAGCCAAAAACCTCTGCTGATCGTCATTTCCGGCCCGTCCGGCGTGGGCAAAGATGCCACCATCCGGCGCTTGCAGGCCCTGAACTATCCCTTTCATTTTGTGGTGACGGCCACCAACCGCCCCCGGCGCGAGGGCGAGGTTGACGGTGTGGATTATTTCTTCATCTCCACGGCCGAGTTTGCCGAGATGATCGACAATGACGAATTGCTGGAATATGCGGTGGTTTACGGGCATTACAAGGGCATTCCCAAGGAGCAGGTGCGCCGGGCCTTTGCTACGGGGCGTGACGTGGTCCTGCGCATCGACGTGCAGGGCGCGGAGACGATACGGCGGCTGGTGCCGGACGCCGTCCTCATTTTTCTGAGCGCCGAGTCCGAAGAAGCCCTGATTCAGCGCCTGCGCGAGCGCAAGACCGATCCGGAAGACCAGCTCAAGATGCGCATCGCCACGGCGCGGCAAGAACTCAAACGCCTGCATCTCTTTGACTATCTGGTGATCAACGCCGACGGCCGACTCGATAAAACGTGCGAGACAATCGCCGCCATCATCGCCGCCGAGCACTGCCGGGTGAAACAGCGAGACATTTCCCTATGAGCAACTATCCTCCCACGTCCTACGGGCCGGCCCGTCCTCCCTCCCAGCCTCGCTACTGGCCCTTTAACCGGCCTTTCTTCACCTACGCCGTGCTGGTTACAATTTTCCTGGTCTGGCTGGCTGACCAACTGTTAGGCCCGCGCCTGCTGACCATCTTGGGCGCGATCGATACGCGGCGCATTATCGCCGGAGAAGTCTGGCGGCTGTTTACGGCGATGTTCCTGCACGCGGACCTGGCCCATTTGTTTTTCAATGGCTATGCCCTGTTCATTTTCGGCATCGAAATGGAGCACATTTACGGCGGCCCGCGTTTCATATCCATTTACACCCTATCCGGTCTGTTTGGGAGCCTGGCCAGCTTTGCTTTGCGCGACAATGTCTTTGCCGTCGGCGCTTCGGGCGCGATCTTCGGCGTCATCGGTATGAACCTGGCCTTTTTCCTGATGTACCGCGACCGGTTTGGAGAGTTTGGCCGCCGCCGTTTGATCAACACCCTGGTCATTATCGCCATCAACATCCTCTTCGGCTTGAGCGTGCCCCGCATCGATAACCTGGCCCACATCGGCGGGTTGGTGGCCGGATTCGGGCTGGGTTATGGCCTTTCGCCACGCTACCGGCTGGTCGATACGTACACCGCCCAACCGCGCCTGATCGACACGGTCAGTTTACTCAAGCGGATCTGGGTGTTGGGGCTGGCCTCCGTTTTGTTTGTCGGGGGGTTGATCGTGGCCCTGGCCCTGCACTAACTTGAACGTGTGTGGCGAGGAGGCAACGTATGAAAATTCGCGCTCCTCAATTTGCCGACAACCAGTGGTATCCCTCAGGGAAAGACGCCCTGCAAGAAGCGGTCCAGGGCTATCTGGCAGGCGGCGCTGAACGCAGCGCGCCAGGCCGGGTGTTGGGGTTGGTCGCGCCGCACGCCGGTTATTTCTTCAGCGGGCCGGTGGCCGGAGTCAGCTTCGCCGCCGCCCGCGATGCGGCCGTGGAAACGGTGGTCCTGCTGGGGCCGGACCATCGCGGCGCGGCGTTGGGTCAGGTGTCAACTTCCCAGGCCGAAGCCTGGGCCACCCCCCTGGGGCAGATCCAAGTAAGTCAATCCCTGCTGGAGGCCATCGAAGAGCGACTACCTATCACCCGCCTGGCGTTTGACCAGGAGCATTCGCTGGAGGTGGAGCTGCCCTTCCTCCAGCAGGCTCTGGGGGAATTTACGCTGGTGCCGTTGATGATGGGCGATCAATCGCTCCGGGCCTGCCGGGAGCTGGCCGAGGCCCTGAGCGCGGTGTTGCCCGGCCTGCCCGGCCTGTTGTTGGTGGCCAGCTCCGATTTGAGCCATTACTTCGACGATGACACCGCCCGTCGCCTGGACCGGGAAACGCTGGCTTACGTGCGGGCGATGGACGCGGAGGGGCTCATCCGGCACATCGAGCAAGGCCGTCGCCAGGGGCAGCCGCTGGCCTGCGGCGGTGGCCCCATCGCCGTGGTGATGCGGGTGGCCCTGGCTCTCGGCGCGAACCGGGCGACGCTGTTGAAGTACGCCACCAGCGGCGATGTCTGGGGCGATAAGAGGCGGGTGGTGGGTTACAGCGCCGTGGCTTTCTCCTCAGCCGGTTGACCGCCGGGACGGTTCGCAGTTGTAAATAGGAGTGCAGAGCTTGCTCTGCACGCGAAGCGCAAGGTCTGCACTCCTCCCAGAAGACGGCGGCCCCACCAGGCTCGTTATCTTCGTACAACTCGAATTTCGTAGCCAGCAAGGTGAACCACTCTTCGGATTCGTCGATCTCTCCTTCAGCCAGCTCCTCTTCCAGAACCAGGAAGGCGATTTTGTAGATGGCCTTGTCCACCCGTTGCCGGTTCAGGTTCACCTGAAGCTTGTCGCCCGCCTGGGCGGCCGCGGCCGCATCGTCGAGGGCGCCGGTGACCAACTGGTCGACTGCCGGGTCCAATTTTTTGGCTTCGGCCTGAAAGACGCCGGTGTACAGCGTGCGCGCCTCTTGCACTTTGGCCTGAGCCTCTTCGGTCTTACCCTCGCCGGCCAGGTCTCTGGCCTCCTTCATCAGCGAGCCGATTTGCTGCCAGGCCTCCACCGGCTCCAGAGCCGGTTGGGAGGCAGAGGTTGGCTCCGCCGCCGAAGCGGCCGGTTGAGAGGCAATTGTGGCCTTGCCGCTCACCTGAAGAGCACAGGCCCTAACCCTGTGCTCTTTTATTGAGTTGACGGTTGATGGCTGGATTGTGATTGGACTGCTTTCACCTCCTTTCTCCTGTTTGCAAGTCACTTGCAAATTCCGGAACATATTAAGCCATACTCAATACGCAGGTCAATAGTCCGGCGTTAAAACGAAACATAGGCTACGTCAATTCAAAAGTTAGCTGACGTTAGAAATTTCACGGTGAGAGTTCAAGACTGGTTTGGCAGAAGTGCGGAGCGAATGTAGTACTCGGTGCGAAACCCCGTAGGTGGGGCACGCTTCGCGCATGCCCTACCTACAGGCATAGCGCAAAGCGCGCCCTGGCTACCGTTTCGCACCAGAAACGAGCTAGAGGACGGCGCGATCTTTAAGAGGCTGTCTGAAAAGTATTTGACGGGGCAAGGTGACCGGCACTTTTGCGAT
>JBHHXL010000446.1:0-3720 GCA_046757065.1 Anaerolineae bacterium
CGGCCGTGTTCCCTGGGTCAAACTGGGCAACTATTTACGCCCTGATGCACTAGTTGTCGTTTGACATGACCAAAATACCAATCTCCAAAAGCAGCATGGGGCGGTTAGTGACGTTGTATGGGAGCAAAATCGTGGTTCAGCAGCAAGCGGAGGCTGAAGCGATGGTCAAGCCGCCAGCCCCAGAGGAGGTGGTCACCATTCGGCAAATGCCCCACCCCGAGAGCGAGGTGATGGCGATTTCAATGGATGGGGCGCTGGTCAATATCCGGGGGGAAGGCTGGAAAGAGGTCAAAACGGTCTCAGTTTCGGCGGTTGACAGGGTCACCGATGAGGAAACGGGCCAGATAGAGGTGCATTTAAGAGCGCATAGTTATCGAGCCGGGTTGTGGGAAGCCAAAGAGTTTGCCAAACAGCAATGGGCCGAAGGCTGCCGGCGGGGTCTGGAACGGGCCAAACAGATTGTCAGCGTCAACGATGGGGCCGTTTGGATCTGGCTCATTGTGCAGATGTGCTGGGCGCCCTGTGTCGAAATCTTGGATTGGTGGCATCTGGTTGAGAAATTGTGGGAAGTGGCCGCCACCTTGTTTGATGAGGATCAGGCGGCTGCTAGTCAGTGGGTGGAGAAGCAGAAGTCACATTTGTGGCACGGCCGCCGCCGGCAGGTGATCCGGGCCATCCGGCGCTGCTGGCCGCGGGGACAACCGCTCCCGGAAAAGGTGCGTTTAGCGGTGGGTTACATTTTCAATCATCGTTTCCGGATACGTTACAACGAATTCCGCCAGGCCGGTTATCCCCTGGGTAGTGGCACCGTCGAATCAGCTTGCAAACTGGTGATGCAAGAACGAATGAAACAAGCTGGCATGCGCTGGAGCCGCAACGGAGCGCAGGCGATGTTAGCCCTGCGCAGTGTCCTCTTAAGTGAGCGTTGGGATGAAATGTGGGCTACATTTCGTCCCCCTCCAAAACTCGCCTAAAATTTGGGACACACCCGATAACGTAAGACCAATTGACAGGCTGCCAGACTCATGTTATTATACGCCCATGATACCGGTGTCATTCCTGATAAGAGAGTCCTAAATGGCGATCACCATTCGCGACGTCGCCAAACAGGCGGGCGTCTCCATCAAAACTGTCTCGCGAGTTATCAACAATGAGACAGTCGTGAGTGAGGACACCCGATCCAGGGTGGTGACGGTGATGCAGGAATTGGGCTATACCCCCAATATCTCTGCCCAACGTCTGGCCCGGGGGCGCTCCTACGTTCTTGGCCTTGTCTTTCACAACGCCACCTGGAATTACATCGACGACGTTTTGCGAGGAATGATGGAGACGAGTCGGGCTGAAGGGTATGGCTCTCTCATCCACCCCTGCGACATTGACCGGCCCGAGGACCAGGCGGAGATCATGCGTCTGGTGACACAGCAACGGGTTGATGGATTTATCTTCACCCCACCGTGCGATAACGCTTCTATCCTATTGCAGAAACTTCAGACTTTACAGATCCCCTTCGTCCGGCTTACCCCGCGGGATCGTCGCCTGCCCCTCCCCTTCGTAGCTGCAAATGATTGGCAGGGGGCCTATGACATGACCGAATACTTGCTCTCCTTGGGGCACAGACGGATAGGGTTCATTAGGGGCAACCCTACGCATCAGGCCAGCCACGATCGGCTGGCGGGCTACAAAGCAGCGCTGGAGGCGCATCAAGTCTCATTCGACCCGATGTTGGTCAAACCGGGAGATTTCCATTTCAATTCTGGAGTTTCGAGTGGCCGTGAGTTGTTTGAGATAAGACCGAGGCCAACCGCTATCTTTGCCAGCAACGATAATATGGCAGCCGGTGTGCTGGCCGCGGCTCACCAATTGGGGGTAGCTGTACCGGCAGAACTCTCAGTGGCGGGTTTTGATGATGTGCGTTTAGCGCAGCAGGTTTGGCCTTCTCTGACCACTGTACGCCAGCCAATTCACGATATTGCGAAGTGGGCGACCTGCTTTCTCATCGGTCTACTAAAGAACGAAGCCTTGGACAATCTTCACTATGAATTGCCTACAACTTTGGTTATCCGTGAGTCAACAGGTCAACCCCCACCTTTGTCCTGATCGTTGAAGTAACTGCTACCACCATATTATCTTTGGACAAGGAGAAAAATTTTTTGAAAATTATGACAGCGGTGTCATTCCCCGGCTCAGCAGCTAGAGTTATTGCCAGCGTCCGGTTATCAGTCGGTCTATGAAATCAGGAGAATGTAATGGCGGCACAGATGAACTCGATCGAGCGAACCTGGACGGTCCTCCGAGGCGGCATCCCTGACCGGGTCCCCGTAGACCTGCATAACTTTATGATGACGGCCCACGCTTCGGGCCTGTCGTTCCCAGAGTTCTTTCAAGATGGGGAAGCTATGGCAGAAGGGCAGATTCAAGCCTGGCGCGAGTTCGGGCACGACGTGCTCCTGGTGGAAAATGGTACGGCCGCGCTGGCCGAGGCGTGTGGTTGTGAGGTTGAGTACCTGACCGACAGCGCCCCGGTGGTGCATGGCCCCGCCATAGAGTCCCTGGACGATTTGGACAAATTGGAAGTGCCAGACCCTCACCAGGCCCATCCTCTGAAAGAAAACTTGAAAGCCACCCGCATTATCGCCCAGGAGATTGGAGACAAAGCCTTTATTATGGGTCGCGCCGATCAAGGCCCCTTCTCTTTGGCCTCGATGCTGCTCGGGATGGATGTGTTTTTGTATCAACTCGGGCTTACCCAGAAAAAGCGTTCAAAACGGCGACAACGCACCCAAGGCAACACGGACCTGGCTTACAAAATTCATCGCCTGTTGGAATTCAGCTTAGAAGTAACCACCCGTTACGCCCGGGCTCAGATAGAACAGGGCGCGCATATGACCTCTATCGGCGAATCATTGTCAGGACCCGATGTTTGTTCTCCTCAGGTATATAAAGAATATGAATGGGGATACGCCAAAAGATTAGTCGAGCGTTTGCAAGAAAAAGACATCCTCCTGGCCTACCACATCTGCGGTGATGCCACCGAAATTGTGCCCGATATGGTTGAAACAGGTGCGGCTATATTGGAACTGGACTACAAGATAGATCTGCGCCAGGTAAAAGAAACGGCGCGAGGAAGAGCTACTATCCTTGGCCCGATTGACCCCAGCGAAGTCATGGCCCGTGGTACACCGGAGTTGGTTGAGGAGAAATGTAAAGAAGCCATCGAGATTTTGGGGCCGGGGGGCGGGCTGATCCTGGGGCCTGGCTGCGCCTTACCTCCCAGGACGCCGCCGGAGAACGTCCACGCGATGATCGAGGCGGCCCATCGTTACGGGCGGTACAACGGAGGTAAACTGCGTGAGTCGTGAAGAAGAAATCAAAGATGGGTTGTATGAACACACCCTCGACGGCCACGCGCCAGAGGTCAAGGCGCTGACCGAAGCGGGTCTCGCCCTGGGGATAGACCCGCTAGACCTGCTCTTTGAGGCGCTGATCCCGGCTCTGGAAGAGGTGGGCCGCTTGTTCGAAAGCGGCGAATACTTCGTTCCCGAAATGATGGTGGCGGCCAGGGCTATGCAAGCCGCCCTGGACCTCTTGCGGCCACTGCTGGCTGCTCGCGGGACAGAACCGACCGGCAAGATCGTGATGCTGACCGTCCAGGGCGACGTGCACAACATCGGCAAGAACCTGTGCAACATCATGCTGGAAGGCGCGGGTTTCGAGATCGTT
>JBHHXL010000447.1:0-3719 GCA_046757065.1 Anaerolineae bacterium
CCGGCCCCGGATTTCGGCCTGCCCGACCAGTCCGGGCAGGTGCACCGGCTGGCGGACTATCGCGGGCGGTGGGTACTGCTTTACTTCTATCCCAGGGATGACACGCCCGGCTGTACCAAGGAAGCCTGCGCCATCCGGGATAATTACGCCGGCTTCGAACAGCTCGAGGCCAAAGTGCTCGGCGTCAGCACGGACCCGGTCAAGAGCCACGCCAGGTTTGCCAATAAGTACGCGCTGCCGTTTACCCTGCTGGCGGATGAGGACAAGGCGGTGGTCGAAAACTACGGCGTCTGGGGCCAGAAGAAGTTTATGGGCCGGGAGTTTATGGGGACCCACCGGGTGTCGTTTTTGATCGACCCCGAGGGGGTGATCGCCAAAGTCTATGACAAGGTCAAGCCCCAGGCCCACGCCGAAGAGGTCTTGAACGACCTGCAAGCCTTGAGCCAGGAAGGGAAGTCGTGAGCGAACCGCTGCCGCTGGCCGGCGAGGAATATCTGGAGCAAGTCGAGTATCAGGGCAAGACGATCCGGGTGGGCGACGCGGTGATCGTGCCCGAGGCCGGGCAGCAGCGCCGGGTGGAGGTCAGCAGTATCTTGAAAAAGCAGGGGCATTATTGGGTGGGCTATGACGACAACCGCCGCTTTTGCCCCTGGCCGCTGGTCCGGCAGCTATAGCCCTGGAATAGGGATTCCAGGGCTGCCGCAGCGCCGGAATCTCAGTGGATCCAATTTGTAGCGCAAACTGTTACGCTTCGCGTGCGGGGGTCAAACTAAGTAACTGTCCGTAAATAACTTTTCACTTTTCCCCAAGAAACACCCTGCAAAAACGCCAAGTTATTTCTGGACAACTACTAACAGTTTGACCCACATAGCAAGCCCAAATTTGGATCTACTGAATCTCGCCGAAGCGCCGGAATCCCCATTCCGGCGTGGGCTCCTTGATGGAGTGCTAGCCCATCACCGCGCCAATCGCCTCGCGCGCGATCCCCACGATTTGATCGACCTCGTCCCCGCTGATGACCAGGGGCGGGGCGAACATCAGGATGTCGCCCTTGATGCGGGTGATCAGGCCGCCTTCCAGGCAGGCCCGCTGCACCTGGGGGCCGATGCCGGCCGGCGCTTTGCTGTCGCGGTCGGCCACGAACTCGACGGCGCTCATCAGGCCCAACCCCCGCACCTCGCCCACGCAGGGGAACTCCAGCAGCGTTTGCAGGCCGTCGATCAGGCGCGCGCCCATACGGGCCGCGTTTTCGACCAGCCCCTCCCGCTCCAAAATCTCGATGTTTTTGAGGGCCACGGCGCAGCAGGTGGCGTGCCCGGAGTAGGTGAAAGCGTGCATCCAGCGTTCGTTGGCCGGCGCGCCCTCGATCACCTGGCGGATTTCATCCGAGATTTGAATGCCGCCCAGCGGCAGGTAGCCGCTGGTGACCCCCTTGGCGAAGGACATGATGTCGGGCTCTACCCCCCAACGCCCCAGGGCGAACCACTCGCCCGTGCGCCCGAAGCCGGTGATGACCTCGTCGGAGATGAGCAGCACATCATACGCATCGCAAATCTCCCGGACGCGAGGGAAGTAGTCGTCGGGCGGGACGATCAGGCCGCCCGCGCCCTGCACCGGCTCGGCGATGAAGGCGGCCACGGTGTCGGGCCCTTCGCGCACGATCGCCTCCTCCAGGGCCCGGGCTGCCGCCCCGCCGACCGTTTCGCCCGCCTTGACGTCGCCCTCGAAGCGGAAGGGGTAGGGGGCGGGAATGTGCAGGAAGTTGGGCACGCGCGGCTCGAACATCGGCCAGTAGGGGGCGATGCCGGTGGCGCTCATCGCGGCCAGAGTCACGCCGTGGTAGGCGTCCTGGCGGGCGATGACCTTGACCTTGTCCGGCTTCCCCTTGCGTTTCCAGTAGAAACGGGCCGTTTTAAAGGCGCTCTCGTTGGCCTCGGCCCCGCCCGAGGCGAAGAAGGTCATCCCCAGGCTGGGGTAGGCGAATCCGGCCAGCCGCTCGGCCAGCTCGATGACCGGCGGGTTGGAGACGCCGACGTAGTTGGAAAAATAGGCCAGTTGCGCCATCTGGCCCCGGGCCGCGTCGGCCAGCTCGGTGTTGCCGTGGCCGACGAGCACGTTCCACAACCCGGCCAGGCCGTCGATGTATTCCCGGCCATCGACCGTGCGCACCCAGACCCCGTGCCCCGATTCGACGATGAGGGGCGACTCGTGGTCGCTGGGATGGTGCAGGGGGTGCAGCACGTGCCGGCGATCGCGTTCACGCAGCGTGGTTTGGTCAAGCATGGGAACCTCCAGGTCAGGCAGAGATAACCCCCGCATTATAGCACCCCGGCCCGAAATTGGCGAAAGCCCTCTACAGCGCGTCGCCGGCCCCGATGATGGCCTCCGCTTCGATTTCAACCAGGTACTCGTCGCCGACCAGGCGGGCCTGGACCAGGGTCGAGGCCGGGCGGACCTCGGCGAAGCGCTGGCCGTGGGTCCGGGCCACCGCCTCCCAATGGACCATATCGCTGACGTAGATGCCGGTCCGGACCACGTCGCGCAGGCTGCCGCCCAGTTGCCGCAGCGCAGCCTCGATCTTGTCCAGGATGAAGCGGGTTTGGGCGGCGGCATCGCCCTCGCCAACCAGGCCGTCCGGCCCGGTGGCCGTTGTGCCCGACACCAGAATGCGCTCGCCGATGCGTACGGCGCGGGCGTAACCGGCCAGCGCCTCCCAATGGGTGCCGGTGCTGACCGAGTCCCGGCTCAGTTTCGAGTTCATAAGAATTCCTCCTTGTCGTGCTCTTTTCTTGGCGCTGACTCTTAGCGCCGACCAAGGACGAAGGACGGAGGACGGAGTAGCCCGGCCTTGCCACTAAATCGATCTTTCGTCCCTCGTCGGCGGGATAAAGCGGCGGCCTTTGCCAGTTTGTACAATTCTTAACGGGTTCATCCTAAGATTCCGGACGCATCTCTTTGTAAGCGACCACGCGCAGGCGGCGATAGTCGATGAACCAGGTTCCGTCCCGGTACAGCCGGGGCCTGAGGTCCTCCTCAATTGTCTGCACCAGCGCCCGGCGCTCAGCGGGCGGAATGCCTTCGAAGAAGTGGGCGGCGAACATCTCCAACCAGCCGGCCAGACCGCCCTGGCCCTCGTTCAGGGCCGTGGGCCGGTCGAATAGGGCAGCGTAGGACACCTGCAAGCCCTGCGCTTCGAGCAGGCTCGCGTACTGGCCGACGCTGGGGAAATACCAGGGGGCTGAGGCTTGTCGCTGGGGGTAGCCGGCCGCGGCCAGGGCCTGGCCGATGCTCGCTACCACAGTCTGGATATTGCCCCGGCCCCCCAACTCGGCCACGAAGCGCCCGCCCGGACGCAGCGCCCGCCACACGCAGCGGGCGACCCGGGCCGGTTCGTTGATCCAGTGCAGAACGGCGTTGGAGAACACGGCGTCGAACGGCGTTTCGACCTTGAAGTCGGTGGCGTCGGCCAGGCGAAAGGCCAGCCCGGGATATTGTTCGCGGGCGCGGGCGATCATCCGTTCATCCCGGTCCAGGCCGGCCACCTCGGCCCCGGCGGCGGCGATCCTGGCCGTGAGATGCCCCGTGCCGCAGCCCAGGTCGAGGATGCGCTGGCCCGGCTCCGGCCCTAACAGCTCGATTAAATCCGCGCCGTATTGCCAGACGTAGGCGTGCTTGCGGTCATACCGGGCCGCGTCCCAACGCTTTGGGGATTTTGTCAT
>JBHHXL010000448.1:0-3694 GCA_046757065.1 Anaerolineae bacterium
AACGCCTGGCCATTAAAACCATCGTCACCGAGTACGATGAAACCCTCATCCGCACCGCCACTCTACGCGAGTTGGACCGGGGCGGGCAGGTCTACTTCGTCCACAACCGGGTCATGGGCATCGAGCAGATGGCCAATCGTTTGCGCAACCTGGTGCCGGAAGCCAGCATCGTCGTCGGTCACGGCCAGATGCCGGAACGCCAGCTTGAGCGGGTGATGCTGGACTTCGCCGCCGGCCAGTTCGATGTCCTGGTTAGCACGACCATCATAGAGAGTGGCCTGGACATCCCGAACGTCAACACCATCTTTATCAACCGCGCCGACCATTTTGGCCTGTCGCAGCTCTACCAGTTGCGGGGACGGGTGGGGCGCAGCGCGGTGCGGGCCTACGCCTACCTGCTCACCCCGAAGGGCTTCCTGCCCAACGAGACGGCCCGGCAGCGCCTGGCGGCCATCACCGAGGCCAGCGAGCTGGGCGCCGGTTTTCGCATTGCTATGCGCGACCTGGAGATTCGGGGCGCGGGCGAGTTGCTGGGGGCGCGCCAACACGGTCATATCGCTGCGGTCGGCTTCGACCTGTACGCCCGCCTGCTGGCCCAGGCCACCCGCGAATTGAAAGGGGAAGCGCCCGAAGTGGTCACCGGCGAAGCGGCCAGCGCCCATCTCCTGCCGCTGGCGGAGGGCATCCAGCTCAATTTGCCGCTACCGGCCTATTTACCGGAAGACTATGTTCCCGATGAGAAATTGCGCCTGCGCCTCTACCGCCGGCTGGCCGGTTTGATCACCGAAGCCGACGCCGAGGCTATGCGCCAGGAGTTGGAGGATCGATTCGGCGGGATGCCGCCGCCGCTTCAGAACCTGTTGTACCAGATCAAGCTCAAGACCCTGGCCCGTGAGGCGGGGGTGCAGGCCATCGTCACCGAATCGAGCCAGCTTGTGGTGCGGGCCGAAAGCCTGGAGAATTTAGACCGAGACGGCCTGCAACGCCGCATTTCCCCCGGCGCGCGCGTTACCCGCCGCCAGATCCGGTTGCCGCTCCACCCCAACCAGGAGGTGTGGCAGAAGGAATTGGAGCGCATCCTGCGCCTGATGGGGCGGATGTTGCATGATCCAGGGGGTTAGAGACTGAAGACGAAAGCCGATCATCAGTTGTCTGGTCACACGGCACCCGCAGGCTTATCTTGAGGCAAGACGTGGTCGAAAGGGTTATCGGTAAGGAGTCCTTCCGCTTGGGCGGCGGTGACGAGAGTGTTATCGCCGCTGACGAAAGTGGCGGTAAGGTTATGGGGGGCCAGAGCTTGGCCGTGCCGTAGAGCTATGGCCAGTTGCACGGCGTCGTATGCCTTCAGTGGATGACGTTGAGTCAAAGCTGCTGCTGTTTCAAAGTCGTCTGTCAGCAGGGGAATGATAGCATACCAGTGGATGAAATGGCTGGTGAAACGGCGATATTCTCGATCCCGCTGTGATCGCCTGAGCCGGCCTACACGCTCAATCGCAGCCAGGCCAGCAGCTACCTCAACGCGCGTGATCTCAGCGACGAGGACAGAGTGACGCATGCGACTGGTCTCTGGGTCTCGCTCTTCGATGAGCTGGCGTATCCAGGTGCTACCCGGCTCGGTGACGTAGTATTTGACCAGGGCGCTGGCATCGAAGTAGTAGAAAGCCATCGTCAGCGACGGTTCTCGATGATAACCTGACTCAAGGGCGGATCGAGGACGAGGCCGCGCATAAAGCGGATGTGGGCCTGCTTCTCTTCTTCCGACAGAGCATCCCACTCGGCAGCGAGACGTCGCTCTTCGGGGGTTGGGTTACGGACCAAGCCCTCAGCCTTGAGCCATTCCAACAACTGTTCTGGGTCCATCGACTCGCGGGGTGACGGCGGCGCTGCTTCGTGCTCAATGCCTGTCAGCGAGCGCACTGTTGCTTCCAGGCGCTCGAGGCGGGCCTTTAGTTCCACCAGTTCCAGTTCCAGAGGGGTCATACATTTTACCTCTTTTCGAGTTGATTGTAGCATATGGCTGGGTGAGAGGCAAGTTGAAATTTATGAAGCCCAGGGGAACTCCTAAAAGCAAGTACCCGCTCTATCTCCACCCCTTCTCTTTCCCCAACTGCGCCCCCATATCACATCCCTTCTCTCTCAACCGCCAACCGATCGTCCTCCAGGACCTCCTGCCAATGTATCGTCACCCCATCTGTTGGTTGAGGGCCGCCCTTTGAGGGCGCCGGTTTCCGCAAGATGAAAAAAGCGGCCAGAGCGACGCTCAACGTCAGCAGGGCGGCGATGATGAAGACCGCTCGAACGCCGATCAACTCGCTAAGCCAGCCGAGGAGACCGGTCGATAATACGGTGCTGACCCCGATGGCGATGTTGACCACGCTCTCCACCCGCCCCCGCTTTTCGTCGGGGACCAGGCGCTGGGTAAGCGTGGCCAGGCTGGAGCGAGCGACGACCACCGTCACCCCTACGATGGCCGCCGATAGGAGCACCAACCCAAAATTAGGGGCCAGAGCAAAGGCCAGGATCGACAGCCCCATCAGCGTCATGCCCGCGCTGACCAGATGGCCGTCGCGTTTTTTGGGGCCGAAAGCGCCAACCAGCAACGTGCCCAGCACCATCCCCAGGCCCATGACCGAGGTTAAGATGCCTAACTGCACGCTCAAACGCCGGTTGGCTTCGAACCCCTGCTCGGCCCTGGCCACCGACAGGGCGATTTCCTCAACCGATTTGGGCAGGTCTAAATCGTAGAGCGGCCCCAACACCTCGTCCAGGTAGGCCACGCCCAACACCGTGACGGCGGTGATGCCTAACGTCGCCACCCCGGCGCACGCCAGAATATAGGTCAGAATTCGATGGCGACGAATGAAGACCAGCCCTTCCTTCATCTGCTGCCAGAGGACCTGGCGGCTGGCCTTATGCGCGTTGGGCGGGCGCCTGGGCAGGCGCATCAACAGAACGAAACCTGCGGAGAGCAAAAAAGTGAACGAGTCAAAGAGAAAGGCAAAATTAGCCCCGGTCAGGCTGATGGTATAGCCGGCGATGGCTGCCCCACCCACAATGGCCGCCACCTGGGTAAATTGAATCAAACTGTTGGCAGCCAGCAGTTGATCGTGCGGGACAAGGTTGGGAATGCTGGCGTTGCGGGCCGGGATAAAAAAAACGCCAATGGTGGCGATCAAAAAGGCCAGGACGTAATACAGCCAGATCATATCGGGGGATTGGACCAGGAGCGCCAGGGGAATAAAGGCCGCGCGCAGTACGTCGGAGGCGATCATCACCGCCTTGCGGTTGAGGCGGTCGATGAACACCCCGCCGATCAGGCCAAAAATGAGCGTAGGCAGGCTGAACGAGATGACCAGGATAGCCAGCGCGCCCTGCGAATCCGATAGTCTTCGCAGGTTGATCAGCACGGCCATCAAAATAAAGATGTCGCCCATCTGTGAGATGAGCTGGCCTAAAAACAGGTAACGAAAATCTCGGTTACGCAACGTCGCTGCCAGGCCGTTTGCGCGTAACATAGCATCTCCTTCCTGGGAGGCGCGCATCCACGCTGCCGCTCCCAAGGGGGGGAATTATACCCTAAAGCCTGTTTCTCGCCAAGACGCCGGACTGAATGGGTGTGTCCGACATTTTAGGAGGACCGGGGGGTGTGCGACCGAAGGGAGTGTGTCCCCCCGCTTCGCGTCCCCCCTGTGCT
>JBHHXL010000449.1:0-3689 GCA_046757065.1 Anaerolineae bacterium
TACAAATTACTGTTGTGTCAACCATACTTTGATCGATGCCAGATTGGTTCAATCTCCGAGATTGAACCAATCTAATCCATCGAGATAGCAGATTTGAAGCATTTGCCATCTGTAATCTGTAATCTGTAGTCTGAAATCTGGAGGACTCGTGGCCAAGGCCAGAACTCGATATGTTTGCCAGCAGTGCGGCAGCGCTCAACCGAAATGGATGGGGCGTTGTCCTGATTGTGGCGAATGGAATACGCTGGTCGAGACCATCGTCGATACGTCTCGCCCAGGTCGAAAAGGGCTTAGCCTGGTTCAGGCGTCGCAGGCGGCGAACCAGCCCCAACCCCTTTCGGCCATTGCCGCCGACACGACAGAGCGCTTCCTGCTACCGATGATGGAGTTTAATCGCGTGCTGGGCGGGGGGCTGGTTCCCGGGGCGCTGGTGCTCATCGGCGGCGACCCCGGCATCGGCAAATCGACGTTGTTGCTCCAGGTGGCGGTGGTCCTGGCCCGGCAAATGGGGACGGTGCTCTACATTTCCGGCGAGGAAAGCCCGGCCCAGATCAAGTTGCGGGCTGATCGGCTGGGCCTGGACAGTGAAACGATGATGTTGCTGACCGAGACGAATATGACGGCCATCCTGGGCCATATCGACCGCTTGCGGCCCAAGCTGGTCATCATCGACTCGATCCAGACGATGTATATGGATGAACTGACCTCCGCCCCCGGCTCCGTCAGCCAGGTGCGAGAGTCGGCGGCGCGCTTTCAGGAAGTAGCCAAAGGGCTGGGGATTGCCGTGTTTCTCATCGGCCACGTGACGAAGGCGGGGGCGATAGCCGGGCCGAGGGTGCTGGAGCACATCGTCGATACCGTCCTTTACCTGGAAGGGGAACGATTTCAAACCTACCGCCTGTTGCGCTGCGTGAAAAACCGCTTTGGCGCGACCAACGAGGTGGGCGTGTTCGAGATGAGCGACAGCGGTATGAACGAAGTGCCCAATCCCAGCGAGGTCTTCCTGGCCGAGCGCCTGCCGAATGCCAGCGGCTCCTCGATTGCCGTCACGGTAGAGGGCACGCGCCCCTTGCTGGTCGAAGTTCAGGCCCTGACCAGTACCACCAGCTTCGGCAACCCCCGCCGTACGGCCAACGGGGTAGATATGAACCGGCTGCTGCTGCTGGTGGCTGTCCTGTCCAAACGAGTCGGCCTGCGCCTGGGCGATCAGGATGTGTTTGTAAACGTCATCGGCGGGTTGCGGGTCAGCGAACCGGCCTCCGATCTGGCGGTGGCGATGGCCCTGGCTTCCAGCTTTCGCGATGTGGCCGTGGCTGCCGATCTGGCCTTGATCGGAGAAGTGGGGCTATCCGGCGAACTGCGCGCCGTGGGCCACCTGGAGACCCGCCTGAAGGAAGCGGCCAAATTGGGCTTCAAACGCTGTGTGCTGCCGAGCTCCAGCCGGACGGAGCAGTTAAATGTGCCCAACCTGGAGTTGCTCCCCACCCGTTCCCTGGCCGGGGCGCTGGAAGTAGCCTTTGTCGCCTGAAGCCGGTTTCCCCGAAAAGGTTAGAAAATCCTTTGACATTTTGTGGCGATTATGCTACCATAACGCTTGGTTGGGATTCTTTAAGGTTTGCTCTCATTATTATCATTAGGTATTTTCTGTTACTTGATCATCCTGTTCAACTGAAGCGCCTTATTCACGACATATCGTGTGGTCAGAATCCCCAACCTTCCAATTTTATAGCATGTGACTCTCTCCGTACCGATTGGACATCGAATGCGAATGTCATCAAACAAACATTGATGCCAAGCAACGGCCCCCGGTGGCAGCCAGACCTTTTGCGTTAAGGGTAAAGCGGGATAGGTTTTCCGGGAACCTGACGACTCGGTTTCACACTTTGCCTTAATAAAAGAAGTCACGTGCCACCTGGCCACGGTAAAAACAGTGGTTTGATGGCTAAATAAGTAGTTGTTCGGAAATAACTTGCCATTTTGCAGAATGTTTCTTGGGGGGTGAAAAGTTATTTACGGGCAGTTACTAAGTGTTAGATGCGGGTGTGCTCTCAGGTACACTCGTTTTTGTTTGCGGATGCGAAGTGAAAGTTGGATTGACCATCAGGTTCGGCGAACCTGGTTGTATGATGAACTTATGTCTTCCAGAGATGGATCAGAGAAAGAAGTTGTTCATATGAGTATTGAGTTTGTCTTCCGTCTTGCCGGTATGGTGGTTTTTGCCGTGTTAGGCGCTCAATTGGCCGCATTGTTTCCAATGTCGGGCGGAGACCAGGTCCGGCTGACGATAGCCCTGTCCCTATCTTTTGCGGCATTGGGGTTGCTGGTAGCTCCCTGGCTCTCGACCCGCCCCTTCACCTGGGTGCGCAGGCAAATCCGCCAGATGCCGGCCAGCCAGCTTTTGTCGGCGATGTTCGGTCTGGCGATTGGGTTGGCGATTGCTGCCCTCCTGGCCCCTCCTCTGGCCCGGCTTCCCGAACCCTTCAGCCAGGTGTTACCTGTGGCCGTCAGCCTGTTATTCGGTTATTTCGGGATTGTGATCATGGTCATGCGCCAGCAAGATATTTTCCACGTGATCGGGGCCTCCTGGGGCGACAGTACCCGCTTTGGTGGAGGAGGGCGAACAAACGCAAACTTGCCTGATGAGGTGTTCCTGTTGGATACCAGCGTTATCATCGATGGCCGCATCGCCGATATTAGCCAGACCGGCTTCATTCGAGGCACGATGCTGGTGCCGCGCTTTGTTTTGAACGAGCTGCAACATATCGCCGATTCCTCCGACGCGTTGCGCCGCAATCGGGGCCGGCGGGGCCTGGATATGCTCAACCGCCTGCAAAAGGAGTCGATTTCTCCTATTCGCATCACCGATATGGACCTCGATCATGTCAACGAAGTGGATGACAAACTGGTCGTGCTGGCCAAACAGTTGCGTTGTCCGGTCATCACCAATGATTACAACCTCAATCGGGTCGCAGAATTGCAGGGCGTGACCGTACTCAACATCAACGAATTGGCAAACGCGGTTAAAGCGGTCGTCCTGCCTGGAGAATCAATGGAAATCCGGCTCATTCAAGAGGGGAAGGAAATCGGTCAGGGAGTCGGTTACCTTGATGATGGCACGATGATCGTCGTTGAGAATGGCAAGCGGTACCTAAATCACAACGTCGGGGTGATCGTCACCAAAGTGCTGCAAACCGCAGCCGGGCGGATGATCTTCGCCAAATTGGGCGAGTAGAAGCAGGGTTGGCGCCTGTCCTGGCGGCATCTAGCGCTTATATGCCTTCGGCAAAAAGCCGTGCTTGTGCAGCCAATTCTCCAGCCCTTGATTGTTTGGCTCGGTGATCATTGAGCCCCGGTCGATGTTCATCGGGCTTTGGCCGGGGCGCAGCGGGTCTGGCGCTTCATAGGGGACATCCTGGCCCGGCGCAGCTACAATCAAGGTGGGTACGCTGTAAAAACCGGTCCAATCGCGCACCCGTTGGGCCATCGCCGGATCGGCATCGATGAATATCTCGCGATGAGGAATCTGGTAACGTTTCAGGAGGTCACGCGCCAGGGCCACGTAAGGACAGTAAGTTCTGCGGACATAAACGACAAGTTCTTTTTCCAAAGCGTTCTCCAAATCAGGCAATCGGGTTGGCTGAATTGTAGCATCAGTTTCAGAGAAGGTCAATGGACCCTCGCCTCTGGGG
>JBHHXL010000450.1:0-3681 GCA_046757065.1 Anaerolineae bacterium
CTCCTGCGCCAGATTTCGCCGGCCAATTACTTCGACGATGTCGTCGCGCCGGTGCAGATTCACATCGGCACGGTCGATGCCATCACCCCGCCCGAATGGTCTGCGGCTATCCGCCGGGCTTTGCAAGGGGCGGGCAAAGCGGTGGAGTACTTCGCCTATCCCGGACAGGGGCACGCGCTCAAGGGCGAAGCCTGGACGCTATTTATGGAACGAACAACCGATTTCTTTGACCATCATCTGGACAACACTTCCCGACCGGCCGCATCGGCCCACTGAGGCGGGCCGCACCAAAACCGATTTTTGACCCATTGAGGAGAAGAAGATGGCAAAAGACGAAGAACTTGAAGAGACCGGCAGGGGCCAAGAAGAAAAAGCCGCCACATCCGGGCAGGGATGGCGGGTGGGAAGCTGGTCGCCGTGGTTTATTACCGGGCTGTCTGTGAGCATTATGTTGCTTTGCGCCGCAGGTCTGCTGGTTCTGCTGCTGGCTTCCGTGGCAGTTAACGCTTACCTGGCCTGGCAACTATCGGACCTGGAGATAACGATCAGCCGGCGGAGCGCTCCGGCCACGGCGGTTGTGTTCGCCCCGCCCACGGCTTCCCCCACCGCTTCGCCAACCGCCACCGCCACGGACACCCCGGAGCCGACCAGCACCTTCACCCCCATCCCAACCGACACAGCCACTCCCGCGCCAACTGCAACAGCGACGCCAGCGCCGACCAACGATCCGCCCCCGCCCGCGTCGCCGGCGGCGATTGCATCGGCCACGCCGGACCCCACCGGGCCGGTCGCCATCGCCACGGAGTCCTCGCGCCCGGGGGAACCGGCCGAGGTCGCGACGGACTTCCCGGCCCCCATTGATTCAACCAATACCTATGCCCTCATCCCGCTTCAGGGGGAACGTGACGACCGCCCCCCGGATGAGCACGGCGACCTGAACCTGAAGTTGCGAGAGCCCCAGCCCATCGACGCCGAGCGATCGCTGGTGGACATTGGCGGCTTCGCGGACCCGAACGCCCCCAAACTGTCCGACATCTTCGAGCCAGACATCCTGGAAGTGTATGCCGTGCACCAGTGGGATTGGAACTGCAATTGCCTGGGCGATTTGGAGTCCGACCCTACGGTCGTCAGCCTCCAGACAACGCCCGGCCAACCGGTCTTCATCCCTTCCAGCCAACAAGACATTTACCAGGGCAAGTATTACGCGGTGGTGCTCTACGCCTCCGAGGATAGCCTGGTCTTCACCTACGCCAGGGAAGGAACGGTAGCCCACGGCTACACCATCCATTACGTCGGCCTGCATACCGATCCAAACCTGTTAGCCCTCTACCGGCAGAGCCCTCGCGACGAATTGCCCGGCTTGACCCTGGATACCCCGGTCGGCATTGCCACGGGCGAACTGATGGTGGCCGTCCGAGATGGGGGTCGATTTATGGATACGCGGTCGAGGAAGGATTGGTGGGACTAATGGCCTCTGATTCGAGAAGTAAGTTTGGCAAGCTATTTGCTGCCGGCTGCGGCACGCAACTGGGGCTGTTGTTTTCCTGTGGCGGTTTGGCCGCTATCCTCCTGATTTGCTCCGTTTGCGCCCTGTCGGGCGCGTTGAGCGTTCAGATCGATAGCCTGGCTCAAGAAATAACCCGGCTATATGCGCCCCCCCCCGAAGAGCCTGCACCCGCCGCCCGGGCGGAAGCGCAACCGGCGGTCGAACCCTCCCCCACCGGCCAGGCCGAAGGATCGCTGGCAGCGGACGAAGCGCCTCTCGAATCGGCCCCGGACCCGCCGCAAATCGCTTCGCCCGGCCTGGCCCCCATCGTGGTCGCCAATATGGGCGGCGTGAACTTACGCAGCGGCCCCGGCACGAATTACAACAGAATCGGCCTGCTGCCGCATCGCGAAAGTTTGGAGATTGTGGGGCGCAATCGTGATTCGACCTGGTGGCTGGTGTCCGGGCCCGGCGGGCTGGCCTGGGTCTTCGACGGCGTCGTTGATGCCCAAAATGTCGCTGCCGGCGTCCCGGTTGTGACCCTGCCGCCCCCCCTGTTTCAACCGACGCCGATCCCATCGCCGACGCCGACGCCCCTGGCCTCGCCGACGCCCACCCGGTCCAGGCCCACCCCGACGCGCCCGGCCGGAACGGCCACCGCCGAAGCCAGCACCCATCGCATCTTTGTGGAGGACACGGTCGGCTTCAAGGAATTGCGCAAGAACCTGGGGGCGCAACCGCTCAGCGAAAGCTTCTCGCCCAGAGGCGACCAGATCGCCATTATCGAAGGGATCAAGATTCACACGGTCGCCGGCGATGGCTCTTACAGCCACATCTGGCTGGAGGCCGACGAGATCTTGCGGCCGGTCGGCAGCGCGGTCTGGTCGCCGGACGGCAGGCACATCGCTTTTGTTGTGGACTACAAAGATAAAAAATGCAAGCCCTGTCGCTCGGTGGGCCTGCTCCGGCTGTCAGACGGCAAGGTTCGTTTTCTGGAAACCCCGGATGATATGGACAGCGAAGCGCCTCGCTGGACGCAGGACGGGCGGCTGCTGGTCATCGTCCATCCCCACGAACCGGCCGACGGCGTGACCTACATTTACAACACCTCAGGAGTGGGCGGCCGGGTCGCCACCGGCACCTACATTCTGAGCAGCAGCCACGAGGGGCAAAAGTGGCTGCCCTGGCTGCCGGGCCGGGTCTGGCGGGCCGGCGTCACCGAGCGCCCCGATAGTTACTACAATTAGAGCGCAGTGAACGCTGATAGTCTGAAAATAATGGCCCCATTTTGCTGACGAAAGACCAAGGACGAAGGACAAACGGCTTCGTTTTTGACCCTTACAATAAATCCGAAAATTCTGCTTGACAACTGGCGCATAAAAGAGAAAATACCCTTGTGGCGATTCTACAGGCTGCCGGCCGAGGAGGTTACCATCAAAATCCATCCAGATTTGAAGCCGGGTCGTAAATTCCCGAACTTTGAATTGCCCGATCAGGACGGCGAAGTGATGAGGCTCAGCCAGCGCATGCGCGGCTGACCGACCATCCTCGTCTTCTACCGGGGCACGTGGTGACCGAAATGCCGCTTCCAGTTGGAGAACTACACCCGCGACCTTCAGCCTGAACTGCCGGTCAACTATTGCAAGCTGTTCGTCGTCACCGTGGACGACGCCGAAACAACGCGCCACTTTCGGGCCGAGCTTGGCGCGCAATACCCGTTCCTGATCGGCGCCGACCGGCAGCTCATCAACGAACTGGACATTGTTGACAACACCGATCCCAAACATTCCCCCATCCCCATCCCCTACACCTTCGTCCTCGACCGTAATCGTGAAATTTACAAGATTTACAACGGCTGGTGGTATGTAGGCCAGCCCACCGTCGAGGAGTTGCGCCTCGATCTGCGGGCGGTGATGTCGCGCCGGCCCGACTATTCATATCAACTTGAGAGAGGGCAAATGCCGCTGTCTCAAACGCCAGAGTTGGTGCCCAATTGGCCTGTCCCCCAGCCAAGCGATGAAATTGTTAAGGTAGAATAATAATTCTTGTGTTATGTTAACTCGATGACTGTTTGTGATAACGGCCAAGTATAAGCTGCGCGCTTGCAGCCCAGCAATTCCCCGCTCCTTCCCCACGCAAGACGCCACACACTGTAAGAACGGGCACTGGGCGTCAGCTTGATGCGGTTGTTAGCT
>JBHHXL010000451.1:0-3679 GCA_046757065.1 Anaerolineae bacterium
AGTGAAGTGTCAAGGGTTGGCACCCTGATTGACTGACAAAACTCCAAAAGCAGGAGGTGATTTTTCAAAAAAAGCCAATAGTGTGCAAAATTGAGGGTCTATCATAAGCCATTCAAGAGAAAGGGTATCAAATGACAGGCTCTTTACGATTGTATAGCACGCTAACTACGGTTTTAGGTGGTCATCAGAACTGGCTGGATGTCCGTCATCTCAAGACTTTGGCCTGGATGATGGTCGGCTTGATAGAATTGGGACTAATCAGCCTGACAGAGTGGGCGCCTTATATTCACAGCCGGGCTGAATTTGCTCAAAGTACCGTCCGTCGCTTCAGGCGATGGTTGGATAATGACCGGATCGAGGAACACAAACTCTATGGGCCATTGATCCAGCAAGCCTTGGCCGAGTGGGGTCAGAACAAGCTCTACCTGGCTCTTGACACCTCAATGTTGTGGGGCAACTATTGCCTCATCCGCATTTCGGTCATCTATCGGGGTCGGGCGATCCCCCTGGTTTGGAAAGTCCTTGAGCATCAAAGCAGCACAGTGGCCTTTGAGAGCTACAAAGAGTTGATCAACAAAGCGACCTTACTCCTGCTGCTTTTCGATTGTCAGGTCGTTTTTCTGGCTGACCGGGGCTTTGCCGATACGAAATTGATGACCCATTTGAGCAAATTGGGTTGGAAATGGCGCATTCGTCTCAAAGGGAGTTTCTGGGTTCATCGCAAAGGACGAAAACCCTGTAAAGCCAGTACAGTGACCCCTGCTTTGGGTCAAGCCATCTTCTGGCATCACGTTTTCATCACCGAACATCAGTATGGACCGGTGCATATTGCTTTTGCCCGTCACCCTCAAAGTAATGAATTCTGGATTGTGGTCAGCAATGAAGCCACGGATATGTCCACCTTTGAAGAATACGGCTTGCGTTTCGATATCGAAGAGAATTTCCTGGACGATAAATCGAATAATTATATTACATTAGGCGAAATTTATCGAATGACAGGTCAATTTATCGGGGAAGAGAAGCCGCGGCTTCCGGGAAGTCAAGCCAGCCATCCAAAACGGGAGACTACCTGGCAGCTTGAGTTAAGAGTAACTCTCCCTCTCCCCCCCGCCCCCTTGCTCCCCTGCCCAGATCACCGCCAGCCAGTCAGCTTCTTTAGCTGGGCCGCGTAGCGCCTCGACATAGGGATTTCGGTGCCGGCTTCGTCGGCTATGCGGAGGGTGTAGGTGCCCGAGAACCAGGGCGCAACCTCGGCCACGTGGTCGAGGTTGACCAGATAGCCTTTGTGGACACGGGCAAAGTTGTGCGGGGCCAGGCGCGATTCCAGGTCCTTGAGCGTGTAACGCACCAGGAGTTTGTCGCCGGTGGTGGTTTGCATATAAACCTTTTTAGCCTCGGCCACCAGCCACAGGATGTCCCGGTAATCTACCAGCAGCCGGCTTTCGTTTTTGCGCTCGCCCCACAGCCTGGTCAGGCCGCCGCCGGGGGCGGTTTGCCACAGATAATCGCGCAAGGCGGCCTGCTTTTGGGCCAGCTGGCCGCGTTCGGCCAGGATTTGGCGCAGGCGCTCCACCGTTTGCCCCAGCCGCCGTTCGTCGAAGGGCTTGACCACGTAGTCGAGCGCGGCCAGCTCGAATGCCCGCAGGGCGTGCTGGTCGTAAGCCGTGGCGAAGACGATCAGCGGCGGCTCTGGCCCATCCATGATGGTGGCCGCCACCGCCAGGCCATCCAGACCGGGCATATTGATGTCCAGGAAGACGACATCGATGGGGTCTCGCTCGACGACGGCCAGGGCTTCCGCGCCGTCAGCGGCTTCGTAAAGCGTGGCATCCGGGGCCAGCGTTTCCAGGATGTAGCGCAGTTCGCGCCGGGCCGGGGTTTCATCGTCGGTGATGAGGATGTGCATAGCTGTCTCCTGAAAGGAGATTAGAGATCGGAGATGAGGAGTTTAATCCCCAATCCCCAATCTCCTATCTCAAATTCCCCAATCTCCAATTCTCTAATCTCCCCCCGGAATTCGAATTTCGACACACGTCCCTCGCCCCACTTCCGACTCGATCGCCAGCCGGTACGCTTCCCCATACAGCGCTCGCAACCGGCCATCAATATTGTGCAGCCCGATGGAGGTGCTGTTAGCGCGGGCCGGGTCCAGAATCTCGGCCAGGCGGGCCGGGTCGATGCCGGGGCCGTCGTCCTCTACCTGGAGCAGCAGGTCATCGCTGGCGGCCTCGATGCTGATGCAAATCGTGCCGCCGCCGGGCTTCCGGGCGACCCCGTGCAGGACGGCGTTCTCCACCACCGGCTGCAAGACGAGGGTTGGCAGCAGCCGGTCGAGCGCGGTCTCGGCCTGGATCGACCAGGTTACCTGCAATCGCTCCTCGAGGCGGGCCTGTTCCAGGGCCAGGTAAGCCTCGACGTAGCTGATCTCGTCCCGCAGGGGGACGAACTCTCCGGCGTGCAGGGCGCGCTGGAAGACCTCGGACAGGTCGCTCAGCAGACGGCGCGCGGTTTTCGGCTCGGTGCGCACAAAGTAGCGGATGGTGTTCAGCGCGTTGAACAGGAAGTGGGGGTTGATCTGGGCCCGCAGGGCGCGCAGTTCGGCCCGGGCCAGGGCCAACTCGGCCGCTTCGGCCTTACGCCGGGCGGCCCCGGCCTGAACGCTGCGCGCAATGAGCACAATCGCGCCAATGGCAACGCCGGTAACTGCCGCGCTGGGCAGCAAAAACGAGACCAACAGAGCCGGCTCGTCCCAGGCCGTGGCCACCAGATACCCGCCCAGGAAATTGATGCCAACTCCCAGGCCCAGGGCCGTTACGGGCGTAAAGCGACGCCCGGCCAGCAGGTCTGCACCCCATCCGCCAACCAGGCCAACCCAGACCGCCGAGAAGGCCGATGGGTTCAGGAGATAGTACCACAGCAGCACAGACCCCAGCACCGGATCAAAGAGAATGCCCAATCCTCTGGTTTGGTAGGCGGTGAAGAGTTCGGTCTCCGGGAAAAAGATGAAGTCCTCGCTGCCGTTGATGAACATAGCGATCAGCCCCAGGCCGAGCCCCACCCGCCAGCCGCCCAGCCAGCCGCCGATGATGACGATCAAGAATCGAAAGGTGATCTGATCGTTGGTGAAAATAGATAAGCTCAGGACGTAAGCGGCAGACAGAAGCTGGATAATCGCCAGCACGCCAAACAGCTTGAGGGCATCCCCCGGAATGGCCTCGCCGTTGATGATCCGCCGGAATAAGGCTGTGGTGCTGAAGATGTAAATGAGCACCACCGGAACCGCCAGCTCCTGGACGGCAAGGCCAATCGAGTACGCGTCAAACTCAAAGGCGACCAGATCGGGCAGCGCCAGCGGCGGCAGGTTGGAGAGTTGGCGGGTGTATAGCGCCAGGGCAAACGCGACCAGCGTTACGACCACCAGCCCGCCAAGACGGGCGGCGCGGTAAGTTGTTGATCCTGGGGCAGACACGGTGCTGCGCATCGTAGGTTTAGCCGGGGTAATCTCTGATCTTCGCTTTGCCATCGCCAGATGCTGAACTGCTTTCAGCACCTGAGGCCTGATTACGTCGTCTGAGGGTAGCACAGACCGGGGCGGGGGGCAAGAGGTTGCGGACAACCGGTCGTGGATTGAGATAAGCGGTGGAAGCAGCTTTAGCGGTTGTTCAGAAATAACTTGGCA
>JBHHXL010000452.1:0-3667 GCA_046757065.1 Anaerolineae bacterium
TTTAAGCGAGAAACCCGGCTTCTTTGTTAAAAGGCCCCAGTTGGCTGGCAACTTGACCTGAAATTTTCGACAAAATTGCCGTTGCTAAGCTAAAGACTGGGTTTCTTTCACGCTCTTACACAATTTCCGAACTGAGGTTTATAGAATCTGCATTTCGGCGGGGGCTTTTTGGGAGGCCGTCGGACCCAATCAGCGGTTGTTCAGAAACGGCCTGTCAGTTTTGCAAGATGTTTCCCGGGAAACCGACAGGTTGTTCGCGGACAGTTGCCACGAGTGCAAAGACGCGGAGTATTGGGTGTGAACAAACATAGAGTGCTTATTGTAGGCGATTCGTTGTTTGCCGAGGGCATTACCCAAACTCTACGAAGCAGCGGAACGGTGGAGATCGTTGGCGCGGCGTCCACCCTTCAGGCGGCCTTGCCCTTGCTGAAGGCCAATCACCTGGACGCTATGATCGTGGTTGATACCGGCCCCACCTGTGCGGTGGTGTTCGATCCCATCCTGATCAGGTGTCCGGACCTGCCCATCGTCCGCCTGGACCTCAACAGCGACCAGGTGCAGGTCATCACCAGCCGCCTGGTCGACGCCCGCAGCTCCGAGGTGTTGGCGGCCATTGCGGCCCTGCCGAAACGACGCTAACGCCGCGCCTGTTCTGGCCGGGGGGGGTTGTCCTGGCTGGCCCGGTCGGCAACGACACAAAGACCTGATCATATGTAACGGATGACCATCCAAGAAAGAAAAAAGAGGAGGAAAACATGCGAACCAAATTATGGGTTGGGACGCTTTTACTGGCAGCCCTTTTTGTCCTGTCGAGCTTTGGATTTATGGCTTTGGCGGATCACGGCCCGCCCGGTAGCCACCTGGTGGCCGTGGGGCCGGTCAGCCCGGAGAACGGTTTCCCGCTGTGGTACAAGGACGCCAACGGGCTGGCTTTGGAACTCTGTCTCGACCATCAAAATCCGCTTTGTAATTTTTTGCCGGGGGATGTCCCCGACCCCACCCAACCAGTCTCCTTCCCCGATAACTTCCCCGGCGAAGCCTTCTGGTGGTCTGCCGATGCCATTATGGATACCAACAATATCGGCGACCGGGCGCTGGTGGTGTTGGGCCTGGAAGCAACCTTTGTCAATGGAATACCGGTAGAGGGTGAGCAGATCAGCTTTGGCCGGGTTCGGATTTGGGCCGATACGACCGTGCCCGGCGTCTACACCGTCACCCACCCCTTTGGCGTTAACGTCTTTCAAGACGTAGCGCCGGGCAAGAACGGCATCAAGTTCACCGAAGACATCGGCATTGGCGTGCCCGGCGATTTCAGCGGCGCGCTCAACAGTCGCGTCGCGCCGTTTCTGACCTGGGACCCAATCTCGGAAGCGCCGCCCGGGTTCATTGGAAACCCGCTGTTCGATCACAAGATCACCGGCAGCCTCTTTGGCACCAACTTCTACCGCATCGAAGGACCGCCCGGCAGCTTTGTGGGCAGCCCCTTCCTGTGCGCCGATCCCACCCTGGGGGCCGACCCGACCTCCACCACCGACTGTATCGAAACGGATATGTTCGCCCTTACGGGCAAGGTCCGGACGAACGCCGGAGTGGGCGTCGCCGCGGCGACTTACGCCAACAACCCCGGCGGCGGGGCGGAGTCCCTGAACGTGTTTGCCTTCTCCGAGGCGGGGCAGGCCCTGCAGGTCAGCGGCCCCGGCATCGCCATCACCGATATGGAAGGTAATGGCGCAGGCCAATATTTCGCCCGCGTCGAGTTCGATGGGGCGGGCCCGCCTCCGGCGCAAATCACCGTTGCCAACATCGGCGATAACCCGTCCTCTACGGTGACGGCCGCAGTGGTGGACGTGGTAACTATCAGCCAGGCGCAGTACGACACCGATACCAACACCCTGGCGGTCACCGCCGCCTCCAGCGATTTGGACACGCCCCCAACCCTGGACATCTACGACAACAACGGTACGCTGCTGGGAAGTGTGGCCGCCGGGGGCACGTTCGTTCAGACGCTGGGCGTCCCGCCGCCCAGCGTCTCCGTCGTTTCGACCGCCGGAGGCGTGGCCGAAGAGCCGGTCAGCGTGGTTGGTAGCAGTTTTCTCCCGACGAACCTGGCCCCGAGCGTGACCGTTCTCTCGCCTGCGAGCGGTGACCTCTTCGTCTCAGGCGACCCGATCAACTTCTCCGGCGTCGCCACCGACCCGGAGGATGGCGACTTGAGCGCCGGCTTGATCTGGAATTCCTCGGTTGACGGGCCAATCGGAACCGGCGCATCGCTGACGACCGCCCTCTCCCCCGGGGTTCACATCATCACCGCTTCGGCCATCGATAGCGCCGGCCTGCCCGGCTCGGCGTCCGTGACTATTACGGTCACCAGCGTCGGTGGCAACACCCCGCCTGACGCCGCCCCCGATGGCGCGGCCACGACCGGTATGTTGCCCGTCACCATCGACGTGCTGACCAACGATAGCGATGATGTCGGTGTTGACCCGGCCACCGTGGTCGTTGGAGTCGCCTCCGACGGCGGCGCGATCGTGGTCAACCCGGATGGGACGCTAACCTTCACCCCCGGCCCCAACGCCGGCACCTCGCCGGTGGCCCACGGTCCGGTGCACCCGGCCTATGGCTACCCGGTCTGGTACCAGGATTCGAGTGGCCTGGCCGGCACCAGCGTCTTCACTTACACCGTCAGGGATACCCAGGGCGCGATCTCGAACGAGGCCACCGTGAGCGTGACGCTCAACCCGATGACCCTGGAGCTGTGCCTTGACGACGAGGCCCTGTGCGGCCTGGCCGTCACGCCGCCCGTCTCCTTCCCCGACAACTTCCCGCAGGAGTCGTTCTGGTGGTCGGCCGAAGCCACCGTGCCTACCACCGCCGGCGGCAATGCCATCCTGGTGCTGGCCGTGGGCGCGGGCTTTGTCGATGACGGCCCGATTGTGCACGGCAACCAGGAAAGCTTTGCCCGAACCCGCCTGCTGGCCACCGGCCTTGTGCCTGGCGCAACCTATCAGGCCACCCACCCCTACGGCGTAGACACCTTTGTGGCCGATGCCAACGGCGAGATCAGCTTCACCGCTGACCTGGGCGACCTGCCGGGCGTCTTCAGCGGGGCTCTGAACCAGTTCAGCGGGCCGTTCCTCGTTTGGGACGCGAGCGCACCGGCGCCGCCGGCCGGCTACATCGGAGACCCGCTCGTCCTCCACACTGTCACCGGCAGCCCCTTCGGCACCAACTTCTTCCGGCTGGAAGGGCCGGGCCTCGGCATCGTTGAAACCGACCAGTTCTCGGTCATTGGCAAGCTGACCACCGCCGCCACCGGGCCGAACGACACCCCGCCGGGCGCAGCCATCAGCGTGCCCCCGGACGGGGCCTCCTTCGAGGCCGGCACGTCGATCATCTTCTCCGGCTCGGCCAGCGACGCCGAAGAGGGCGACCTGAGCGCGAACCTGGTCTGGACCTCGGACCTCATCGGCCAGATCGGGACCGGGGCCTCCATCTCGGTTCCTTTGCCCGAAGGGGTACATATCATCACCGCCTCGGTCATCGATAGCGGCGGCCTGACCGCCTCGGCCAGCGTCAGCGTGATCATCACCGCGCCGAACACCGCGCCGGGCGTGGTTATCAGCTCGCCCGCTAATGGCGACTCCTTCGTGACCGGCACCTCGATCAG
>JBHHXL010000453.1:0-3666 GCA_046757065.1 Anaerolineae bacterium
TTTTACGATTTTACGAGTCTTTGCGGCCAAGGTTAGTTTTGTCAGTCAACCAGCTTTTACCTCTCTAAGAAAAGAGATTGGAGATTGGGGATTGGAGATTGGGCAACTTGACCGCTAATCTCCAATCTCTAATCTCTAATCCCCAAACTTGTAACCCACGCCCCAAACGGTTAGCACGTATTGGGGCCGGGTAGGGTCTGCTTCAATCTTTTCGCGCAGGCGGCGGACGTGCACGGTCACGGTGCTGGGGTCGCCGAAGAAATCGTAGCCCCACACCTGGTCAAGCAGTTGATCGCGGTTGAAGACCTGGCGGCGATGGCTGGCCAGGAACCACAGCAAATCGAATTCCTTGGCGGTCAGGTTTACCCGCGCGCCGCGCGCCAACACCTGCCGGCTGGCCGGGTCGATGATCAGGTCTTCAAATGCCAGAGGCTCGGCCCGGGGATCGACCAGCGGTTTGTCGCCGGCGCGCCGCAGGACGGCCTTGACCCGCGCCACCAACTCGCCGGGGCTGAAGGGTTTGGTCACGTAATCATCCGCGCCAAGTTCCAGACCGGCGATGCGGTGGGTTTCCTCACCCTTGGCGGTGAGCATTATGATGGGAATATCGCGCTCGCTGCGCAGAATACGGGTTACTTCCTCGCCGGTCCTTTTGGGCAGCATCAAATCGAGCACGATCAGGTCGGGCGGCGTTTGCTGCACGGCGGCCAGGGCCGCTTCGCCATCGGCGGCCACGGCCACCTCGTAGCCGGCCCGGCGCAGGTAAAGTTCAACGACTTCGCGGATATTCGGTTCGTCGTCAACCACCAGGATGCGTTGCTGTGGGGCCAAGGCTACCTTCACTTTGGCTTGCAAATTAACCGCCCAGATGCCCGAGCAGGGCTTCCAGCCCCAACAGGTAGCTCCGCCAGCCGAAGCCGCTGATCTGGCCCAGGCAGACCGGAGCCAGGACGCTTTTGTGCCGGAACTCCTCGCGGGCGTGAATGTTGCTGAGGTGAACTTCGACCACCGGCAGGCCGCTGCCGGCAATCGCATCGCGCAGGGCAATGGAGGTGTGGGTGTAAGCGCCGGGGTTAACGATGACGCCGTCGGCCCAGGCCATCGCCTCCTGCAGGGCGTCGATCAGCCCGCCCTCGCTGTTCGACTGGTGGGCGCGCACGGTCGCCCCGCGCCCGGCGGCGGCCTCGCTCACCCGCCGGTTGATCGCCTCCAGGGTCATCGCGCCGTAAATCTCCGGCTCGCGCCGGCCCAGGAGATTGAGGTTAGGCCCGTGTAACAAGAGGAGCTTTGTCATCGCTGTGGAACCGTTACAAACCCTAACCGGGTAAAATGTTCATCAAATGCAAAGGCTTCTATGATACTCAATGTTTGCATAAGCGCAAAACTGGTGCAATCCACGAATGACAGCACTTTGTCTTGATACCCCGTAAAGATGGTCCAGGCTTTGGCCCGCAAGGGGCGATCGATGTCAAGGATATCGATCATCGGCGCCGCATAAATCGTATCGTGAAACAATATAGCCCGCTGTAGCCCCTTCCGCCGGCGACGTAGGTGGGTATACGTCTCACTTAACACATATTCCGAGGTCACAAGTTGTACAACTTGCCGGGGCAATTCTTGCCAAAATTGGCGGGCCTGCGGGTGCCATTGATCGTCTCTGGCGAAAAGCCCGATCCAGGCGCTGGTATCCACGAAGATGGTTCTGGTCATAATCGCTACTCTTCGTCATAGATATACCGGTCGTGGTTCACCGAGCCGTCGGTAACCCCAGAGTCCCCCAACTTATCCACAGCCTCCACTATGCCCCAGATGGGATCGTTCAGATATGCTACCCGGTCGAAATCATCGGCGTCAGAGCCAGGTTTGGCCAGATATGCGGCGACGGCCTCACGAATCAGCGTTGCCATAGAACGTCCTTCGGCTTCGGCCCGCGCTTTCAAAGCCCGGTGCTGGTCGTCGCTCAAGTAGATTTGAGTGCGTACAGGGTACTCGGCCATCCTACCACCTCCACACAATGTATATACATCACATATTATACATTATGTTGTTGGGCTCGTCAATACCTTGTCAACGGCAGATTGAGGCACGTCGTTGAAGACAGCCACGTCGCCGATGCCGCGCGGCAGAACGAAGCGCACCGTCTTGCCGCGCCGTTTCTTGTCGGTCCTCATCGCCGCCCAGACCTCGGCCGGCGGGTAGGGCGGCGGGGAGACGGGCAACTCCACGTGCTCGAGCAGGCCGGTCACGGCTTCCACAAACTGCGGCGAGCAGTGGCCCAGGTCCGCGGCCAGATGCGCGGCGCAGACCAGCCCCATCGCCACCGCCTCGCCGTGCCGCAGGCGATAAGCCGACAACTGCTCAAAGGCGTGGGCGAAGGTGTGCCCCAGGTTCAAGACCGCCCGCCGCCCCTGCTCGAAAGGGTCTTCCTCGACGATCACGACCTTGACCTGAACCGCTTCGTGGATCATCCAGGGCAGGGCGAAGTTGCCGGAGCCCAGCGCCTCGAATAGCTCCGGCGAGGCGATGATGGCGTGCTTGATCACCTCGGCCAGCCCGGCCCGAAATTCGACCGCCGGCAAGGTCTTCAGCACCGCCGGATCGATGATGACCAGCTCCGGCTGCTTGAAAGCGCCGACCAGGTTTTTACCCTGCGGCAGATCGACGCCGACCTTGCCCCCCACGCTGGAGTCGACCATCGCCAGCAAGGTGGTTGGAATCTGCACGAACGGCAGGCCGCGCAGGAAGGAAGCCGCCGCGAAGCCGGCCACGTCGCCCACCACCCCCCCGCCCAGGGCGATGACCGGGCTGCGCCGGTCCAGGCCGGCGGCCACGAAGCGGTCGTACAGGCCGGCCACCGTCTCCAGGGTCTTGTGGGCTTCGCCGTCGGGGATGTCGCAGCGGGTGGGCTGGAAGCCGGCTGCCCGCAGGCTGTCCAGGAGCGGCCGGGCGTAATGCTGGCCGATGGTGGGGTTGGTCACCACGGCGCAACTGCCGCCCAGGTCGGCGGCTTGCAGCAAGCGACCGGCCTCGGCCAGCAGCCCCTCGGCCAGATGGATAGGGTAGATTCCTTCAGGGCTGGCGACGTGAAGAGGTTGCACGCTATTTCTCCTTTAGGCGTTTCGCGTGGAGATTAGAGATTGGAGATTAGGAGATTATTTTGCAAATCTCCTAATCTCCAGTCTCCAACCTCCAAATCCCAACAATCTCGGCCACCGTCTCCTCCAGCGACTGCCGGGTCGTATCGACCTGATGCTCGATGCGGGCGTAAGCCGCTTGCCGTTCGGCCAGCAGAGATTCGAGCCGCGCCCGCCGGTCCTCGGCCTCGAGCAGCGGCCGGTCCTGGGATCGGGCCAGGCGCTGCCACAATACATCGGGCGCGCAGGTCAGGCAAATCACCAGGCCGGTGGCGGCCATCGTCGCCAGGTTTTCGGGATCGACCAGCGTCCCGCCGCCGGTGGCGATGACCAGGCCGGTCTGCCGGGCTAATTTGCGGCAGACGGATTTCTCCAGCCGGCGGAAATAGGCTTCGCCCTCGGCCTCGAAGATTTGGGGGATGGTGCGCCGCTCCAGGGCCTCGATGGCCAGGTCCATATCGATGAAGCGCAGGCCGAGCTGCCCGGCCACCTTTCGCCCGGCGCTGGTCTTGCCGCTGCCCATAAAGCCGGT
>JBHHXL010000454.1:0-3665 GCA_046757065.1 Anaerolineae bacterium
AAGCTCTTCTGGCTGTTTGTGGGCGCGGTTGGCTTTGTGGCCGGCCTGAGTCTGGCCGCCCGCTTCCTGGGTGGGCAGCCCGATTGGGTGGTGCTCGTCCTGGCCCTGGCGGCGGGACTGGTGGGGATCGTGCTGGCGATTGCCCTGCAGAAGATTGCCGTCGGTGTCGCCGGGTTTGTGGCCGGCGGCTACATTTTGGTCTGGCTTGCGGATGTCCTTGGGCTGGCGGGGGAGCGTTGGTTCCTGCTGGCCTTTGTCATCGGGGGGATCATCGGCCTCATCCTGGTGGCGGCGGTGTTCGAGGTGGCCCTGGTCGCCCTTTCGGCCCTGGCCGGGGCCAGCCTCGTTGTTCAAGCCGTGGATCTCCGCCCGGCGTTGGCGGCTGCGTTGTTTTTGGTCCTGCTGCTGATCGGCCTGGCGGTGCAGGCCAGCGGTCTGCCGGGGAAACCATCCCAATCACCAAAATCTCGATAGGAGTTGCGCCGATGGAGTTCACCCGCACCGACGCCGGCTTCGCCCGCGAATTAGACGCCGCTGACGAGCTGGCCGCCTTCCGTGATGAGTTCGTCATCACCGACCCCAACGTCATTTACCTGGACGGCAATTCGCTCGGTCGCCTGCCCCGGCGAACGGTTGAGTTTATGCAAAACGCCATCGAGCAGGGCTGGGGCGAACGGCTGATCCGCCTCTGGAACGACGGCTGGTACGACACCCCAGCCGGGCTGGGGGCCAAAATCGCCAGGCTGGTCGGCGCCCAACCCGATGAAATCATCGTCACCGCCTCCACTTCGGTCAACCTGTTCAAGCTGGTGGTGGCCGCCCTGAAGGCCCGGCCCGGACGGACCAAAATCGTCAGCGACGTTTTCAACTTCCCCTCGGACCTGTATGTCTTTCAGGGTATCATCGACCTGCTGGGGGACCGGCATCGTCTGGAACTGATCCCCTCGGCGGATACGATCACCATCGCCCCCGAGGCCATCGCCGCCGCCATCGACGACCAGACGGCTCTGGTCAGCCTGACTCACGTGGCTTTCAAAAGCGCCTTTATGTACGATATGGCCGCCGTGACCGGGCAGGCGCACCGGGCGGGCGCGCTGATGCTGTGGGATTTGAGCCACTCCGCCGGCGCGGTGCCGGTCGATTTGAACGGCGCGGGCGTGGACCTGGCCGTGGGCTGTACCTACAAATATCTCAACGGCGGCCCCGGCGCGCCGGCCTACCTGTACGTGCGCCGCGATCTGCAAACGCAACTGAGCCAGCCCATCTGGGGCTGGTTTGCCTCGAAAAACCCGTTCGCCTTTGATCTCGATTTCACGCCGGCCGACGACATCCACCGTTTCTTCGTCAGCACCCCGCCGATGCTGTCGATGAAGGCCATCGAGCCGGCGCTTGACATTCTGCTGGAGGCTGGGGTGGACCGGCTGCGGGCCAAGAGCGTGCGCCAGACGGAGTACCTCATCTTTCTGGCCGAGCAATGGCTGGCCCCGCTGGGCTTCACCATCGGCTCGCCACGGCAGGCTGAGATACGCGGCTCGCACGTCTCCCTGCGCCACCCGGAGGGGTATCGCATCAACCGGGCCTTGATCGAAGCTGCCCCGCCGGCCCCGACGGTCATCCCCGATTTCCGCGAGCCGGACAACATCCGCCTGGGGATCGCCCCCTTGTACAACACCTTTGAGGAAATCCACCGGGCGCTGGACCGCCTGCGGGCGATTGTGGCCGGGCGCATCTACGAGGATTACTCCGCCCAACGGCTGGCCGTTACGTAGAAGTAGAAGTTACGCAGTTGGGTGTGCCTCAACCCCCAACATCGGGCAGGTTCTCCACGAATATTTCCACCTGTTGAATGTGGCTATTTGTCCCCGGAGGGGGCAGCAGGAAGCCGTTGACCTGCGGCGCGTGGACATCGATCAGGGAGACGATGACGTAAACCGCCTCGGGGTAAAAGGCGCGGGCCAGGTCCGTGGCCGAGGGGTGTGCGGGGCTGAAGGGGTGCGAGTGGTAAATACCGACCAGGTCCAGGCCCTGCGCTTCGATAAACTCGAAACGCTGCAGTTGTTGGCCGGGGTCCATTTCGTACTCGACCCGGGGCCGGGCGGCGATGTTGTCTGCTGCCAGGACGTGAGTGACCCGGTTGCCCAGTCCGGCCAGCAGGCCGCAGGCTTCGTTGGGCAGGCCGGCCCGCAGGTGGTCGAGCATAGCTGCGGCCTGGTCGGCAGGAAAGATAAGCTTGTCAGGCATCGCAAACGAGTTCCCCTTGGATTAAAACACAAAACGAATAGGGGCGACAAGCGGTTTGCGGTCGCCCCTATTTCCCCTATTGTCCTCTAACAGGATGACACCTGAAAACGGTCGATTTATTGAATGACGGTTAGCTCCGGATCGGGGGCGTACCCCTGCGCGTCCAGAGCCAGGTTTTGGACGCTGATGGCCGCCGCCAGTTTCTGGGCGATTTGGCGGATGGCCTGCGCCGCCGCCGAGTCCGGCTCGCGGACGACGATGGGCTTGCCTTCGTCGCCGCCCTGGCGGACGGCCGGCTCCAGCGGGACCTCGCCCAGGAAGGGTACGTTCACCCTGGCGGCCATATCCCGGCCGCCGCCGTGGCCGAAGATGTCGTAGCGCCGGCCTGTGTCGGGGGCGACGAAGTAGCTCATATTCTCAACGACGCCCATAATGGGCACGTTAAGCTGCTTGAACATGCCCACCCCTCGCACCACGTCGGACAGAGCCACGGCCTGCGGGGTGGTGATGATGACCGTGCCGGTCAGGCTCAGGCTCTGGCTGAGGCTGAGGCTGGCGTCGCCGGTGCCGGGCGGCAAATCGACGACCAGGTAATCCAGGCTGCCCCACTCCACATCTTCCAAAAACTGGCGCAGGGCGCTGTGGATCATCGGGCCGCGCCAGATGACCGGCTGGTCGGTATCGACCAGGAAGCCGATGCTCATCAGTTTGATGTCGTAAGCCGTCAGGGGCTGGATGCGCCCGCCCTGAGCCTTGGGGCGCTCGTTGACCCCCATCATCATTGGCACGTTGGGGCCGTAGATGTCGGCGTCCAGCAGGCCGACGCTGGCTCCATCCAGGGCCAGGGAAAGGGCCAGGTTAGTGGCCAGGGTCGATTTGCCGACGCCGCCCTTGCCGGAGGCAATGGCGATGGCGTTGCGCACACCGATGTTCATTTTGCTCAGCAGGCGACGGTCGGCGGGCACGTTCGAGTCGAACTCGATATCGACCGACTCCACGCCGGGCACCCGCTCCAGCACGGCCTGGCGGGCTTCGGCCTCGATCTGGTTCTTGAGGGGGCAGGCCGGGGTGGTCAGCATAATCGTAAAGCCGACCCGGGCATTGTCAATCCGCACGTTTTGGATCATATTCAGCGTAACCAGGTCTCGGTGCAGTTCCGGTTCGATGACGTGGCTCAGCGCTGCTTTTACCTGGGCTTCGGTTATGTTTGGCATGCTTGGCTCCTTGGGCGTTCGTAAAACCGGTAACTAGTTTACACCGGATCGCGGACGCTGGCAAGCGCCGGGCTACGGCCGGTGTACGAACGATCTGTTGGCTCACCGAACGCCGCTGGCTGATTGAAGTTAAATAATGAATCCGGTAATAGATCAGGACGATCGTGCCTGGCGCTGGTGGAGTTCTCCCCGCTTCGCGTCAGTCCCCCC
>JBHHXL010000455.1:0-3617 GCA_046757065.1 Anaerolineae bacterium
CGGAGCAGGCCCAGGCGTATCCTGAGCCGGTCGAAGGATACGCTTTTAATACGATTGCCTTCCGGCTGCCGGGCGCGTCGTCAAAGCGCCTCTATTTTCGTCGTTGTGGTGAGCCGTCAGGCTCGTGGCGGCTGCCCTGAAGAAATCCGTGAGGGGTTGGGGCACACCCACGCGCAACGATGATCGTGGAACGTGGGCGTGCGGTTCCTCAAATTTCGTGGTGAGTCGTCAGGCCCGGGGTAACCCTTTCGCTCCCTATCAGGCGTGCGGGTCCAGCTCCGGATCGTACCAGACCTCCCGGTACAGCTCGTAGTTGTTGGGGTGGCCCTTGATATTCTGGAAGGCCGGGTTGATCACCGTCCAGACGTTCTTCCAGAAGGCGATGCCGACCGGGCCGCGTTCCTGCATAATGCGCTGGACATCGGCCATAATCGCCCGGCGAGCTTCTATGTCCAAAGTGCCCTGGGCTTCGAGCAGGCGGGCGCTGAATTCTTCGTCCACCCAGCGGGTTTCGTTCCAGGGCACCGGGTTGCCCTCCGAGTCGGCGATGTAGGCCAGGGGCAAAACCATCACCGCCAGCGGGCGGTGCGTCCAGGGCGTGATGCCCAGCGGCGTTTCGGTCCACAGGTCCCAGTAAGCCGGGTTGGGCATCGTATCCAGGGTCAGGTTAATGCCGGCCGGGGCCGCGTCCTCCTTGAGCGTTTCGGCGTAGGCCACCACGTCCGTCCAGCCGGTGCCAACCGAAATCGACATATCGATGCCATCGGCGAAACCGGCCTCTTCCAGCAGGGCTTTGGCCCCATCCGGATCGTAAGCCGGAACCTCCATCGGCGCGAATTCGGGATGGATGGGGGCCACGTGCACGTCGTGCCCCAGGACGCCCTCGCTGAAGTAGGCCAGGTCCAGAATTTTCTCCCGGTCCTGGCACATCTTCAGGGCGTTGCGGACCCGAACGTCGTCGTAGGGCGGCTGATCAACGCGCATGCGCATTACCCGCACCTGCGAGGTGGCGACGCCGATGATATTGACGTTGGGATCGCCGCGCAAGGCCAGGAAGGAGTCGACGGTCGGATCGTAGAAGCTGTGGACCTCGCCGCTCTGCAGGGCGGCCACGTAGGCCGTCTGGTCGTCGCCCAGGTCGATCCACTCGATGGCATCCAGGTAGGGCAGCGGCTGGCCGTCCTCGCCCATCTGCCAGTAGTCATCCCGGGCCACAACCCGGGCCCGCTCGCCCACGACGTACTCCTCCAGGGTGTAGGGGCCGGTGCTGGGGTTCTTGCCCGTGGTCACGTCGCCGTCGAAGCTGCGGTGCATGATCTGGGCCGGATAGTGGAACAGGTTTTCCGGCACGTCGAGTTTGGGGGCGGCCATATGGAGCCTGACGGTGTGATCGTCAACCCGCTCGATGTCGTTGGCAGTCATAAAGCCTTCGAAGAAACCCAGGATCGAGGAGCCAACGTCGGGGTTGAGCCATTCGTTGAAGTTGAAGATCACGTCGTCGGCGTTCAGTTCATCGCCGTTGGTCCACATAATGCCCTTGCGCACGTGCAGGGTCCAGGTTTGCAGATCGTCGCTGGCCTCCCACTTTTCAAGCAGGTAGGGGTGGGTGATGTTCTCCCGGTCCGTCTCGGTCAGGTACTCGAAGACGAAGCGGAAGACGTTGGACGGCTCGGTCCACGACAGGCGGGCCGGATGGTCGATGGCCTGCATCTGTTCGGCGATGCGCAGGGTCCCGCCACGCTTGATGCCGCCGGTGGGCGCGGCTTCGGCGGCCTGTTCCTGGGCCGGGGCAGCCTCCTGCTCCTGAGCCGGGGCGGCCTGTTCTTGCTCCGCCGGGGCGGCCTGCTCGGCGGCCGGGGCGGCGGGTTGCGCGCCACATTGGGCGGCGATGGTCGCCGCGCCGAAGGACATCCCCAGCAACGTGACCGTGCGCATAAACTCGCGGCGAGAGATGCGACCCTCTCGAAGTTGCTTGTAAACTTCGGGGATGTAAGGATGGACTTTTTCCATCTGCTTTTCAGAGATTTGTGGCCTCTTCATAGTTATCCTCCTAAAAAAATGATTCTTTCTCTATGGAGTACGGATTTCAACGGCAAAATCAAAAGTTCGTTGTCAGGACGCCTCCTTTCTGGCGAAATGATGAAAACGATGCGAGTCGATCTTCATCAGCAAGTTTGTTAAACGATGGCCCTGTTCGGGCCGGTTGACGGCGCGCAGCCCAACCTGGCCGATATTTGGTCGGCCATCTGGCAGATGAGAGGGGCCAGTTGGTACAGTTGCTCCGAAGCCAGGCGGTAAATGGGCCCGGCAACCGAGAGCGCGGCCACAACTTCGCTGAAATGATTGCAGATGGGTGCGGCCAGGGCATTGAGGCCCGGCTCCAATTCTTCCAGGCTGAGGGCAAAACCCTGGCTCCGCACCTGCTCTAACTCGGCCAGAAACTCCTTGCGGTTGATGGGTTTTAACATTGCCGTCGCGTGTTTGTCAATCGCGTTCAGCAAGCGTTCAACGGCCTCGAGAGAAATGTAGGCCAGCAGGACTTTTCCCGCAGCGGCGCAGTAACCGGGTATTGAATGGCCGACACCTGGAAAAGCGACGACCTGGTGCTGGTGGGGAACGACTTGATCCAGGGTGATGACCCGGTACTTATCCAGAATAGCCAGAGAAACCGTTTCCTGCGTGATGTGCCCAAGCTTGTCCAGAAAGGGGCGCGCCACCGAACGTAAATCGGAATGGTGCGTGGCGACCTGGGCCAGGCCGATCAGCCCGACGCCAAGGTGGTAACGGCCGTTGGCCTTGTTTTTTGCAACCAGCCCTCCTGTTTCCAAGGCGGACAGAATTCGGAAAACAGTGCTCTTGTGCAAAGATAGGCGGCGGCTGAGGTCGGTTACGCCCAGTTCAGGCTCATCCTGCGAAAACGCCTTTAGGATGGCCACGGCGCGATCGATAGACTGAACCCCGGAATCACGGCGGAATGACATTCACCACCTTCTCTTCTTAAGTAACCCAAGTTGCCGCCTACTTTGTATGTCATTCTGAACGGAGCGCAGCGGAGCACCCGCAGGGCATAGTTATGAAAAATCTCATTCAACGGAGCCAATGACCCTATCCAACGCAGAACGAAACCCCTTCGGCAGGCTCAGGGCAGGCTCAGGGCAGGCTCTTCGCTACGCTCAGGGTGACATAAGACCGAGTTTTAACAGCACTTTCAATCAAGGTAGCAACTTGAGTTAAGTAACTGTCCGTAAATAACTTTTCACTTTTTTGCGTCAAGTCCGCGAAGCGCTAAATATGGCTTTGGGCTAAACAAATTTGTGGCCGGCTTATCGAGGGAATATGGACTTGGCTGGATACATTACAGGCTGGTCAGGTTAGGCAGCGTGGTATGAATAATTACGTTCTCCCCCCGCTTCGTCAACCAGGCAAACAGCAACAGGCATACTAATCAATTATTGCAGGATGGTTGCAACCTTGAGGTGCTAAGGCATTGCGTTTTGAATGAAGAAACAACGTTTTCTATTGTAGCACAATCCCGGCTTGTGTCAAATGAAACCGAATCGAACAGGAGCCCCACGGCGATGTGCCGCAGGACTCCCGGAAAATTGCTTTCGTAGGGA
>JBHHXL010000456.1:0-3609 GCA_046757065.1 Anaerolineae bacterium
GAGGGGAGGATTCCAATGGCCCGCCGGAAAGTGATTTTCTTGCCCGGACACTACTACCACGTCTATAATCGAGGGGTAAATCGTGAACGCATTTTCCGGTCGGAGGATAACTACCTTTTCCTCCTCCGCCGCGTGAAAACTTGCGCCGTTGAATTCTCGATCACGGTAATCGCCTATTGCCTGATGCCCAATCACTACCACTTCTTGCTCCGCCAGGAGGGAGAACACACCATCAGCAACTTTATGCAGGCTGTCTTCAATAGCTACACCAAAGCTTTCAACAAGGCCGTCGACCGCCAAGGTACACTGTTTGAGGGGCCTTTCCAGGCGGCGTATGTGGATGACGACGCCTATTTGATCCACCTGTGCCGCTACATCCATCGCAATCCGCTGGAAGCCGGATTGGTTTCCGAACCTGGGCAATGGCCCTACTCGAATTACCTGGAGTGGGTTGGCAGGCGGAACGGCTCGCTGGTAGATAGGGAGTTCGTACGCGCCCATTTTCCCCGCCCAGGAGAGTATGAGCAGTTCGTGCTGGATTACACGCCGCCTCAGGACATTGCCGATGCCATTCGAAATCTTGCCTTGGAATAAAGGTGCGACGCACTCGCTTCGCGAAAGTGCGTCGCACCAACTGGCCGCCGTCTGCGAGACCCTCGCCGGCTGGCTCAACGGCGCTGAGCCGCAGGACCCGGCCTGGTCCCCCAAAACGTGGCAGACGTTCCGCACGGCCAGCCAGGTGCACGGCGTCGGGCCGCTGTTGCACCGGCGGCTGGAGCGGGCCGCCTGGCTCGACCCGGCGCTCAGGACCTGGCTGGCGGACCAGTACGCGCTCAACAGCCGGCGCATCGCCAAAATGCAGGTGGAACTGAAGGAGATTCTGGCCCTTTTCCGGGAACATCGCCTGCCGGCGATGCCCTTGAAGGGCTCCATCCTGGCCGCAACTTACTACGAGGACCCCGGCCTGCGCCCGATGGCCGACCTCGACCTGCTGGTCCGGCCCGGAGATTTCGAGCGGGCCGCCGGCCTGCTGGCCCACCTGGGCTACGCGCAGGACGTCGTCCATTGGAAGCACATCGAGTTTATCAAGCCGGACAACCGGCGGGTCGTCTCCAGGGAGGGCGAGCATCCCGACAACCCGCGCGGGCTGGAGGTTCACCTTTACTGCCGGGAGACGTTCGGCGGGCCGACGGTTGACCTGACCGGTACGATGTGGGCCGGGGCGTCCAGGGGAACCGTCTGCGGGGAGGAAGCCACCCTCAGCCGGCCGGAGGCGTTATGGCTGCACCTGGCGGTGCACGCCACCTATCACTTATGGCAGGGCAAGGGGCGGCTGATCCACCTGGTGGACCTGGCCCGGCTGACGCCCCACGTCGAGGACCCCGCCCGCTGGTTACAGCCCGTCGACGCCCGCTTCACCTATCCCGTCCTGGCCATGTTGAGCGCCTACTTCCCCACCGCCCTGCCCGGTTCCCTGCTGGCCGCCCAGCGGGGCCGGGTCTCGGCCTCGTTTGACCGCTGGGCCAGATCGCGCGACCTGGTCAACACCTCGCACCTCAACCCCGCCCCGCCGGGGCTCTACCTGCTAAAAGCCCTCAAGCTGACCGAAGGCCGGCCCGGCGAGGTGATGCAGGCCCTGCGCTTCGCCTTCCTGCCCAGCCCGGCCGAGCTGGCCCTGGACCACCCGAGGCTGGCCAAATCGAAAGCCCCCTGGCTGGCCTATTTCTTGCTACCATTGGATTGGATCAAACGGGTGGTGAAAAAAGGCGACTGACCAAGCGCCATCGCTATCGAGGACAGCGAGGCCCTCGCTTATCACATCCGAGAGCAGTTGCGGGATTGCGTTTAGGCGCTTTATGGCAGCGCATCGAGCGCCCGCCGGTATTCGGCCCGCAGTTCCCCGGTCGGCGCGTGCTCGATGGCCAGTTGGTAGTAGCGGCGGGCGACGGCCGGTCTGCGGCGGTTCTCGCGGGCCAGGCTGGCGTAAAGGGCGTGGTCAACCGGCAGGGCAAACCCCTGAATCTCTTCCAGCAACTGCTCCTGGGTGGCGTTCCTGCCCAGGTAGTAGACGGTGATCTCCGGATCGAGCACCAGGCGGATAGCGCCCTGCTCGCCCTCGCCCAGCCAGGCTTTGACGCTGGCATCGATGTCGGAGGAGAACAGGCTGAGGATGACCCAACTGCGCCTGGCCTCGGCGGCAGCCGCCTGCACAGATTCTAATGTTTCGTAACGGTTGGGCACGGCCCAGGCGGGGGGATAGTACCAGTTCATCGTCGGCTCGGCGTTGACCGCGATAACGGCATCGTCCGGCCCGGCGTTCTGGGCGATGAACTGGCCGACCAGTCGCCAGTCCTCCTTGTCCTGCTCATGGTACAGGCGATTGAGGCTCGCTCCCAGGTCCCCGGCCAGGGACGCCCCGATGATCAGCGCCACCCCTATCGACAGCCAGGCAAACTCGATGCGCTTCAGCCAGCGGAACAGGGCCAGAAGCCCCACGACAACCAGGCTCAGATAGGCGGGCAGAATGGAAATGATGTAGCGCGAGGCAAAAAACGTGCCCCGGTACACCAAAAAGGCCACGATGGAAACCACCGGCAACACCAACCACAAAATCAACAACAGGCCCAACCTGTATTGCTTGCGGCTGAGCAAATAGACGAGTCCCAACCCGGCCAGGCCGTTGAACAACCACAACGACCGGCTCGCTGCCCCGGCCCCCAGTGGCGCGACGATTTCATTTTTGATAAAGGAGCCGTTAACCTCCGGCCCGCTGCCCAGGTTCGGTTTTTGGCTGGGATCGACGGTAAATTTCTCCGGCTCGACCACAGCCCCGCCAAAGCCCGTCACGTTATTGACAATATATCTGCCCCACCCCAGCGACAGGAGAATCATCAGCGACAGGAAGCCCGCGGCCAGCAAGCCCGCCATCGACTTGACCGCCCGCTTCCGATCCTTGCCGACCGCCAGGTCAACGGCAGCCAGCACCAGCAACGGGCCAAATACGGCCGTGCCGAAGACGTGGGCCAGGGTAATCACGACCGCTCCAACCTGTAGCAAGATGAAATAGCGCCAGCGCCCCGTCCGGCGCATCTGCCAGAAGGCGTAGCCGGCCAGCGTCACCCCCAACACCACCAGGGCGTAGGGGCGCACTTCTTGACTATAGCGGACGTGCATAGGCGAGAGGGCCAGCAAGGCCATCAACAGCAGGCCCTCGTAACGCCCCAACAGGCTGCGTCCCAGGCGGTAGGCCACAGGCAAGGCCAGCGTGCCGAACATCACCGCCGGAATCCGCACCCAGCCCTCGCCCCGGCCCAACAAAATCCAGGCGTGGGCGATCAGATAATCCAACGGCACCGCCGCGTGGCCCTGCAAGCGCGGCAACATCGACGGCAAAGGCCCCTGGGCAATATCGAGCTGCAAAAGCTCGTCGTACCACAGGCTTTCGCTGGCCAGGGTGTAGAGGCGCAACGCAAAGCCCAAAGCGGTGATAACCATTGCGCCAGGGCGGATGAGATTTTTTGGGGAGGTAAGGTTGGTTCTCATTTCGGCAATTAGCGGGTAGGAGGTGTCAGGTGTCAGGTATTGGGTATTGGGTATTGGGTATTGGGT
>JBHHXL010000457.1:0-3607 GCA_046757065.1 Anaerolineae bacterium
AGCGGTTTGCGGAAAGGGAAGTTGAGGTGAACCGGCCCCGGCGGCAGGCCCGCTGCCGTCGCCAGCGCCCGGCAGGCCAGGGTGCGCAGCGAGCGCAGCGTCCGGGCGGAGGGAGCCGCCTCCGGGGGGGCTACATCCACAAACCAGCGGACGAAGTCGCCGTACAGCTTGATCTGGTCGATGGTCTGGTTGGCCCCGCTGTGGCGCAGTTCGTGGGGGCGGTCGGCGGTCAGGACCAGGAGCGGAACGCGCGATTGGTGGGCCTCGACGACGGCCGGGAAGAAGTTGGCTGCCGCCGTGCCCGAGGTGCAGACCAGGGCCACCGGCCTGCCGCCGGCCAGGGCCAGGCCCAGGGCGAAAAAGGCCGCGCCCCGCTCATCCAGGAGCGAGTAGACCCTGATCCGTGGCTCGGCGGCGAAGGCCAGGGTCAGCGGCGTGGAGCGCGAGCCCGGGGCGATGCAAACCGCCCGCAGGCCAGCCCGCGCCAGTTCATCCACAAAGACCTGCGCCCACAGGCTGCTTGGGTTCGGAGCTTCCATCAGCGCGCCGCCCAGCCCAGGGCGTCCAGCATCGGCCGGAACTTGAGCCCGGTCTCCCGCCACTCCCGGTCCGGGTCGGAGTCGGCCACGATGCCGGCTCCGGCGAACAGGCAGGCCTCGTGGCCGACGCTGACCGCCGAGCGAATGGCCACGGCGAACAGGCCGTCGCCGTGCGGGTCGAGCCAGCCGACCGGGGCGGCGTACCAGCCCCGCGAAAAGGGCTCGTTTTCGGCGATCAGGCGCAGGGCGGTCGCGCGGGGGGTGCCGCCCATGGCCGGAGTGGGGTGCAGCGCCTCGACCACGGGCAGGATGCCACACGGTTCGGCCAGCCTGCCCTGCATAGCCGTCCGCAGGTGCTGGATGTTGTTCAGGCGGTGAATATCCGGCGACGGCGGAACCTGCAACTCGCTGACCAACGGCTGCAAACTCTGCCGCAGGGCCTCGACGACGAAGGCGTGTTCCTGGCGCTCCTTGGGGTTGGAGAGCAGCTCGCGGGCCAGGGTCGCATCCTCGTCCGGCGTCTCGCCCCGCCGGCTCGAGCCGGCCAGGGCCACGGTGCGCAGGGTCAGGCCGCTGACCTCGGCCAGCAGCTCCGGCGTCGCGCCATAAAAGACGTGGCCCGGCGCGGGTTCGAACAGGAAGCGATAGCAGTCGGGGTACTTCTGGCGCAGGCGGGTCAGGATGTCCGCCGGTTCGACGTAGCGGGTGGACTGGACCCGGCAGGTCCGCGCCAGCACCACCTTCTCCAGTTCGCCGGCCCGGATGCGGCCGGTTGTGGTTTCGATCAGGCGCTGCCAGGCCGCCCGGTCCATCGGGTAGCGGATGTCGAGCTCGATCTCCGCTCGATGCGGTTGCATCCGAGATTCCTGCGCCCGGTTGCCGGCCATTTCCAGGGCCAGGCGCAGCATCTGGGTGTCGTCGCGCAACGATTGCAGGATTGGGTAGGGGTCTTGCCCGGCCTCCAGACAATGGTTGACGGTCAACCAGGATTGGCCGTCCAGGCAGGTCAGTTGGTAGCGGGGCAAAACAAAACAGGCGGAGGGGAAGGCCGACCAGAGGTCCTGCGGCTCGTCCCCGGCCCAAAAGGCAAACCCGCCGAACAGGCGCGGGCCAACGCCCGGCGGCGTGTCATCCGTTTCGAGGATGGCTTTGTTGAACAGTTGGGCTGCCTCCTGCCGGATCGAGCGGAAGCGGTCCGGGCCTGCGGCGGTCAGAGACGCGGCCCAGCCGTAACCGGCAAAAGCGGGGGAGGCCGGGCCGTTCTCCCAATAGACGCGGTAGGCGTCGCCCGCCTGCCGCAGAAAGGCCAGGGGCGAGGTGTCGGGCCAGGGCAGGCTGTAGCTGACCAGGCCGCCGGGCGGCTGGCCGAGGGCCGGAGGGGAGGCGCTCAATTCCCACACGGCTCATCTCCCTCCATCGAGGCGGCGGATTTGCGCTTCCGAGACGCCGATGCTGCGCAGCAACATCGTCCGCAGGGCGGGCAGGGCCCGCTCCGGTTCGGGCGTGCCGGTGTAGATCCAGCGGATGATGATCTCGTTGATGGCCCCCGTCCAGGCGTAAGCGGCGACCTCGGTGTCGATGGCCGGGATGTCGCCCTCTGCCACCGCCCGGTCCAGGTGCTTTTTGATCAACTGGGCAAACCGGTCGTGAATCTGCAACCGCTTTTCTTCGAAGGCCGCGCCCAGGCCCACCGCCTGGACGAGGAAGATTTTAGCCAACTGCCGGTACTGGCCGAACGTTTCCAGCCCGGCCTGCAGGGCGGCATTGACCTTCTGGATGCCGCTTTGCTGTTGCTCGATGGCCTGCGTCAGTTGCTCCTCCAGCAGGCGGGCGAACTCGTCGACCACGGCCAGAAAGATTTGCTGTTTGCCGGGGAAATGGAAGTAAATGCCCCCCTTGGAGATGTTGGCGGCATCGACGATCTCATCGACCCGCGTATCGTGGTAGCCTTTCTTGGAAAAGACCTTGATCGCGGCCTCCAGGATGCGTCGCCGCGTGCTGGGGGTTCCCTCAATGGTGCTCGCTTTTTCGATTGCGTTCATCGTCATCCCTGCCTGGTTTTGACCGACCGACGGGTCGGTCTGTAGTATACCACAGGGGGTTTTGCCGGTCAACGTTCGCAGGCGAGGGGAGGTTGCAATTCTCATTTTGGCCGTACTATGATGTAGGACAAGCTGGTAGCTTGTCCGGGACGGCGACAAACTAACAGTTTGTCCTACATTTTCTGCGCCCACAATGTCAAAATGAGAATTGCTGGGGGAGGGGGGCAGCCAGACAGGGGAATTGCGCTTCGGTGGCAAATCGATACAATATGCCCAAATGAAGACAACCGGCGCGATGCGGGCAACAGGCATATTTCGCGCCATAAGCCAGGAGTGTTTAGATGCTGGAAGAAACCCCTACACCCAACTCAAAAGCCACGTTTATCGGATTCTTGCAAGCTAATGGGGCTTATATGGCTCTTGGCCCGGCCATTGCGGCCACGCTCGGCAGCCTGTACTACAGCGAGATCGCCGGTTTTGTGCCCTGCACCCTGTGCTGGTACCAGCGCATCCTGATGTATCCCCTGACCCTGATCATTCTGGTGGGCATCCTCAAGCTTGATGAATACCTGCCGAACTACGTACTGCCTTTTTCAATCATTGGCATATTCGTATCGGGCTACCACTATTTATTGCAACTGGGGGTGTTCAGCCATTCCGCCGCCTGCTCGGCCGGGGTTTCTTGCAGCGTGCGCTGGGTCAACTTTTTTGGTTTTGTGACGATCCCCTTCCAGGCGCTGCTGGCGTTTATCATCATCACCGTCGTTATGCTGGCCGCTCGCTGGGCCGACGCGCAGGCGACGTAGACGATTTAATCGTCATCATTGCCGTTACCGCCGCCACCGCCGTGCCCGGAATGGTTATCATCGTCGCTATTATCATTGCTGTTGTCATCGCCACCCCCGCTGCCTGAATTATCATCGTCATCATCATCGTTGTCGTTGCCATCGTCGTCACCCTCATCTTCATTGTCGTTGCTGTTGTCATCACCGCCGCCGCCACTGCCGCCGGAGCCGCCCCCACCGC
>JBHHXL010000458.1:0-3601 GCA_046757065.1 Anaerolineae bacterium
GGCCTCAAGCCAGTGTCCGTTTTTCCCGGTCGTAGTTTTGCCCCAGGAAAGCCGGCGTCCTGACCCATTTGAAGGCGAAAATCATGACCAGGATGGTGGCCACGTAAGGCAGCATAAACAGGAACTGGTGAGGGATGCCGATGCCAACCACCTGCGCCCGCAGCGCCAGGACATCGACCGCCGAGAAGAACAGCGCGCCCAGGAAGATCAGGTGCGGGCTCCAGCCGCCGAAGAAGGTCAGGGCGATGGACAACCAGCCCCGCCCCTGGACCATCCCCTCGGTGAAGGTGCCGGTGTAGACCATCGGCAGGTAGGCCCCGGCCAGGCCCATCAGCATCGCCCCGACGATGGCCGTCAGGTAGCGCAGGCGCGTCACATCCACCCCCAGGCTGTCGGCGGCCTTGGGATTCTCGCCCACGGCGCGCAGCGACAGGCCGAAGCCCGTCCGGTAGAGGAGGTAGTAGAGGCCAAGCGAAAGCAGGATGGCTACATAGACCAGCCAGTTTTGGTGGAAGAGGATGTCGCCCAGGACCGGAATCCGGCTCAGGCCGGGGACGGGGACCTCCTTGAGCGTGGGCACCAGGGGCGGTTCCAGCGTCACCCCGATGAACAGCTTGTTGAACAGGGTGGACAGGCCCAGGCCCAGGAAAAAGAGAGCCAGGCCGATCACGAACTGGTTCATCTTCAGGGTGGTGGTGAAATAGGCCAGGGCCAGGCCGAACAACCCGCCGACGAGCATCGCCAGCAGCATCCCGTACAGAAGGTTGCCGAACAGGAACCCGCCCAGAAACCCAACCGATGCGCCGACCAGCATAATCCCTTCCTGGGCCACGTTGAAAATGCCGGTGCGACCGCCCAGCATCGTTCCCTGGCTGGCCAAAACGTAGGGCACCAGGCCCAGCATCATCAGTTTGGCAAAGACCTCAAATTGTTCCACAGGCTAGTCCCTCCTGACCACGTCGGATAGCAAAACGAACAGCAAAATCAAGGCTTCGACGATGAAGACCATCTCGCCGGGGATCATCGTCGTGCGTTGCAGGGCGCTGGCCCCGACTTCCAGGACGGCGATGAAGAAAGCCACAAAGGGCACGGCCAGGTTGTTCCCCTTGGCGATCAGGCCGATGATGATCCCCAGCAGCAGGAAGTTCGATTGCAACCCTTCGATGAGCCGTTGGTGAACGCCGGCCACCTCGATGGAGCCGGACAGGCCGGCCATCGCCCCGCCCAGAACCAGCGACAGAATGAAGATGCGCCGCACGGGGATGCCGTAGACTTTCGAAGCGCGGGGGTTGGCCCCGGTGGCCAGCAGCTCGTAGCCGGCGGAGGTCCGGTTGGTGTAGATGTAAACCGCCCCGGCCACCAGCAAAGCCAGGATCAGCCCGGCGTGTAGCGGCGGGCTGGAGACGAGCAGCGGCAACTGCCCCCCGTCTCCGATGGGGATCGTCGTCGGGTGGCCCGCCGCCGGGTCGCGCCAGATTTCGGTGGTGACGTAATCGATCAGGCTGAAGGAAACGAAGTTCATCAAGACGGTGGTCAAGATTTCGTTGATGCCGAACTGGTACAACAGCCAGGCCGGGATGGCCGCCCACAGCGCGCCGAACAGCACGCCGCCGATCAGGACCAGGGGCAGCAGCAGCGGGGCCGGCAGACCGGCCAGGAGGATGCCGGTCGCCGTGGCCCCGATCGCGCCGACGATGAGTTGCCCCTCGCCGCCGATGTTGAACTTGCCGGCGGCCAGGGGAATGGTGAAGGCCAGCGCCTGCAACAGCAGCGGCACGAATTTGAGCAGGGTCTGGACGAAGCCGTTGGGCGTGCGGAAGGAGGTGAACAGAATCGTGGCGTAGGCCCGGGGCACGTCGAAGCCCATCGCGGCGATGAACAGCCCCACGGCGACGAAGGCCGCTGCCACCGCCAGCAGGTAGGGGACGACCCTGCCGCTCCAGATTTTGAGGTTGCCGGTGTTCAGGCCGGTCCTCGTTGCTTGATCAGCCATCCGCGCCCGCCCCGCTCATCAACCGCCCGACTTCGTACTTGTCGAACTGGCGGCGGTCGAGGATGCCCACGATCCGGCCCCGGTACATCACCCCGATGCGGTCGCACAGCAGGAATAGCTCGTCCAGGTCCTCCGACAGTAGCAAGGTAGCGCCCCCGGCCCGGCTATGTTCGAGGACTTTCGTGTAGACAAATTCCATCGACGGAATATCCAGCCCGGTGGTCGGGTTGTGCGCCACCAGGAATTTGGCCGGGTGGGAAAAGGCCCGGGCGATCATCACCCGCTGGATGTTCCCGCCCGACAGGTTGGCGGCCACGGCCTCCGGGCCGGGCGTGCGGATGTTGTACTCGTGGATCAGGTTGCGCGCCGCCTGGAAGATGGCCCGCCAGTTCAGGAGGCCGTTCCGGTTGTAGGGTTCCCGGCGGTGCGCGCCCAGGATCAGGTTTTGGGCCACGTTGGCCGTGGGCAGGAAGCCGTCGCCCAGGCGGTCTTCGGGAATGTAGGCCACGCCCGCCGCCAGGAGCGCGCTTGTCGTCGCCCCGGCCACGCTCAGCCCGTCGATGGTGGCCCGGCCCCCGGCAATCGGCTGGATGCCCAGCAGGCTCTCGGCCAGTTCTTGCTGGCCGTTGCCGGCCACCCCGGCGATGCCGAAGATCTCTCCCCCGGCGATCTCAAAGGAACAATCCTTTAAGAGGGGCAGGCCATCCGGGCTGATCACCTGCAAGCCCTCGGCGCGGACGATGACTCGTTGATCCAGCCTTCGCTCTGCCCGGTCGGGTTGCTCCGCCGAGAAGAGGATGCTCTGGCTGACGTCCAACTCCTCACCGACCATCCCCCGGACCAGCACCTCTTCCGAGGCGTCGTCACGCGGCACGGTCAGGATATTACGCCCGTCCCGCAGCACCGAAATCCGGTCGCAGACGCGCAGCACCTCCCGCAGCTTGTGGGTGATGAAGACCACGCTCAGGCCCTCTTCGACCATTGCCCGCAGCGATTGGAAGAGGGAATCGACCTCCTGGGGGATGAGGTTGGTGGTTGGCTCGTCCAGGATGAGGACCTCGGCCCCGCGATAGAGGGCCTTGAGGATTTCCACCTTCTGGCGGCTGCCCATCGGCAGCGCTTCGATCCGGGCCTCGGGGTCGGCGTCCAGCCCGAACCTGGCCGACAGGTCCCCGATGCGTCCCGCCTCCTGCTCCAGGTTCAGGGTCAGGCCGCGCCTGAGCGCGGTGCCGAGGACGATGTTTTCGAGGACGGTGTAGCTGCCGATTTGCAGGAAGTGTTGGTGAACCATCCCAATGCGATGCCGGATGGCATCCCTGGGCGAATGGATGGCTACCGGCTGCTCGTGCAGGAGGATTTGCCCGGCATCCGGCTTGTAGAGGCCGTACAGGACGTTCATCAACGTCGTCTTGCCCGCGCCGTTGCCGCCGAGCAGACCGTGGATTTCGTTACGTCTCAGTTGAAAGTTGACATCATCAAGGGCGGTCACGGTCCCGAAGGATTTGCGCACGCCCCGCATTTCGAGAACGGTTGAATTTTGCATTGAAGTGATCGCGAGCGTTCACGCACGCTACCGGTAAAGTCGCCGGTAACAGGTAACAGGTAGCA
>JBHHXL010000459.1:0-3599 GCA_046757065.1 Anaerolineae bacterium
CCTCCTGAGCCGTCAGGACATCCACCTCGCCTAAGCGCAGGCCGGTTGTGATCGCGCGATGGACGTGCTCGTCCATATACAGGGCCTCGCTCACGACAGCAGGCCCTGGGCCCGCAGTTTAGCCACCAGGGGGGAACTTCCGGCTTCCCGGCGAGTCTGCTCCGCCCATTCCCAACGCCGGGCGATGTCGGCGTCAAGCATCTCTTTGTGATCCCAATAATAGGCCAAAGCGGAATAAATCTGACCCATAGTCAGGTCGGGGTGTTGAAAGTGCAATTCTTCCGGGCTCCAGCCGTGGGCCATCTGAGCCATGACTAACTCAACAACTTTCATGGTGGTTCCCGCAAGAATGGGTACCCCGTTCGCGTCAAGTTGGACGTGCTCATACGTTGTGGTGGTTGAATGCTCCGTGCTCATCGCTCACCTTTTTCAACACATCATCATTATTGGTTATTTCTTCCGCAGATCTTGACTGACTCAAACTATACCGTAATCCCGTTGCAAAACAAAGCCCGACTTGATCTCGACATAATCTCCCCTCTTGTGGTATACTCCCGGCGGAGCGTTAGACGATGCCCAGCCCCAAATCACCGCAACGCCGGTTTACCGGCCTGCAAACCCTGATCATCGCCGGCCTGGTCGTCTTGAACGTGTGCGTCCTGGGCGGCCTGATCGCCGTCTGGCGGCCGGTCTGGACCGCCGGATCGCCGCCGGCTGTTGCACAGGAGACGACCGCCACGCCCACGCCTCGCCTCCCGCCAACCTGGACCCCGACCCCGATCCCGCCCCTCGGCCCGCCGACGGCCACCCCGACCCGGGTCGTCACCGGCCCGCCGCCGGCCAAACCGCCCACGCCTACCTTCACCCCCGCCCCGCGCCGGCGGCCCCGGCCCAGCGCCGCTGTGATCGACCTGGCCCGCATTATGCAGGGCGAATCGCCCGGCGATTTGCGGGCGGCGTATTACGTCGGTTGGGTGGCGAAGAATCGGGTGAACGCGGAGGGCTACGGGCGGACCTACGCCGAGGTGGCCGGTGGTTTCAACGGCTACCGCGTCTCGGGGCCGCCTAGAGAGGAGTTTTTGGACCTGGCCCGGCGGGTTATCCGCGCCCGGCGCGACCCGACACGCGGCAGCCTGTACGCCCTGTCCCACGCCGACCTGAACAACCTGAACCTCAGCCCCGACACGGCGACGGCCGGTTCGGGCCTGTGGTATTTCTTCAGGGAATGGCCGCACCCCAGGCGGTACTGATGGAGGGTTACGGCGAGGATGGGGCCTCGCGCTCGACAGCCCCCCGACCCTGGACCTCGCCCGGCCTGGCCGGCACGGCTTTAGCCTCTTCCTCAACCGGCTGGGAGCGCCAAAACTCTAGAAATACGACGGCGAACAGGGCCACAAAGGACGCCACGCCCCCGGCCACGACCGTGTTGAAGGCGCGCCTCGGCCCAACCGGATCTTGGGGCACAATGGCCTGGCTGGCGACGCGAACCTCGTTGTTGCTTTCGTCCTCCACCACCAACTGCGTTTCCTGCACCTTGCGGGCCAGGGCCAGGTAAACCTCCTGGGCCAGGGCGTGCTCCCGATTCAGGATTTCAAACCGGGAGCGCTTGCCCGCCAGGTCGGTTTGCAGGGCGGCGACTTCGGCAGCCAGGGTCTCAATCGAAGTCTCCAGCGCCTCCTGGGTGGAGTCGATGACCCCGATCATGGCCTCGACGTCGGCCAGGGTTTCACCCCCGGCGCTGTTGACCTGGACGGTCAAATCCACCTGGGAGTCGAGGGCGGTTACCTGGGCCATCTGCACGGTCAGGCTGGTCACGGCGGCCTGGGCCGTCACCTCTCCGCCGGCAACCTGCCCGCGCAACAGGTCCGCCTGCTGGCGCAACAGGGTCAGGTCATCGCTGGTGGCCCGGTACCCGGCCAGAGTCCGGGTCTTGGCGGCCAACTCCTGGCCCAGAGGGCCCAGGAAGTTGAGGGCGCTGCCGCCGCCTTCCGGGTCCAGGAGGGTGGTCTTCGTGTCCAGGAAGCCCAGGCCGCTATCGCGCCAGAATTGGGTCAACTCCGCTTCGGCAGCCTGCAAATCGGCTTCAGCCGTCTCGAGCTGCGCCTGCAAAGCGACCAACTGCGTTTCGCTTTGCCCGTAGAGGCTATTGGTCTCGCGGACCATCACCTCGGCCCAGCGGTTGGCGACGTGGGCCGCCACCTGCGGGTCTTGATGGCGCACCACCAGCTCGATCAGGCTGGGGTCGGAGCCGGTTTTAGCCTCCAGGACATCGGCCAGCGCGGCCGGTTCCACCAACTCCGCCGGGACCGTTGAGCCAAGCTCCGCCGCGAGCCGGGTCAGCATCGTATCGCTCGTGGCCAGGGCCGGATAGGCTCTGAAAGGCTGGGGCACGTTCAGCGTTTCAATTCGAGAATCAAAACGCAGCCGGTAGCGGGGGTTGGTAACCACGACCAACGCTTTGGCCTCGTAGGTGGGGGGCAGGACAGAGCTAATACCAAAGGCGACCGCTGCGGCCAGGATCGCAGCTCCAATTATCCAATACCAGTATTTGAATAAGACGGCGATATATTCTCGCAGATCGATTTCCTCTTCCACGAGGCGCCTCCCAGGGTTATGATCAAAACAAGGAGCTTAATGTACTCGCATTCCCCCAAACAGGCAAATCCACCGGGGCGCCGGCTTTAAACTTCCTCGCCAAAGCGAGCGTTGTAGCGATAAAAGAAAAACGTGCCCAGGCCGAGAATGCCAACCGAGGTAACAATGGTCCGCAGGAGGAAGTCAAGCGCCGGCGGCGCTCCCCCCGATCCGTTAGCGCCGTATAAAATGACGCGGTAGGTCTCCACCAGCGAGGCCATCGGGTTCAGGATACGCGACCAGCGATGGATGTCGATGTAAACGCCGTTCCAAAGTTCATAGCTTTTGGGCAATATCTCAATCGAATAGAAGATGGGCGTCAGGAAGAACCAGGCCAGGAGCAGGACCTCCAGGATGATTTGTGTGTCGCGGTAAAAGACATTGGCCGTGGCGGTCAGCAGGCTCACCCCCAGGGTGAAGATGATCTGGGTGGCAATCACCACCGGCAGCAGCAGCGCCCAACCCGTCAGGGGGATGTCAAAGATAAACATGATGGGCCACAGCACCAGCAAGGCCAGCAAAAAATTGACCAGGTTGGAAAGCACCGCCGACAGGGGCAAAACCTCTCGCGGAAAGTAGACCTTGTTGATCAGGTTGGCGTTGCCGACGATGCTGCTGGTAGCGCTCATAACCGAGTTGCTGAAGAACTGCCAGGGCAACAGACCGATCAACACAAACATCGGGAAGCTGCCGATCTGCTCGTTGCGCATCACGGTGAAGACCACCGTGAAGACGACCATCATAAACAGCGGGTTGAGCAACGACCACAACACGCCCAGGACGGAGTTCTTGTAGCGAACCTTCAGGTCCCGGGTCGCCAGGTTTTTGACCAACTCGCGGTATTGCCACAGCTCCAGCAACCGGCACCGGATTTCATCCAGCAGCAGCCGGGGCCGCTCTTTGAGGGGAACAGACTCGGCGACGGTGATGATCGTCGTCCGTCCCCGCCGTTCTACAATCGACAT
>JBHHXL010000460.1:0-3598 GCA_046757065.1 Anaerolineae bacterium
TGGGCGCAGGTGCAAGTGTTGATCGCCGGGCGGCGAGGCAAGCGCCTGCCCTAGTTCTGTACATGAGCCTCGGTGGTTACGAGGCGCCCTTCGACAGGCTCAGGGCGCGCAATTCAGGCTCAGGACGCAATTCAGCCACGGGAATCGGCATAAACCGCATCCTGAGCCTGCTGCATCCTGAGCCTGTCGAAGGATGCGACGAAACCGTGGAGTAGCTTACGCCCCAATGTACCAGCTTCAAAGGGCTAAAGCCTTCAATACGGCCGCATTGGACTCTTGAAAATTGAGCGGTTCAGGAGTCCGAAACGAATTCCGGACTCCTATTCTCGCGCTTGGCAGTGCTTCTGTGCCGCAGGGACTGTCAGACTTCCGTGCGGTAGTATTCAGTTTAAGCCAACCGATTTGACTTTGTCAAATTTGCCGGTCGAGTAACGGCTGTCTTACCCCTCCCCCGGCTGGCCCGTTTCCTGCTCGAGCAGCCGCCTGAGGTCCGGCACCGGTTGGTGATTTGGGCCCGGTTTCGCCGATGGCATCAGGGTGGGCAGCAGGTTGGCCAGCAGCAGTGTTGACAGGGCCGAGCCGTCTTCGCCCTGCTGGTTGACCAGGATCGGGCGCGGACTTTGTTGCAGCAGCCGTTCGGCCACCTGCAGGCGACGCATCTCCAGCTCGTACTGGAGCACAGCCCGGTTATCCTGGTAGGATTTCCCCAGGCTGTTGACGGCCCGGGCTTCGTTCTCCGCCGATTTCAGTTCCGCCCGGCCCCGGGCCTCGATTTCGAGGCGGATCTTTTCGGCCTCGGCCTCGCGCTTCTGGAGCATCTGGGCCACATCCTCGCGGGCTTTGTTGATGGACTCCTTGACGGCGATGATCTTCTCGTCCCGTTCTTTCTTGGCCCGCTCGATTTCCATCAAAATGGTATCGGCGCGGCGCTTGCGGATAAGTTCCCACTCTTTTTCGTAGGCAACCAGCTCTTTGGCCACGCGCTCGCGGGTAGCCAGGTTTTGGCGGTACTGGTCTGGCAGTTGCACGTCGGGGATGTTGGCCCCGATGATGCGCACCCCGTAGCGTTCCATCTGCCTGTTCAGATAGTTCTGCATATCTTCAACGTTGCTGCCGCGCAAATCGTAGGCGCGGGCCGTCTCGACCTGGCGGCTGCGGCGGCGGATGGCGTCCTGCACGGCGCTGCTGAGAACGATGTCGAAGTTGCTGGCCCCGATGCGCCGCACGAACCGGACCGGATCGACGATGCGGAACTTGAGGAAGAACTCAATCGACTTCAGGGGCACGTTCTCCCGGGTGGGGCTGGACAGAACCGGGGCTGTGTAGGGAATCTCGGTCGAGGTGTCCACGATGAACTCGACTTTCTCCCACGGCCACCACAGGTGGTTTCGTCCGGGCTTGAGCGTGCCTTCGATTTTGCCGTAGCGCGAATAGATGCCGGTCGTGCCCTCCTCGATCTCGACGATGGCGCTACGCCACCAACTGAAGGCGCTGATGGCGGTCAACAGCACGCCCAGGGCAAAAGCCAGCAAGAAATTGCTGAAGAGCAGGGTCAGGCCGAAATAGACGGCCAGGACGAACCACAGCAACCAACCGAACCCGCGCTTATCCTTGGGGATGACGACCGGCACCAGGTAGCCCTGGTCGCCGAAACGCAACAACTGGCGGATGTTGTTCCAGGCGGCGACGACTTCTTTGATTTTTGAAAAGGTGTGTGCATTGGTCACGGTCATTGGGCTATTCCTCCTATCACGAGGCTCTCGTCGGTTTCCAGGCCTTCGATCTCCTGGCCGCGCTCCCGGATGCGCTCGACGATGGCGTTCATATTTTCGCGGATGGCCTGAATGTCCTCATCCGAGTAGAGCTTCGCCTCCCGCAGGCCCAGCATCTGCCGGGCGACGGCCATCAAATCGACGCTGTTTTCCTCGGCAGGCCCGATGTTGATGATCTGCGGCAGGTTGTCGGCGGTGGCCTCCACTTTGTTCAGGCCCTCCTGCTGGAAACGATACTCCAGGATTTCCGGATAGCGCGCGCTGTTGAGGGCTTTGATGTCCAGCGCCTGGGCCTGGAGCAGGGCGGCATTGGCCCTGGCTTCGCTCTCGGCCTCGATCAGCAGCCGGCGGGCGTAGGCGTTGGCCTGGTTGACCGCCTTCTCTTTGGCGGTGTCGATCTGGGCCTGGTAGGTGGCGATTTCGGCCTTGATCTCCGATAGCGTCTCCCGCAGGGCGGCCAGCTCCTTGTTCAGGTCGCCCTCATCCTGTTCTTTGCGCAGCTTGAGTTCGTACTCGTAGGTGTACGCTTCCTTGGCTACCCGCACGATCTCCGCCGCGGCCAGGTCCATGCGGTACTCCTGGTTGGCCGGCTCGGCGTGGGTGATGTTGGCGTTGACAAAGCGCACGGCGGGTAGAAACTGCCGGTTCAGGCTCTCCAGCAAGGACTGGGTGTTCTCGCCGACCAGGTCGTAAATCTCCTCGGCCTTTTGCTCGTAGATCAGGGCGCGGGTGACCTCGCTGATGGCGTTGTGCAGCTTCTCGGCGAAGCCGTTGGCCCCGCCCAGGGTGAAGATGAAATCGCTGGGGTTTTCGATGCGGAATTGCAGGAACAAATCGACCGAAGCTTCCACCCGGCCCGCCGTCGGCGCGCGGCGAATGGGCGCGTTGTAGGGGTATTCCTTGGTGACGTTGACGATGTACCCCACCTTCTTGAGGGGGTGCAGCAGCCACTTGCGGCCCGGCCCGACGATCTCTTCGACCTTGCCGTAGCGGGTGATCAGGGCCTGGCAGCCGTCGGGGATCATGACGTAGCTGTTCTTCCAGAGGCTGAAGCCGATGAAGGCCAGCCACAGCAGCCAGTACGGAAACCCAAACAACCGGCCCAAAAAGCCGATGTCCAGCGCCGAGGCCAGGCCCAATCCGACGGCGCCCAGCAGGGCCAGGCCGACCGTCTCAATGACCCATAGCATGGAGCGGGAGTCCCTGGGCATCACCACCGGCGAGATGACGTTGGTGATGCTGCCGGGGGCTTCCTGTTTGGGGATGCTGCTGTTCAAGACCTGGGCTGCCTCCTGCAAGGAGACCGCCAACTGGGCGATCTGGGTGCCAATCGAACTGCTGCCCTCCTTGGCCGAGAGGAAATCCCCGGGGTCTATCCGGAATTCCCCGTTCTCGGCCACGGTTTGGACCACTTTCTGGAATGTGTCCATCGCATCCTCCTGTTTGGTTGTGGATGGTTGGTGGTGGATATTGGGTATTGGGTGTCAGATATTCAGCAATGCCCGCAGCGTATCACATTCTGTCCCGAAATGCCGGACAGGAATCTGACGGGAATGTGTCAACCAGGGCCTGGGTCATCAAGCGAAGTGAGGCAATGACCTTTTCCACCATCTCCGGGGTGAGCGGCTCGATGTAAGTCGCGTCGGCAAATTCGGGGTCGGTCATAATCGTGGCCGGGTTGCTGTTGACCAGGACCACGCGGTAGCCTTCGGCCCACAGGGCTTTGCAGACCTGGACGCCGCTGTAATCGAACTCGCAGGCCTGGCCGATGACAATGGGCCTGGCGCCGAGGATGAGGATGCTGCGGATATCGGTTCGTTTGGGCA
>JBHHXL010000461.1:0-3592 GCA_046757065.1 Anaerolineae bacterium
GAATTAGCCCAAAAGACGTCGGTAAGCATTGGCGCTATTCTAGCACGCGGGATGCCGGGCGTCAATTGGGGCAAACCCCGACATCCCACTCACCTGGCGACGGTAATGGTCCCCAGCCGGACCCCATCACCGGCCACGTTGATTTTGGCCCCCCGCTTGTCGATGATGCCCAACGGCCCCTGCGCCGCATCCGCGTACAGCCCGACGACCAGCTCGTAGGGGCCGGGGGGCAGGTCTGCGGGCAGGGGCAGCGGGTGCCGGTCGAGGATAAATTCGCCGGGTTGCCAGGCGCTGCTGGGCAGGCCGTCGACCACGAGCCGCCGGTCGAAGCCGGTCACGCGCTCGCCGGCCTCATTGAGCAAATGGGCAAAGGCCGTCAAATCCTGGCGAGGTTCCTCAGACGCCTGCCAGGCCAGCTCAATATCAAGGGTCTGGCCGGGGCTGAACGAATCGTTTCCGGGCAGGGTGTATCCCCGCAGCTTCAACTGGCCGAAGTCGACCTCAACCGTCTCGGCCAGGGGGGGCGGGCTCAGCCAGCGCGCTTCCGCTTCACCCAGAGGGCGGCCATCTACCCAGAGGCTGTAGGTCCCGCGCCCTAAATCGGCGGGGAGCTGCAATTGGTGCCTGCTGACGACGACGCCCTCCGCCAGTTGCTGAAGCCGGCCCTGCCCTGCGGCGAAAACGACCAAAGCGCCCGCCTCTATTTCCGCGCCGGCTTCGCCCTCGTCGTTGTGCCCGTGTTCGTCCGGCTCCGCCGGAGGCGGAGGAGCGGTCAGGGCTTCGGCGGGCCGTAAGCTGACCGTGGAGGGACCGGACGGCAGGGGTTCGCCGGCCAGCCACAACACCTCGACCGTGGCCGCTTCGCCGATGGGCAGATAAGGGGTCAGTGGCCGGTAGCCAAGCGGCTTGGGCAGGATGCCGGGGCCGAAAGCCGGTTGGGCGGCCAGGGCCGGTTGCAGGGCCGGCCCGGCGAAGACCTGGGCGTAGTCGATGCCGTTCAATCGAACGGTGTGCAACGCGCCCTGGGCCTCGTAATAGCGCACGAAGGCCGGCGAGGGCGCGCCGCCCTGCCGCTGCTTGCGGTACAGGACCACGTAGTCCAGGCCCGTGGCCGTCGGGTCCGACAGGTCCCCCCGGTAGAAGGGGGCAAGGGCGGAGGCGTAATAGCTGCCGGCGCGGCTGGTCCCGGCGCTGGGCCGGGCGTCGAGCCAGCGCCCGACCTGGTCCAGCCCCTCGCCCCAGCCCAATTTGACCAGTCTGGGCGCGGTCATCGGGCCGCCCAGGAGCGGGTTGAAGTAGGTGAAATAGTACGGCGCGTAGGGCAGGGCCGTAGCCAGACTCAAGGCCAATATGAGCCAGATCACCGCTCTGGGGCGAGGTTGTTTTGCCAGGCGGCTCCAGCCGGCGGCGGCGACCAGGGCCAGGGCCGGGAAGGCGGGCAAGATGTAGCGCGGGCTGCGTTTATCGCTGAGGGAGATGAAGGCGGCGAACAGCAGGGCGAAGACAATTAGGGATAGGAGATTAGGAGATTGGGAGGAAGATTTCCGCTCTCCAAATTTTCTGTCCACGAATATGAAAAGCGCCAGGCCGACCAGAACCAGGGGGCTGAGCTTAAACGCCCCGTGAACGAGATAATACCCCGGTCCCAGGTCCGGCACTTCCCAGAAGGTTTCTTCCGCCGCTTCGTCTTCATCGGTGGCGGATAGAAAGGCGTTATTGGCCACAGCCAGCGGGCGGCCAACGGGATCGACCCAGGCGGCGGGCCAGATGGCAACAAAAACCAACCAGGCGGCTGCCCCCCATAGGGCCAGATGTTGCAGCCGGGGGCGAAGCGGCGATTGGTGACGCCAGGCATCGACCAGCGCCAGCAGGAGGGCAAAGGGGATCAGGAACAGGGCCGGGGCTTTGCTCAAGAAGGCCAACCCGGCGCAGGCGCCGGACGCGGCCCACCAGCGCAGCGACGGCTCCCGAACGGGCGAGTGCCAGCCGGGTTCGCGGCCCACGGCGATCAACAGGGCCAGCAAGGCCCAGGTGGTAAAGACCGTCACCGGGGCATCGTGGCCGAGGACGCGGGACAGGCCGAGGGCGTGGGGATCAAGGGCGATGAATATCGCGCCGATGAGGGCAATCGTTGGCCCGAACAGACGCCGGGCCAGCCGGTAAGTCACCACCACGCTGCCGGAGGTCAGCAGGACCACCGGCCAGCGGGTCGCGGCCAGCACCTCCAAATCCACCCGAAACGGGGGCAGCGAGGCCAGCCAGCTGCTGAGCGAGGAGCCCAAATCGGCCTGATGCAGGGCGTAGTAGGCCGCCAACCCCAGCGAACCGAGCCAGGTCGTCGTCACCGCCGGGGTCAGGTTGACGCTGGTTCCGGCCCAATCGCCGCCCAGGAAGGCGGCCAGGAATTGGGCGGAACGGTAGACCCACTTGGCTTCGTCGGCGGTAACAAACCGTTGCAGGGCCAGAGCGCGGGGGATCAGCGCTAACACAAACAAGCCGAGGCTGACAACAACCTCGGCGGGGGGGGGATTCTCGATAGATTTCTTACAGCCCTCTGTGGAGGCGGCCATTACTGCTTGCCATAAGTGGCTCTGTGAGGAATTGTGTGGTAATGTAGGACACGCGGAGCGTGTTAGTTTGTCCCGCACAAGCTAACAGCTTGTGCTACAAAACCCCATAAAAGCTCAAAGAGCCCCATAAGTTTAACCCCGCTCGCTCCCTACCTGGGGCGGTAATCATACCATATCGAGAAAAGAGAGGCAAAGGCGCTTCGAACCCAAAAAAATTGGCCGCCTGCGGTGGAGGAACGCCACAGGCGGCCTGTCTGGATAGGGGAAGACAATAATGGAAAGCTAATGAAGTACCTTAGCCACGGCCGAGAGCAGGTCTTGGGGGATGAAAGGTTTGGCGATGTAGTCCTGAACCCGGGCCAGCCTGAAGGCCAGAACCTTATCGATGGCTTCGGAGCGGGCCGTGATGACGATGATGGGGGTGTCGGCCAGCGACGGATCGTTTCGGATCTCCTGGCAGACATCCCAGCCGTCCCGGCCTGGCATCATAAGGTCGAGCAAAACCAGGTCTGGTTTGTGCTTGCGGATAAGGCTCAAGCCCTGATCGCCCTGGGGGGCGCTGGATACCTGGTATCCTTCCCCTTCCAGCATAAGCCTGATCATCGATAGCATCATAGCGTCGTCATCTATACATAAAATATGTTTGGACATAATGGCGCCTTTCGTAACTATACTTGTTCCCTTTTAAGCAATAGCAAGTGACCGGCACTTGAATATTCGTTAAAGAGGCTCTTTTTCTTCATAATGAGGCTGGAAACGTCCCCAAAAGTGCCGGTCACTTCAACACCGTTTATTCGGGAACAACTCTACTATTCAACTCAACTCCCGGGTAATGGTTTGCGTTGGCAGATCGAGGTGATTTGACGCGGACGAACGTTTAGAAGGATAGCAGGCCAGGGTTTGAATCCGGTTTGAAACCGATTTCGATTTGGTTACAATTGGGGTCACGAGTCAAATGAAAACAGCAGAGGCGGCCGCTTGCGCGACGCCGCCGGATCGCCGGGCGTCGCGCCAAGCGGCCC
>JBHHXL010000462.1:0-3583 GCA_046757065.1 Anaerolineae bacterium
GTGATATAATTCACACTAGACTGACCGGTCAGTCTAGTAAATGGAAAGAAGGGAGAGCGCCCCGTGGAAAGCCTGGTTATCCTGTTTGTGCTGTGGCTCATCATCGGCCTGCTCGTAAGTTTTGCGGCCCCCAACCTTTTTAGAGGCGAGCGGCCCTATGGCCTGAACGGCGATCTGGCCGTCAGCGTTATCGTGGTCATTCTGGTTGGCCTGGCCGATTGGTATCTGCTGCCCCTGATCCTGCCCAACCTGGCCCGCCTGTTTCGTTTCCTGATCACGCTGGTAGAGCCGGCGGTAGGCGCTTTGCTCGTCTTGTGGTTGATGCGCCGCTTCAAGCGTTAGGAGCCGGGCATGCCCGCTAAAGAAGACCGGCGCGAGCAGATTTTGCGGGCCGCCATCGCCTGCTTCTCGCGCAAAGGCTACCACCTGACCACAATGGATGACATCGTGGCCGAGAGCGGCCTGAGCAAGGGCAGCCTCTACTGGCACTACAAGAACAAAAAGGACCTGCTCCTGTCCATTATGGACGGGTATTTCGGCCAGATGGGGGAGGACCTGGAGGCCGTCGTCCAGGATGCCCCCACCGCCGCCGGCAAGCTGGAAAATCTGCTGGGTATGTTTGTGCAGGCCTTCAACCGGCCCGAAATGGAGCAATTGGTCAGCGTCTTCATCGATTTTTACGCCGAAACCCGCCACGATGAAGAGGTAGGCCCGGCGGTCCGGAAGGTGCTGCTGTCCTTCGTCGATTTCATCGCGCCCATCGTCGAGGAGGGGATCGCCGCCGGGGAGTTCAAGCCGGTCCACCCCCGGCAGTTGACGATCGCTTTGATGGCCGCCTTCGATGGCATTTACCTGTACCGCATGGTGCTGCCCGGTGAATTCGATCTGGCCGAAACCAGCCGGCTGGTCATCGAGTTGCTTTTGAACGGTTTGCGCGCTTGAGGGAAGCCGTCGATGAACCCGGCCAAAACTTACGCCGTGATGCGCAAAGAAACGCGCCACATCCTGCGAGACCGGACGACCTTCCTGATGTTGCTCTTGATCCCGGTCTTCCTGATGATCGTCTTCGCCTATTCGTTGGCGGTTGACGTCAGGGAGGTGCCCATCACCGCCCTCGATCACGACCGCAGCGCCCTGTCGCGGGAATTCTTGACGATGCTGGCCGGCAGCCAGGACCTGGTGCTGGCCGCCGAAGCGCAGAGCTACGCCCAGGTTGAGGCCTGGTTCGACCGCAGTAAGATCAAGGCCGTGGTGGTCCTGCCGCCCGACTTTTCGGAGCAGGTGCAGGCCGGGCAGGCCGCCGACGTGCAGGTGCTGGTCGACGGCACCGATCCGGCCACGGCCCAGTTCGCCATAACCCACATCCTGAGCCGCTGCCGGGCCTTTGGCTACGAGCTGGCCGCCCGGGTTGTGAACTGGCGGGCCGCCGCACCTGGGGGTGCCGGCTCCTCAAATGTGGATCTGCTGAGCCCGGCCTCGTTCAAGGAGCCGCTCGATTTGCGGGTGCGGACCTGGTACAACCCCACCTTGAACAACCAGACCGGCATTGTCCCGGCCCTGCTGGCCCTGGTCTTGAATCTGCCGGCGGTGGCCGTGATGAGCGCCATCGTGCGCGAAAAAGAATTGGGCACCCTGGAGGGCATCTTCGCCACGCCCCTCGGCCGGAGCGAATTGCTGGCCGGTAAGATCGCGCCCTACATCGTGTGCAGCCTGATCAGCGCCGTCCTGTGCGCCGCCGCCGCCGTCTACATCTTCGACGCCCCCTTCCGCGGCAGCCTGGCCCTCTTCCTGCTGCTGGCCGCCGATTTTTTCCTGGCCGCTTTCAGCCTGGCTCTGCTCATTTCGATTTTCCTTTCGTCGCAGGCGGCCTCCTCGCTGGTCGGGCTGCTGGTCTTTCTCTTCCCCGGCTTCTTCCTGAGCGGCATCTTCTTCCCCATTTCCGCCTTCCCGGACCTGGTGAAACTGGAGGCGTCGTTTATTCCATCGACGCCCTTTGTGGCCATTGCCCGGGGCCTGATGATCAAGGGCCAGGGGCTGCCCGCACTCTGGCCGCAAGCCGTCCTCCTGCTTGGAACGGGGGTGATGATGACCGGGCTGTCGATCCTGTTGTTTAAGAAGAGGGTTGGGTAGTTGGTTGACCGATACTGGTTAACCAGTTGGCCAATTGATCAGTTGACCAGTTAACCAATCCACCAATCCGCCCGTCAACCACAATGTTTTACCGGACCTGGAACTTCATCGTCAAAGAATTCGTTCAATTGATCCGCAACCCCGTGCTGGTCTTGCTGGTGACGATCGGGCCGTTGAGCGAGATGTCGCTGATCGCCTGGTCTACCTCGGAGCCCATCGATGGTTTGCCGACGGCGGTAGTCGATCTGGACCGGAGCCGGGCCAGCCGGGCCTTGCTGGCCGCCCTGCACAACACGGAGACGTTTGATTTTCGCTTCTACCTGGCCGATGTGACCGCAGTCAGGCCCCTGGTCGAGCGAGGGCAGGTGGTCGGGGCCCTGATCATCCCCGCAGGCTACGGGCGGAAGCTGGGCACGCCGCTGGGCGAAACGCCGGCCTTGAGCTTCATCCTGGACGGGTCCGACCCGGTCGCGGCCCAGGCCGAATTGGCCGCCGTCGAAGGCGTCGTCGCCCGCCAGAGCCAGGAGGTCCTGGCCCAATGGGTCGGTGGCCGGCCGCTGCTGACGTCGCTCATCCAGCCCCGGCTGCGCGTCCGCTTCAACGAGGAGCTGAACAAGTCGGTCTACACCATTCCCTCCGAGTTAGGCCTGATCCTCTTTGCCGTCGGCCTGATGCTGGCCTCGATCGGCATCGCCCGGGAGCGGGAGCTGGGCACGCTGGAACAACTGATGGTTACGCCCGTCCGCCGGCTGGAAATGATCGTGGCCAAAACCGTGCCGGCCGTCGTGCTGAGCTACGTCTCGTTCGGCCTGATGCTGCTGGTGGCCATCGTGGGCTTTGGGCTGCCGATGCGCGGCTCGTGGTTGTTGCTGCTGGGCGCGTCCACCATCTTCCTGTTTGTTGAGCTCAGCATCGGCCTGATGATCTCGGCCGTTTCCAGCAACCAGATACAGGGCATGTTGGGCGCGCTGATGTGGATCATGACCGAGATGTTCTTCTCGGGCTATGGCGTTCCGGTCGAAAACATGCCGCTGGTCCTGCAGCGGATGGCCCACATCTTCCCCATCTACCACTATATGATCATCTTCCGAGCCATTTTGCTCAAAGGGGTGGGCCTGGATGTCATCTGGCCGCAGATACTGGCCGGCCTGGCCATCGGGGCTGTGGTCATTCCGGGGGCGATCTGGTTTTTAGGGTGGCAGAAGTGGGAGTAAGCAAAAAGCGACGGCGTACTTTAACAACCGAATTTCATTAGCCTCAGCAATTCCAAATTTGGCTTTTGCCCGCGACTAAAGTCGCCCTTGCCAAAGTCCGCTGGCGCGGACTATAACCTGTCCACGCCGGTGGACCATCGGCTGCAAGCCTGCCAGGTGCGATTTCAATCGCGTCAAATTTGGGCAGCGCCCCGTTCACGGGGCTTAGCCGGGTTCACCCGGCGTTGCCGTAGGTGTAG
>JBHHXL010000463.1:0-3583 GCA_046757065.1 Anaerolineae bacterium
TATATAATCCCCAACCATCTGTGAAACATGCCACATAATCCAACGCACAACACACCCTGACAAATCTTGCCGACAAAGGAGGATCGGTATGGGCGCAGCTATCGCCAACGTTCGTAGAGTCCTGACCTACCAGGGCCGGGAAGGCCAGTGGGCCTGGATTTTGCACCGGGCATCCGGCCTGGGCGTCTTTGCCTTTCTGGTCATTCACATCATCGACATCTATTTGATCGGATATGGGCCGGAACCTTTCGACACTTTGACTGCTATTTACCACCACCCGGTCGCCCGCGTTGGGCACATTTTCCTCTTTTTTGGGGTGCTCTTCCACGCCATCAACGGCGCTCGCATCATTATCTTCGACTTTTGGCCGCAACTGTGGCGGCATCAACGCCGGGCGATCTGGATCGAGACGGTCATCTTCCTGCTGATTTTCATCCCCAGCACGATTGCCATTATCGTCAGCATCTTTGAGAACCTGTAGAAGCAAGGAGAGAAGAAATGCTCGGTGAAACGACCGTTCGGCGGGTAGCCGCCTCCCACGGCAAGCAAGGCTCGACTTTTGAACTGTACTCGTGGTTCTTCATGCGCATTTCCGGCACGATTTTGCTGGTCATTGCGGTTTTCCATCTGCTTTATATGCACTTTGTAGTAAACGTGGCCGAAATCGAATACAACGTCATCGTCGACCGCTGGATCGGCCCGGCCGGCCCCTTCTGGCGCTCGTTCGATGCAATGCTACTGGCCTTTGGCTTCACCCACGGCACCAACGGCGTCCGCTTCGTCATCGAAGACTACATTCACCACGATGGCTGGCGCGCCACCCTAAAAACCCTGCTTTACCTGGTCTACGGAATTGTGGCCTTTCTGGGCGCATATATCATCCTGACCTTTAATCCTGCCTGATCTCAATCCTCGAAAACGAAGGAGCACAAACTATGATCGTACACAAACACGACGTCGTGATCGTTGGCGCCGGTGGGGCAGGGTTGATGGCCGCCTTATACGCCTCGAAAGAGGTCGATACAGCGGTGATTTCCAAGCTCTACCCCACCCGCTCGCATACGGGCACGGCTCAGGGCGGCATCGGGGCTGCCCTCGGCAATTTGGAGGAAGATCACTGGCAATGGCACGCTTTCGATACCGTCAAAGGTTCCGACTATCTGGCCGACCAGGATGCGGTTGAGGTGATGTGCCGCGACGCGATCAACATCATTTACGAGCTGGAGCATATGGGCCTGCCGTTCGACCGCACGCCGGAGGGCAAAATCTCTCAACGCCGGTTCGGCGGCCACACCAATAACGAAACGAAAATGCCCGTGATGCGCGCCTGCCACGCCGCCGACCGCACCGGCCATATGATCTTGCAAACCCTTTACCAGCAATGCATTAAAAATAATGTCAATTTCTTCGACGAGTTCCAGGTGGTTGATTTGATTCTTAACGACGGCGCGTGTTCCGGCGTGGTGGCCTACGAGATCGACACGGGCGAGCTGCACTTGTTTCACGCCAAAGCCGTGCTGCTGGCCATCGGCGGTTGGGGTCGTTTATGGAAAGTGACCTCCAACGCCCACACCCTCACCGGAGATACCGCAGCCACCTGTTTGCAAAATGGCCTGCCGCTGCAAGATATGGAGTTCTTCCAATTCCATCCGACGGGCATCTACAAAATGGGCATCCTCATCACCGAGGGAGTGCGCGGCGAGGGCGGCGTGCTGATCAACAGCCAGGGCGAGCGGTTTATGGAAAGATACGCGCCCACCGTCAAGGACCTGGCTTCGCGCGATGTGGTCTCGCGGGCCATTTACCTGGAAGTCAAAGACGGTCGCGGCATTGACGGGCAGGATTACGTTTACCTGGATGTCCGGCCCGAAACCGTCAACCGCTATTTTGAACAAGAAGGCGCCACCCTGCCCGATGGCAGCCCGCGCCGCATCACCGCCCACGACGTGGAAACCAAACTGGAAGATATTGCCGACTTTTGTAAAACCTATCTAAACGTCGATCCGGTTTCGGATCCAATGCCCGTTCAACCGACGGCCCACTACGCTATGGGCGGCATCCCGACCGACATCAACGGGCGCGTCCTGGCCGACGAAAACAAAACCCCGGTGGCCGGCCTTTACGCAGCGGGGGAATGTGCCTGCGTCAGCGTCCACGGAGCCAACCGGCTGGGCACCAACTCCCTGCTCGACCTGGTCGTCTTCGGCAAACGCGGCGGCCAGCATATGGCTGAATACGCCCAAAGCGTCGATTTCCCACCTCTGCCGGAAAACCCCGCCGAGAAGGCCGTTGCCAAAATCGAACGGCTGCGAACCCACAACGGCCAGGAGTCTGTGGCGGCCCTGCGGGCGGAAATGCAACAGGTGATGACCGATTACGTCAGCGTCTTCCGCGTGGAAGAGGGTTTGCAAGAGGCGGTTGAAAGAATCAAAGACCTCAAACGCCGCTACCAGGATGTGAGCATCGACGACAAGGGCCATCGGTTCAACACCGATCTGCTGGAAGCCTGGGAGCTGGGTAACCTGCTGGACCTGGCCGAGGTCACCGCCGTTGCCGCTCTGGCCCGTAAGGAAAGCCGGGGCGCTCACGCCCGCGACGATTGCCCGGAACGCGACGATGAACACTGGATGAAGCACTCTCTGGCCTGGCAAAAGCCCGACGGCGAAATAGAATTGCGCTACAAGCCGGTCACGGTTACCCACTACGAGCCGATGAAGCGGGTATATTAGAGATTTGAGATCGGTAATTAGAGATTAGTGATCCACGCATCAAGTTGCGAAATCCCAATCTCTAGTCCCCAATCTCTCACAGTAAGGAGAATTTGGGTGAAGGTTAAAGTTCGCATCCAACGGTTCAACCCCGAAACCGATCAAGCGCCCTGGTGGGGCGAATACGAGATCGAGGTCAACCCGAATGACCAGTTGCTCGATGGCCTGCACAAGATCAAATGGGAACAGGACGGCAGCCTGACCCTGCGCCGCTCCTGCGCCCACGGCATCTGCGGCTCGGATGCGATGCGCGTCAACGGCCGCAACCGGCTGGCCTGCAAGGTGCTCTTCAAGGACCTGGGCGATACCATAACCGTAGAGCCTATCGCCGGATTGCCGGTCATCAAGGACCTGGTGGTCGATATGGAGCCGTTTATGGAGCATTACCGCTCCGTTCTGCCCTACTTTGTCAACCACAAGGCTCCGCCCCCCAACGAGCGTTACCAGAGCCAGGCAGATCGGGCCAGATTCGACGATACGACCAAGTGTATTTTGTGCGCCTGCTGCACCACCTCCTGCCCCAGCTTTTGGGCCAACGAGCAATATGTGGGACCGGCGGCCATCGTCCAGGCCCACCGCTTTATCTTCGACAGCCGCGACGACGCCGCCGCAGAGCGGCTGGACATCCTCAGCGACCCGGATGGCGTCTGGCGCTGCCGGACCATCTTCAATTGCACCGATGCCTGCCCCCGTGGGATCGAGGTCACGCGCGCCATCGGCGAGGTCAAGAAGGCGATGTTGTTCAGGAAGCTGTGATCACGAGCAGCAGCACATTAAAAACCGCCGTCGGGTTGACGGCGGTTTTTGGTTTTGAT
>JBHHXL010000464.1:0-3567 GCA_046757065.1 Anaerolineae bacterium
TCTTAAGATTCTACTTATACTGGGGCCTGTTTCGCTGGATTTCGTATGATATAATAGGGGTGTTCGGGATGTCACTTGGCTCGACTTCGGCCATATCTGGGGCGTGGGCCTGCTTTTCCCCACGAGATGGAGCGGTGAGTAAGAAGGGCCGAAGTCCGAATTTGGAGGCGTGTTATGGTCATACCTGTCAATCCTCAGGAGGCTACACCTGCCCTCCGGCGTCTGGTCGGCCGGGCGGCGTTGATCAGCCGCCTGGGCAAGGAGTCCAATGTCTTCAGTTTCAGCGTTCTGTTGACGGCTTTCCTGGCCGGGGATGATCCGCTCTCGCGCTGGTTTCAGCGTTACGTCCGCTGGGCCAGGGTTGACGTTGATAGCATCCTGGGGCACAAAGGGCTGAATCGAGACCTGGTGGACCAGGTGGCCCAGAATGAGTCTCCGCCGGAAGATATCGACCCCAGTTCGCTAGGGTCCGTGACGTCGTCCGCCGAGGGTATCTTCACTCAGGCCCAAAAGCTGCTCGAGATCGTCAGTCGCCCCAAGGGCCACAGCCTGCTGGATGTACGCCACCTGATGGGGGCCTACATCTACCATCCGGTCGGCCACGAAGACCAACTCAAGGGCTGGAACTTCGACCCCGAAGCCTGGTCCAACGCTTTCCTGGCCGAAATGGAGGCCCGGCATCCCGACGAATTCGAGCTGTGGATGAAGGAACACCTGGCCAGGTTCAGCCAGACGCCCCAACCGGTGGCCGTGCCGGTCGAGGGGCTGACCACCTACATCGCCGGAGACCGCTGGACGCTGGATGACGCCCTGGGCTACGATGCCTACGCCTACGCCATCTATCGCTTCCTGACGCACCCGGAAACCAGACCGCCGTTGACGATCAGCATCCAGGCCCCGTGGGGCGGGGGTAAGACCTCGTTGATGCGTATGATTCAAAAACGCCTGGACCCGCTGGCTTTGCGGTCCTACCAGCAGCGAACTGCGGCCGACCTCGAGGAGGAGCAAGAGCAGGATGGGACCGGCAAGTCCACCGTCGGGGACGTGCAAGCTGAGTTGGATAAACTGGCCCAGGGCCGGCAACCGCAGTTCGAGATCGCTCAGGTCGAGGCCGAGCGCATGCAACGCCTGACGGTCTGGTTCAACGTCTGGAAGTACGAGAGCACGGAGCAGGTCTGGGCCGGCCTGGCCGACGCCGTCATCCGCCAGTTTGCGGCCCGGTTGGGCCCGCTCGAACGGGAGAAATTCTGGCTGCATTTGCACCTGCGGCGATTGGACTCCGACCAGATCCGCCGCGCTATCTACGACCGCTTGTGGCGTCGCTTGCTGCCCTGGCTGACGGGCGCGGTTTCGGTGTTCATCGCTTCGGCGGTGGCGGCCGTTTTTGGCTGGACGGCCGACAATCTCTTCCTCCAGGTGCCGGGCCTGGCCGGGGTGGTGCTCTCCATCCTCGGCGGGTTGTACGCGATTGACGAGCAGGTGCGCGCCGTCAACGCCGAACCGGCCGAGTTCAGCCTGGGCGAATACGTGCGCGCGCCCGATTACAGCGCCAGCCTCGGTTTTGTGCACCACGTCGAGGAGGACCTGCAGCGGGTCTTTGAGGTGATTCAGGAGCCAATGGTGATCTTCATCGACGACCTGGACCGCTGCTCGCCGGATAAGGTGGCCGATGTGGTGGAGGGCATCAACCTCTTCCTGGCCGGGGAGTTTCAAAATTGTATGTTCGTGCTGGGTATGGACCCGGAGATGGTGGCCGCTGCGCTCGAGGAAGCGCACAGCAAGGTCATCGCCAAGTTGCCGGCCGACGCCACCAGTACGCCCCTCGGCTGGCGCTTTATGGACAAGTTCGTGCAGCTCCCCTTCTTCATCCCGCCCGCCGAGGATGGCGATCTGCGGAATTACGCCACATCCCTTTTATCTGGGGGCGAGGGCAATGGGCGGGTCGATGAACGGGTTCTGGCCGTGGCCGGGGACGCGCTGCCAGTCGCAGATGAACCGGCGGCCATCGAACAGCAGGCCCAGACGCTGGCCCAGGAGCACGATCTGAGCGAGGCGCAACGGTCCGAGCTGGCTCGCCTCCTGGTACACCAGAGCACCTATCGCCTGATGGACCGGGGCATCGACAGCTTCTCGGATACGGACTCGGAGATCCGGGGGTTGGTGCTCAAGACCGCGCCCGAATTTTCCAGCAACCCGCGCGAGCTGAAGCGATTCTTTAACCTGTTTCGCTTCCTCTTCTTCCTGAAGTGGGCCCGCGAGGGCCGGGGGCAACCGTCGCCAACCAACGAGCAACTGCGGCGCTGGATTGTGCTGTCGATGAAATGGCCCCAGGTTGTGCGCTGGATGCGGCGCAGCTACGGCGGCAGAGAGGCGGAGGCCCAGGCCGGTGCGGCCAACTCGACGCCGGCCCTCCGCCTGCGGCAGCTTGAAAACCTCGGTGCGGCCACCGGCAACCTGGCGGAATGGCGGGTACAGGCGAAGGACGACTTACACCTGGAGGCCGGGCAGACGCCCTGGATCGCCGATGAGGACTTGATGGCCTTTTTCCAGCGCGAGGGCCGGCTTGAGCAGAATCTGCGGCTGTCGGCGGCAGCGGGCATGGGGTTGTGGTGAAAGATGTACGATCAAATCACGATAGACAACGGTTTACGCCTGGTATTGGTCCCCATCCCCACCGTTCACTCGGTCAGCGTGGGGGTCTTTGTCGGCATCGGATCGCGCTATGAACATCGAGCGGAGGCCGGGGCAACGCATTTCATTGAGCATATGTTGTTCAAAGGGACGGCGCATCGCCCCTCGGCCCAATTGATTGCGGAGGCCATCGAGGGCATCGGCGGGATCAGCAATGCCTTCACCGGCAACGAAACGACAACCTACTGGGCCAAGGTGGCCGCCTCGCACGCCGAGACGGCGGTCGATGTGTTGCTGGATATTCTGCGCAACTCCCTGTTTCAGCCGGAGGAGATCGAAAAAGAGCGCCGGGTCATCAGCGAAGAGATCAGTATGTACTACGATATGCCCGACGAGTGGGCGCTGGTCCTGCTGAACCAGACGATGTGGCCGGACCATCCGCTGGGCCAGGACATCATCGGCACCCAGGAGAGTGTAAAGAGGATGACGCGCCGGGCGCTGCTGGATTATTTTGAGCGAGGCTACCATCCGGCCAACGTGGTGGTCGCCATCGCCGGAAACATCGACCCGGCGGCTATGGAAGGGGCGGTTCGGGCGCGACTGGCGGACTGGGAGCAGCAACCGCTACCGACCTGTGCGGCAGCGCCTCAAGAAACGCCGTTGCAACGCTGGCAGGTGGAGAACCGGTCTGTCGAACAGGGACACCTGTGCCTGGGGGTGCCGGCGCTGGACCACCTGCATCCCGACCGCTTTGCGCTGAGCATCCTGAACACCATTCTGGGGGACGGTATGAGCTCGCGCCTCTTCCTGGAAATCCGGGAGAAGCGCGGCCTGGCTTATACCGTCTCCTCCAGTTTGGGGCTTCTGCGAGACACCGGCAGTTGGCTGGTCTACGCCGGCGTCGAGCCTTTACGGGCGCGGGAGGCCCTGGCAGCG
>JBHHXL010000465.1:0-3557 GCA_046757065.1 Anaerolineae bacterium
AAATGTGGCTAAATAACCAAAAAAACGAGATTCTCGTAAACGCTTATGTTTCACATTTTAGATGTCTATATCCGGCAGGCCGCCAAAATCTAGCTCTACGACATCGGTGCGTGGGCTGACGGTAACCGACACGTGTTTGCGTCTCTTTTCTTCCTCGCCGGCCAAATTCGTATAGCTGAAGGTGACCCTCACCTGTTGGGTGGAGACAACCGTTTTGTCACTACGAGTGTGGTAATAGGCTATTACGTTATAGACAACTTGATGCTCCTCACCTGGCGATAGAGCGATGCTATAAGTCGCGGGTTCAGCGGCTGTGTCCGCCTGGACCGCCAGTTGCCCTGTGAGCGGCGCGTTCCCTTTATTGGCTACTGACAGGATCAATTCTTTTGTCTCTTTCTCTTGCATCTTCAACTTCGCCGGCCGCGCCGACAATACTGGCTTCATTCGTTTTGCGGTGATACGTTTCAAGATAGCTCCGGGTACGGTCATTTCGGCCAGGCTCAGGCCGCCGTGAGCATAGCGAGCCTCCCGACCCCGGCTATCGGCTCTTTTGAACCAACGCCGGCCAATGGCCACGGTGTACTGGTCGCGTAGGCCACGATACTCAACCTTATGCACATCTGATAGGCTGGCCGGAATCTCGTGGGTGGTGAGGTAACGATAACGGATGGGGTGCGCTGCCCCAGCCCGGTAGCGTTCCCAGCGCCGGTCATCGTGAATGATAACCGCGCTGTTCTGGTCAAGTTCTACAAAGCCGTGGTCGCTGGCTACAATCAGCGTGTCGTCCGGTTCGATCAGGTTGTTGAGCACCTGTAAGATGTTGTCCAGCAGAGTATTGACCGTCTTGTTCAATTCCGCCAGGTTACCTTGCTGGCTATGGAGATTGTCATCAGAAATATTGTAGACCAGCACATTGTACGGATAGCGTGTATCATTGTCCATCTGGCTGTATTTCCGGTCAGACTCCATGCTGGAAAAAAATAGGAGTTGCCGGCGTTGCTCTCGTTGGGGGATGCTAAATAGCCTGGCCGCCAATTGAGCCTGATCGCGAGTAAACCTGTGCCCGTAACTCTGCCAATCCCCCGGCAGCCTGCCGGCCAGTAAACCGGTACGAGCCACCATCGTCCACGAGGGGAGCAGGCTAAGATAGGACTTCTCCGGTTCAACCAGTTCAAAGGTTTCCAGCAAACGCGGTTTAACGTGTCTGGCCCAGGTATCCCAGCGCATTCCATCGAAAACAACCACCCACAACCGGGCCTGAGTGGTCGCTTGCAGGCGACGCCTCTTGACGGTATCACTTAGGATATTGATTGATAAGCGTGGATGGCTGAGATAGCCCGGCCAGTCTTGGGTGATGAGTTCAGCCAGGGTGTGGTCGAGGTTATCCAAGAACTCTTGGATGAGTTTCTGTTGCCATTCCAGGTAGGATTTAACTTGACGACGCAGTTTTTCATCGGCTAAGTAGAGCAGATGGCTACCGGCCCGCGCGTGGGCGTACTCCAAATCATACAACTCGCGCTCCACATACCAGTCGAGCAGACGAGGGATGTCTGCTCGCCCGGGGGGAGATAGAGGAAGTCGGGCATCAATGAAAGCGGTTTCATCAAGGATCATCGCCAGGGTTAAAACCCGCGCTTTGAAAGGCGATTCAGGCAGATCATCCACGGCAATTGGGCGCCGCTCGGTCCAGGCGGGGGTAAAGTTATGTGCCTGCCGGGTGCCAAGGGCGCGCTGGAAAAATTCGAGCTGCAGGGCGTAAATCGTCGCCGGTGTATCGGCCCTGGCTAAAGCCTCAAAGGCAGCGGTGGGAGTGTCCAGGTTTAGCAGCTCAATCACCCGGTTGATGTCGTCCAGGGTCAAGGTTTCTTCCGCCTGGCGGATGACTCGATTACGCCAGGTTGGGTCGCGGTCCCAGCGATCCAGCATGCTCCCGACCTGCGTCTCCAGGGCGGCGGTATCGACCTCGAGGAGCCCCAACCCGCGCAGTTGGTTGGCAACGTTGGGAATGCGAAACCGGCCGAGGAAGCGGCGCAGGTAGAGATAGAGGGCGATGGTCGTAGCCGGGATGCTCAACCAGGCTTCAACCTCGCCCAGGTTTAGCCTGGGCGCTTCGCGGGCTTGTTCTTGGAGCAGAGCTAGGCCTTGAGGTGGCCATTCCGCGCGCCAAAGGAGGTCAAGATAAACATCCAGCAGCCGGGTTGGCGTATCGACCCGGAACAAGAAACGGTCGATGGGCAGGTCGGGTTGCAAACAATGCAGGGTCAGGGCACGGATGATGTGGGCGTCGATCGCCAGCGACGGCGGCCTACCCAGCCAGCGCCGTAATTTTTTCCAACCGCTGATAACGGTCTTCAAGTTCTGGCCGAGGATGCCGGCCTGTTCCCAAACCGGTCCCTCAGGCCAGGTTTCCTTTGGTTCCAATTGACGCAACACGCCCGGCAGACTGGCATCGATGAAGGCCTCGGCCCGGCACCAAACATCCATCAGACTGCGCAGCTTAATCTGGGTCCCCTCCCCGCGTTTTTCACCGGGTGGAGCCGTGACCCAGATTAAATCGCTGTGGCTGGGGTGCCGGCCTGGCCCTTGCCGGAAAGCCAGGTCGTTCCCGTCGTAACGCAGCACACGCCAGGTTCGCATCGGGCTTTCAAGGTCGGATGCTTCCACCTCAAATCGCTCGCCCAGATCCAGGTCGGCATAGGGGTCAAAGACAACCACCAACCGGGCTGCCAATGGCAGTTCGGCCAGTTTCGCCCTCACAAAATCTTTGACGGTGGTCGGTAACATTCGACTCCTCGTTTTGAGAAACCCATTTTCCCGCGTAGCGAAAAACGGGTTTCTACGTGGCCCGGATGCGACAAATTTTGGCCAGACGCCGGGTGCGTTCGTAAAGCCAGGGCTGGACCGTCGCCGGGTCGATCAAACTAAAAATCTCGGCCCCCTCTTTGAACAACTCGAAAGTATAGCAAAGCTGGACCCAATCACAAAGCACGTCGTCCGGGGGCCGCTCAGCCCGGCCTTGCAGGAAGGCCCGGATTCGGTCGAGGCGCCGGCTGAGGATGGCATAAGCGCCAAAGTGATGGGGATTGAGGACCGGGACAGGTTCGACGGGTTGACTGGACCGGGCCGGGATGGCCTCGAAGACGCTGCGCAGAATGGGATAGGTTAGATCGAGAAATTTGATCGTTAGCTCAGCACATTGCTCCGCCAGTTTTTCGGTCAATGGCTCCTTTGGCAACTGGATGGCCACCCGCGCCCAATGGTTCCGCCAGTTTGGGCAAACGTCTAACGGGTGCTGGAGGTCTTGACGCAATGCATACAGATGGGACTCGAACAGGGCCAGCCGGCTGCTGTTTTTAACCCTGCCGCCGGTGAACGTGAATGCGATTTCGATGGCATCACCTCTCAAGCACACTTCGTAGTGCGAGCTATCGAGCTCAGGAAAATAGAGCCGCACGCTGTTCTTGCCGGCGTAGGTACGGATTTTTGCCTGTCGCACCGGGTGCGGCAAGAGATGGGTCAAGCGCCCGGCCAGGTGGTGAAGGAAAGTGTTATTCATA
>JBHHXL010000466.1:0-3556 GCA_046757065.1 Anaerolineae bacterium
AACGCATCATCGCCCTGGTCGCGGCCATTGCCTTGACGGTTGCTGCTGCTGGCGCATCCTCTGCTGCAACTGACGTACTGGCGACCTGGATCAATTCAGGCGGTCAGACCATTGCCTGTAATAATGGCAGCGGTTCCGGTGGCGGCTGCTAACCCTTAAGACCTTTCACTTCGCCGCAGCTTGCTGGGATGAATATTCCATCAGGCTGCGGCGATATTTCATCACAAGTGTTTGCAGAGGACGATATAGCTCAGTCCGTTTCTGTTGGTTAATCAGGCGCTCCATTTTGTTCAGTTGCCCACTTGCTTTTTGCCGATTCTCTCTGGCCAGTTCATATTCTACCATATACAGTAGGGTCTTTATTTCACCATACTTATGGTTTAACCTGCGCCAGATTTGCAAAGAGGTTTCTAGATGTAAACAGGCTTCTTGCCATCTACCCTGATCCAGGCAGGCTAATCCCAAGTTGCCCCACACATTTGCCAGTTCTAAAACGTTTGAAAAGCGCCGGAAGATAGCTTCTGCCCGCCACGCATATTCTTCAGCTTTTTCGGGGGCGGCGGCTAATCTATGGGCTATACCTATATTCGCATAGATTTTACCGATCTCAGCTTCATCCCCGGTCAATCTGGCCTGCTGCAAAGCCTTTGTTAGATAAGAAAGAGCCTCATCGGGATGTTCCATTTCATTATAAAGAAAGCCCAGATTGATAAAGCCCCGCATCAGGCCGTGGCGGTCATTCATTGATTGCCACAATGCGCAAGCGCGCTTAAGGTGGCGCTCAGCTCCACCCCAGAGCCCTTGCCGGGCGTACAAAAAGCCCAGGTGATTTTCCGTGTGAGCGCGCCCGTGCTCGCTGTCGATCTCCTCAAATATAGCCAAGGCGTGGCAGCACAAGACCTCCGCTCGATACCAATGGCCGTGTTCGGTATAGAGGTAGCCCAGGTTGCTGCATGCTCGCGCTTCGTTGAACCGGTCCCCCAGGCGACGGGCCGCCCGGATGGTCCGGCGGTAATAACGAGTTGCTTCCTTGAAGCGACTCTGTCGTTGCAACAGCCGGGCCAGCAAGGCCGACAACGCCACCGCCCCGGCCTCGTCCCCCGCCCGAGGCGCGGCCTCAATAGCTCGCTTCAAGACCCGGTTCCAGACCTGCCAGTGGCCGCGTCGCTCCATATAGGGGGAGAACGCCTCAATCAGTTCGCGCAAATGCGGCCAGGCTTCCTCCAGGTCCAGCCCAAACGAGACGGCTTTGACGATGTTACGGCGCTCCCGGTCGAGGGCCGCGACGTCGGCCAGGTTCTCCCCTAACCACGCCTGCCAGTAGCGGACGTTAGCCAGGATGCCCTGCCGGAAAAAATCGGACCGCTCCCGGCCACCGTCTAACGGGGCATCTGCCATTGGATGGCCTCGTTGAGCAGGAAGGTTTCGGTCAGGCGGTGGATGGTGTAGCGACGCGCCTCCAGGTCGCCGCTCACCTGCACCAGGGATAAAGTTGCCAGTTGCTCCAGGGTCCGGCTCAGGTCGTCGATCTCGAGCTGGCTCAAGACCTGCAATTGGTCCAGCGAGCCGTCCTGCACCAGGGGCATGACCAGCAGGGTTTGCCGCCCGGCGGCGTCGAGCATATGCCAGGCCTGCCAGTAGATGTAGGTGTAGAGTTCCTCGATAGGTTTGCCCCGGGCCTGCCTGAGGTTTTCCAGTACTTGCGACAGCGACAGGACGGCCATCTGCCCCATCACCAGCTTCAGGGCCAGGGGGTTGCCTCCGACGACCCGGTAGATGAGCTCCAGTTGGGCATCCGAGGCCCGTTCCAGGGCGTTGATCCTCCGCAGGTTGGCCTCGTACCGGATCAGGCGCAGCGTGTCGGCCTGGCCGAGCTCGCCCAGGTTGAGGCAAAACACGTCCGGGTGCGCTTGCAGGCTGTGGCGGCTGGTCAGCAGAAACTTGCCCGGCCCGGCCAGTTGGCGCAGGAGGGGCAACAGCCTTTGGTAGTCGGCGGCGGTTTCCAGGTTGTCGAGCACTACCAGGTGCGGCGCTTTTTTTAACAGATCGACCAGGGCCAGCTTCTTCTGAGCAGGGGGCTGGGCCAGAGCGGCCGCCGGCCCGAATTGCTCCAGCAGGGCGTCGATCAGCGCCTCCTCGTTGAAGGCCGGACCGTCCCGCTGCTCCAGCCCCAGGCCGGGCACGAAGTCCTGCTGCTTGGCGCTGACCCAGCCCAGGTCATCAAACACCCCCCGGTCGATGATCTGGCGGGCCAGGGCGTCGGCCAGGGCCGTCTTGCCGATGCCGCCCATACCCTCGATGGAGACCAGCCACGGCGGCTCCGGTGAGGCGATCACCCCCCGCAATTCCGCCAGGTAGCCTTCAACGCCGAACAACTCGACGTAGGTTGGCGGCGGTAAGCGCCCTTCGAGGATGGCCCGCCGTTCAGCCCTGGCCTGCGCCTCCCTGGTCTGCAAAATGAGGGCTAATTGCCTGATGGCCTCCTTTTGGCGGCGGTAGGCCGTGGCCTCGCCGATATTAAGCCGGTTGGCCACGGCGTGCATAACCATTCCATCCAAAAAACGCAGGCGCAGCAATTCGGCTTCCTCGGTATGCTCGGCGGCCAGAGCTTGCAGCGCGTCGAGCAGAATCTCGTTTGTCGTCTGGCGGGGATTTCCGCCGCTCGCCTGCTGAAAGATTTGCAGATAATCGAGGGGGCTGGCCTCCGCGCCGGGCCGGTGCCAGGCTTTGAGCGCCTGGGTAATGTCTGCCTGGAGTTTCGACAGGGATAGTTCGGTCACGGGGGCAGTCCCTCCTTTCGATGGGCCTCCGGTCGTCCGGCCTTGCGTCTCAGGATACCACAAACTCCGGACTGAAACAATGTTGGCGAGGCGATGATCGATGAGAGAAAGGTGATAGACGATGATAGAGAGATGGTGAACCGCAGGGACCCTTTTTGGTGTACCCTTAGGGCCAGATTGGATTAGATTGGTTCAATCTCGGAGATTGAACCAATCTAATCCGATCGCCAGCAAACCATCGAGGGCAACGCTGCATTATGTCTAAGTTCACCGACTATGTTTTCGTCCTGTGGGGCGAACAGTTTGATGAGACGACGGCCACGGTCTTTGTCAGCGAACTGCGCCGGGCCGGGCTGCGGGTCAAGGTGGTGGGCCTGGTTTCTGGGCGAATGAGCGGGCATTTCGGGCTGGCCCTGGTGCCCGATATTATGCTGGACCGGGCGCTTTCCCTGGCAGCCAAAGCTATGTGCGTGGTCATCCCGGATAGCTCGCCGGGCCTGAAGCGGCTCCGGAACGAACCCCGCCTGCGAGAGTTCTTGCAGCAAACGCGGGCGGCTGAGGCCATCTTTATCGTCGGGCAGTTCGACGAAGCCGATCTGGCCGAGCTGGGGCTTTCGCCATCCCAGGCGGGCCGGGTGCTCGTTTACCCCGAGGCCGAAGACCTGGTTGAGTTTGCCCGTGAGGTGGCCCGTTCACTGCCGGCGGCGCACTAATTTTGGACCGGATTCATTGAGGCATGTTGCGTGAAACGTGTTACGTGTCAAGTGTCAAGTGTC
>JBHHXL010000467.1:0-3554 GCA_046757065.1 Anaerolineae bacterium
CAATCCCCCCCGCTGGGGGGGAAGCAAGAGTCCTCCCCCCAGCGGGGGGAGTTAGAGGGGGGAGAGGTCCTGGCCGACCCACTACCTCGGTTTCGGAAATCGGTAGGAATAGACTTCATGACCTCATACGCGAAGCAAGTTGTTGAAAGCACTGTAGAAATCGCCCGCTCGATGGGGATCACCTTCCGTCACCTGTTTCACAAGCCGGTGACCAACCAATTCCCCGACGAGCCGGTGGCCGTTTACCCTCGCTTTCGAGGGCGGCACGTGCTGAAACGCCACGACAACGGCCTGGAGCGGTGCATCGGCTGCGCCCTGTGCGCGGCGGCCTGCCCCACCGATTGCATTTACGTCGAGGCGGCGGAGAACACCGACGAGGAGCGCTACTCACCGGGCGAGCGTTACGCCAGCGTGTACGACATCAATATGCTGCGCTGCATCTTCTGCGGCTATTGCGAGGATGCCTGCCCGACCGACGCCATTGTTCTGGAACACGATTTCGCCCTGGCCGAGTACGATCGCTGGGATGCTATCTATACCAAGGAAAGGTTGCTGGAACCTCACGACGAACCCGGCCACGTTGTTATTCGAGATGACGAAGTGTTTGTGAGAACGGGGACGTGGAAAGGGCGGTAAACCGGGTATTGGTTAATTGGGTACGGGTTAACCGGTTAACCAATTGACCAGTTAACCCGTTAACCGGATGTGAACTTATGGGAGAAACCATTCTTTTCTTCATCTTCGGCGGCACTGCCATTTTCTCGGCCCTGGCCGTCGTGTTCAACAAGAACGCCGTGCACAGCGCGCTCTTTCTGCTGCTGAATTTCGGCATGCTGGCCGGCCTGTACCTCCTGCTGAACGCGCAGTTCATCGCCGCCGCCCAGATCATCATTTACGCCGGGGCGATTGTGGTCCTGTTTCTGTTTGTGGTCATGCTCCTCGGCGCGGAACTGGGCGAGCAGGTCCGCACCTGGCTCACCTGGCGGAACGTGGTCATGATCGGCCTGGGCCTGATCCTGCTGACGGTGGTCGGCACACTGGTCTTCGAGCTGGCCTACCCCATCCGGGGCGCGGAGCACGCCGTCGCCAACGCCAGGCCGGAAGATGTAGCCAGCCTCGGCCAGGTGGAGCTGCTGGGACGGGCCCTCTTCACCGACTTCATCCTGCCGTTTGAGGCGGCTTCGGTCTTGTTGCTGGTGGGCATTGTCGGGGTTGTCGTTCTGGGCGGGCGGCGGCTGGCTGGCGGCAAGGAAGGAAGCTGAGGTAACGATGATTCCAACGCAATGGTATTTGTTGTTAGGGGCCATCCTGTTTACCATCGGCGCCGGCGGCGTTCTGATCCGGCGCAACACGCTGGTCATCCTGATGTGTGTGGAAATGATGATGAACGCCGTCAATCTGACCTTCATTGCCTACTCGCGCGAGCTGAACAACCTCACCGGCCAGGTTTTTGTCTTTATGATTATGACCGTGGCCGCTGTGGAGGTCGCAATTGGCCTGGCGATTCTGGTGGAACTGTACCGGCACGCCCGGTCGGTCAACGTGGATGACATTCATTCTTTGAGGGGGTAAGGGGTGAACTGGTTGATTGGGTACTGGTTAACCGGTTAACCAGTACCCAATTCATCACTTGACCTTAGCCTTGGAAGAAATATGCTCAATCTCATCTGGCTCTCAATCGCTGCTCCCCTGGCCGGGGTGTTGATCAACGGCCTATTTGGCCGCTGGCTGGGCAAGACGGTGGCCGGCGTCCTTGGCTCGCTGCTGGTGCTGGTTTCATTCGTGGTTGGCCTGCTGGTTTTCGCCCAGGTGCCGGGATTGGCCCATCACCGGGCCACGGTTCATCTCTGGACCTGGGCGGCCATCGGCGATTTTAGCGTGGACCTCAACCTCCTGGTGGACCCGTTGTCGATGCTGATGGTCCTGGTGGTGACCGGCGTCGGTTTCCTGATCCACGTCTACGCCGTCGGCTATATGGACCACGACCAGCGGGTGCCGCGCTTCTTCACCTACCTGAACCTCTTCATTGCCAGTATGCTGATCCTGGTTCTGTCCGATAACTACCTGGGCCTGTACGTCGGCTGGGAGTTGGTCGGCTTCTGCTCGTACCTGTTGATCGGCTTCTGGTTCTTCAAGCCGGAAGCCGCCGATGCGGGCAAGAAAGCCTTCATCGTCAACCGCATCGGCGACTTCGGCTTTGCCCTGGGCGTTTTTCTGATCTGGTCCGCCTTTGGCACGCTGAACTTCCAGGCCGTCTTCGAGGCCGCGCCGCAACTCCAACCGGCGCTGCAAGGGACCATCGCCCTGATCACGGCTTTGCTCTTCGTGGGGGCCGTCGGCAAAAGCGCCCAGATTCCGCTCTACGTCTGGCTGCCCGACGCGATGGAAGGCCCCACGCCGGTGTCAGCCCTCATCCACGCAGCCACGATGGTCACCGCCGGCGTTTATATGATCGCTCGCAGCCACATCCTGTACGCCCTGGCCCCGCAGGTGTCGTTGGTGGTGGCCTTCACCGGCGGGCTGACGGCCTTGTACGCGGCCACCATCGCCCTGGCCCAGTTCGATTTGAAGCGCGTGCTGGCCTACTCCACCATTTCGCAGTTGGGCTATATGGTTATGGCCGTGGGGGTGGGGGCCTACGCCAGCGGGCTGTTTCATCTGGTGACCCACGCCTTTTTCAAGGCCCTGTTGTTCCTGGCCGCCGGCTCGGTGATGCACGCCCTGCACGACGTGATCGACATCCGGCGTATGGGCGGGCTGAAGGCCAGGATGCCGGTGACGCACGTCACGTTCGTGATCGGCGGTCTGGCCCTGGCCGGCTTTCCCCTGCTGTCCGGTTTCTTCTCGAAAGATGAAATCCTGGCCCGGGCCTTCGCCTTTGCCCCCCAGATCGCGCCCTGGGCCGGGCCGGTTTTGTACCTTATCGGCCTGGTGACGGCGTTGTTGACGGCGTTCTACATCTTCCGGGCCATCTTCGTCGCCTTCTACGGCCAGCCGCGCGACCGGGAACTGTACGATCACGCTCACGAAAACCCGCCGGTGATGACCGCGCCGCTGTGGATTCTGGCCGCCCTGTCGGTGGTGGGCGGTCTGCTCGGCCTGCCCGCCGGGTTGGGCCTGCCCAACTGGATCGAGGGCTGGCTGGAGCCGACCTTCGAGGGCCTGGAAACGGCGCTGGCGATCCATCCTCCACATCTGGCCGCGCCCACCGAGGTCGGTCTGCTGGCCGTCTCCAGCGCCGTGGCCCTGTTGGGCATCGGCCTGGCCTACCTGGTGTACGTCCGTTCGCCGCACATTCCCGTCCAGGCCGCCGCCAGGTTTCCGGCCCTGTACAACCTGCTGGCCCGCAAATATTACGTCGATGAGATTTACGAGGCGCTCTTTGTCCGCCCCGGGCGCGGCCTGGCCCGCTTCTCCGCCGGGGTCATCGACAAAGGATTGATCGATTTCGTCCTGGTCGATGGCTCGGCCCGGCTGGTGCGCGGGCTGGGCGGGCTGCTGGGCAAATTGCAGAGTGGCTATCTGCGCCACTACGCCACGGCCACGTTGATCGG
>JBHHXL010000468.1:0-3543 GCA_046757065.1 Anaerolineae bacterium
ACCCTGCCGACTGGTGGATCGACTGCATCAAGGTTGTGGAACCGGACCATAACTTTCGAAGGTAACAAGGTTTATCAGAGGGACGATCTAATAGATCCTAACCTGACAGATGAACTCGGTCGAACAAATCTTCAGCGGATGCAGGAAGGTCTTGCACCAAAAGGGCCAGATGGCCACAGCATAACATTGCATCATATGTTGCAGACACAAGAAGGCCCGCTGGCGGAGGTTACCCAAACCTTTCATGAAGGAAATTCTTCGACAATCCACATTAACCCCAGTACTATTCCTTCTGGGATCGATCGTGATGCCTTTAGGGATTGGCGAGAACAGTACTGGATGAACCGCGCTTTGGATTTTTTAAGCGGGGAGTAAAGAGGGATATTCAATGAGTATGCAAAGCTATGACGAAGCCGTTACAATATTGGCAAAATACCCCGAAATCGGATTCTTCGCCGGTCCTCGACAGGAATCGTTAATACAAGCAGCCGAAAGAAAGTTGGGGCTGAGATTTCCATCAACATATCGTCGGTTTCTTCTCGAATTTGGTGCAGGTAATGTTGGTTCTGATGAAATACTTGGTGTAATTCATGAGGACTTCGACGAGTCCGGTGTTCCTGATGCAGTTTGGTATACTATTCGCCAACGTCAGCAAGTGAATCTCCCTCATAACTTAGTCGTAATTTACGAAGTCGGCGATGGAGAACTATTCTGTCTTGATTTGGCAATGATGAAAAACAATGAAGCTCCCATTGTTGCTTATCAGCCAGGTTATCCGCCTGAAGAGCAACTCAAGGAGATTATCGCGAAGGATTTTGGAGATTTCTTATTGGAACTTGTACAACGTAAGATAAATGCGTAGGTTGGATGGAGATACGATACCCAACGCCTGACCAAAGCGAAGCCCTGTTCATTGTCGCCCGGTGCTCGACCGGGTCAAGGGGCGCTGCGCTCGATGCCCTTGACCCGGTCTGCGCGCCGGACGGTGGGCTGTTTGGGCTTCGCTTCGCCGGCTCTGGTCCCTTGGTCAGGCCACAGAAAGGGGGAGCTCAACCGGAATACCGGTTGTGGCCGGTTCCGCCAGGGTCAGGATGAAGGCCTGCAAACCTGCTACCGCTGCCTGCTGGCGCTCGGTCAGGGGGTCGGCCTGCAAGCGGTCTATCAGGCCCAAGACCGGGGCCGAGGCCGGCCGGTCATCGTCGGGAACCAGGTTGAGCCGCCCCTCGATCCTGGCCATCGCGGTGTAGTAATCTTCGGCCACGGTCCGATTGTGGACCCGGGCGTAGAGCATCGTTGAGTTGAGCCGCCGGTGGCCCAGCAGTTTCTGGATGGAGGTCACCCGGCAGCCCGCGTTCAAAAGCTGGGTGGCGCAAGTGTGGCGCAAGCGGTGGGGTGAAACCTTGACCCCCACCCGCCGTCCGGCATCGCGGATGCGGCTGTGCAGCAGGTCTTTACGGATGGCCCGGTTGCGGTAGAGAAACACGTGGTCGGTGGGCCCCATCCCACGCACCGCCAGGTAGGCTTGCAGCGCCCGGACGATGGTACGGGTCAGGTACACGGTGCGGTCTTTGCGGCCCTTGCCGTCGCGCACGGTGAGTTTGCGTCTGGTTAAGTCCAGGTCGTCCAGGCGCAGTTCTTCCACCTCGCCCAGCCGCAGGCCGCCCTGCCACAACAGGTAAAAGGCGGCCCGGTCCAGCAGGGCATTGCGGTGTTGGGGTGCAGATGAAGCCTGAACTACGCGCTGCTCAATATCATCCCGCAGGCAGGCCACTTGTTCGTCGGTCAAGAAGCGGGGCAGGCGGTCGGGCTGTTTGAGGCCGGGCAGTCGCAGCAACGCCTGGGGGACAGCGTAGTCCTGCTCTTGCAAGAAACGCAGGGATGCCTGGAAGCAACGCAAATGGTGATTGATACTGCTGACGGCAGCGCCGTTAGCCAGGCGCTCGTCCTGGTAGGCGAAGATGTGTTTGCGTTTGACCTCCAGCGGTTGGGGGATGGCGTAGTGTGCAAACAGCCAGCGCCAGAGATCGGTGTGACCGTGCCAGAAACGGATTAACTGTTGATGTAGCCGGGCGGGTCGCCAGTTGGGCTGGCGCAGATGCTGGTAGCGGGTCAACGCTTCCACCAGCCAATCCGGCAGCCCGGCGCAGTAGAGACCGTGGTAGTAACTCTGCTCAGGCAACGCCGCCATTACCTCCGTGTGGCCGCGCTGCTGGCGCAGAAACCGGCGAAACTTGTCCAGGGCGTTGCGGCTGACCTTGGTCCAGTGGACACTCAATTGCTTGGCCAGGATGTAGTCCATCGCCGGGACCAGGTCGGTCTCCAGATCGAGTTGGTCGTGCGGTTTGAGCGACAGGCCCAAAACGTGCCCGGCCATCGGCAAGTAGATGATGTTCACCGTGTAGGGGCTGGCCCCGCCGCTGAGCAGCCAGTTCCGGTAATCTTCAAGCAAGGTGATATTCTCCGGCGGCCAGGCGGCGGTGGGCTGGGGCACCGGGTAATCGGGCGGCAGGTGGTGATGACGAGCGTAGCGCAAAGCGCGATCATAGCGTTGGGCAACAGAGGTGTCTGTGGCCTTCATTGCCAGCCCTCCAGTTTGCGACTGGCCGCGTCGTAATCGGCCTGCACTTGCCGATCATTGGCCGCCACGTAGGTTTGAGTGGTTTCCAGCCAGGTGTGCCCCAAAAGTTTCTGGATACTGGTCACCGGCACGTCGGCGTTGAGTAAATCGTTGGCAAAGGTATGGCGCAGTTGATGCGCGGTCAGAATTACCTTAGCCTGGGCGCGGTAGCGCATCAGGCGTTTGTGAATGGCCGTGGTAGACAGCCCGTCGGCCAGGTAACTGACAAACACAAAATCGCTGGCTACAGGTGGCCGCTGGGCCAGGTAAGCCCGCAAGGGTCGTTCCGCCTGCGGGGAGAGATACACCGAGCGTTCTTTGCTGCCCTTGCCGTTTGCCACCAGACGCGGCAGGATTTCGTCCAGGTAGAGGTCGGCCAGTTGTAACTGGGCTACCTCCGAGATGCGTAAACCGCACCTTAACATCAAAATGAACATCGCCCGATCCCGAGCATCGTGGATCACCGCAAAGAATTTGCGCACATCCTCCTGTGGCACCGGACGGGGCAGGTGCTGCGGTTCCTTTAAGCCGTGCCGGTGCGGCCGCACCGGACAAACCAGCAGCGGATCATCGTCGGCCAGAAAGGTGTACAACGACATGATCGCGGCCAGACGGCGATTGATAGTGCTGGGTTTGAAACCGCGCACTGCCTGACGGTTGATGAAACGGTCCACGTCACGAAACGTGACCGCATCGGGCGGCTGGTCACCGACCACGGCCACGAACTGTTTGAGGTCGTAACCGTAATCGCGCCAGGTCCGCGCCTGGGGGTTGCGTCGCCGCAACCAATTGACGAAGCGTTCAATCTCAACTAACATAGCAATGCCTCCTGTAGAGTAAATATGGGTTTGGACTGACATCCTCCATTCTACTCCCAGGAGGCTATTGCTCCCAGTCAAGAATGAGTCTGGTTAAGATAAGTGATC